>NZ_VTXF01000027.1:0-109961 GCF_013114585.1 Vibrio sp. 99K-1
GCCAAAGGGAGCAGACTGTAAATCTGCCGGCACTGCCTTCGATGGTTCGAATCCGTCTCCCTCCACCATATTCTTCTTACCTCTTTTGAGAGTTAAGAGAACAATCTAGTTGATGGGCTTATGGGAAAACATCAATTTAGGCTTACTTTGTGAAGAGTAAGACACAGCCTGGAGGGGTTCCCGAGTGGCCAAAGGGAGCAGACTGTAAATCTGCCGGCACTGCCTTCGATGGTTCGAATCCGTCTCCCTCCACCATATTCTCCTTAATTGGAAAATCGAAAAGCCAACTCATTGAGTTGGCTTTTTTCGTTTCTGTGTATAATATTTTCACTGTACCTGTTACCTTTCTCGCTCAACGCTCTTGATAATCTATCATCCAAGTTAAGAAACTTATCTCAACAACTGAATTAAAACCAAATATGCAGCTACAAACCCTAGGAAAAGGTCGCTTCGAAACTGAGTGGACCGAAGACAAGCAACTAATCGAACAAACCATTCGTGATTGTATTTGTACGAGCAGAATATTTGAGGAAAATGAGAAGTTATTAACTCAAGGAGAGCATGTAGAGAACCTATACCTTGTCGATTCAGGAAGGGTTTCTATGGGGATGACGGCTCGAAACGGTAAAACATTTTTGCTAGGTACTCTCGAGTGTGAGCAACAAGTTTTCGGAGAGATGGAGTTCTTTACCGGATACCGCTGCCAGATGGATATTATGCCCATCGAGCCTGTGAGCGTATCTATCATTGATGCACAAAAACTAAAGAAATATTTGTTAGAGCAACCTAAGCTCTCTCTTTATTTCGCCAGTGCTATCGCTATTGACTATCAAGACACCGTCGAGATCCTAACAAGGCGTCTTCTGTATCCGATCACTTACAATGTTGCCTACGACATTTATCATCAATATTTGAATGACTTACCCGTCGATGGCTTTCAAAAAAATTACCTTGAAGCAGAACGTTTTGCTACGACAGATAGAGTCTACCGCCGCGCAGTGAAAGAGCTTGAGAGCAAAGGTTTTATTGCGAAAGAAAAGAAAGGCTTAAGGATTCTTGATCTAGAAGGACTCAGAAAGTTTGCGGAACAATAAAGGCCTGCGCAAATGCAGACCTTTTCGGGGTCACTTAAAACGGTAACTATTTATGCAGTTTGAGCTTGATTGGCTTGGCTTGCTTTGTACTTTGAAGATGCAATAAGCATCACCAACACAACAGCATAGATAGCAGGGATGGCATACATAACCGTTTGTAAGCCAACAATACTTTCCATCATAGAGCTAATCGCAGGACTAAACATTGCACCAGCACTGCCACTAACCAATATATAAGAAACATTCTTACTTGATGCATTGCGAACAAATGACACACCATAAGCAATGAAAGCATTATAAAGTGCGGCACAAGCAAATCCGTAACCATAAGTCAGGTAAGAGAGCCATTCTAGTTTGTTTGTCGTAACGATGACACTCGTTATTACCATTGCAAGTGTAATGATCGTCAATAAGAAAGACTGAATCTTCATACGCGACACAATGACAGTCGAAACTAAAGCACCAACCAACGCTGCTGACCAATACTGAGTAATAATGCTACCCGCTTGTTCAAATGGAATATCGAACTTCTCTTTCACAAACATTGGAGCCCAAGTTAAGAAGGTATAAAGGGCAAGCATTCCTAAAAATAATCCGATACCACCACTAATAATGCCGAAGTTCCATTCAGACTTTGATTCAGTTTGTGCTGTGCTTTCATCACCACATTGATTGAAGTTAGTCAGCAAAGCGATAAACATTGTTACCAATGCAACCACGCCAACACTTAAGTAACTGATGCTCCAATTCATTGCATTAGTAAGTGCGTAAGTGGTGATCATTGGGAATACAACACCTGCAATGTTAAATGTCGCGTCTTGTACTACTAACATTGTGCTCTGAATTTTGTCTTTCCATAGTGAAACGACAATAGTACCAGCGATACACAGACCAACACCGCCACAAAAACCAATGATAGCCATACATAGCATCACAATCGATAACAAAGGTGCTATGTAAAGGCCTAATGAGGACAGTGCGATAATCCCGTAGCACAGTACCGTCATACGTTTAATACCGACTTTTTCAATTAAGAAGAAAGCCGCAATTGTACCGGCTAGTGCTCCACCATTTAATAAAGAAAATATTGATGCTACTTCATTTACATTCGCGTTAAATGCATTGGCTATTGGCTCGACCAACATACCAAATTGTGTCGCAAAGCCCGCCATAACGAAATTAGCGAGGAAACTGATAGCAGTGAGTGTCATTTTATTTTTCATTGTTCACTCCAAGGGCTCGTAGGTTAGATGTTTTAATTTGGGAGAGCTTAACTTTAAGCCCTCCACACAGGCTTAAGCTTTGATTGCCGTTTCTAAAGCAATTTCAATCATGTTGTTGAATGAAAGCTGACGCTCTTCTGCTGTCGTCTCCTCACCCGTGATACAATGATCAGATACCGTCAGGATCGCTAATGACTCAATACCAAATTGTTGCGCTAGCCCGTATAAGCCTGCAACTTCCATATCGATACCAAGCACCCCAAAACGCTCCAGCGCAGGAATGAGGTCTTCATCAGGATCGTAATAAAGGTCGCCAGTGAACACGTTGCCAACTTTTACGTCTATATTCTTCTCTTTTGCTGAAAGGTAAGCATTATGTAAAAGCTCAAACGTTGCCGAGGTCGCCATGTGATAGCCACTGCTGCGCTTGGCATTCGTTGGAGAGTCTGTACCGGCGGCTTGTGCCAAAATCACATCACGCATCATCACATTTTTCTGCGTTGCCCCAACACTACCGATACGAATAATGCGCTTCACACCAAAGTCATTAATCAGTTCATGACCATAGAGAACCATTGAAGGTACACCCATGCCATGACCCATTACTGAGATACGTTGCCCTTTGTAATAGCCTGTATATCCAAGCATGTTACGAATATCAGTCACAAGCTTTGCGTCTTCTAAGTAGGTTTCAGCAATGTATTTCGCTCGTAGTGGATCACCCGGCATAATTACCGTAGATGCGAAATCCTCAGCAGTGCCAGCAATATGTGCAGTCATAATGTTTCCTTATTTGTTTTGTTGGCGCAATCATAAGAAGCAATGGTACAAAGCATTGAGGACAAATGTCCGCTTTCAAAGTACTGCCTCTCAAATTTGAATCATCTCTAGCAAAACCATGGCACTCATTGTTCTAAGGACCCAGACATTACTTACTGGTTATCCTAAAAACACAAAAGCCCCTGCAGATCTCTCTGTAGGGGCTTTCAATTATTAGGTGTTATTCCGATTAACTACACATATTGATGTTTAACTAAGTCGTGGAATTAACCTTGAATACCAACAATCAACCAAGGTGCGTTGTCGGTTGTTAGGTCACGCTCTAAGTGCCAGATATCAGTGATGTCTTCTTCGATACCTTCCGCAGAATCACGGTAGCGACCGCTAAACTGTAGGCTTAGCTGTGCTTTGCTGCCGTCATGGTCTGCACGAACGATTTCAGCATCAACGTACATTACATCTGTGTGCTGATCACCGTCTAGCTTGCTACGCTCAGCTTTTAGGTCTTCGAAAAGGCTTGGAGACACGTATTCTTCAATCGTGCTTAGCTCGTTGTGGTTCCATGCACCTTGCAGTGTACGGTAGTGCTCACGAGAGCCGTTGATGAATGCCGCTTGATCAAAACCCGGTGGGTAGTTATGTGGAACATCACTTTGCGCACCAAAACCAAAGCCACCAGCAGTGCCTTGTGATTGAGGTTGTGCTTGCTCGAAGTTATGAACATTTGGCTGTTGCGTTGGTTGTTCAAACTTGTTTTGTCCCATACCGCCGAATGCTGGCTGTTGGCCTCGTGCATTCTGCTGGTTCATAGAACCCTGCTTCGCGCCAAGCATGCCACGTAGGAACTTAAACGCTAGGAAAGCAATCAGACCCATAATCAGAATATCCATGAACTGGATACCTTCAAATGCGCCACCGAAGAATGCTGCTAGTAGACCACCTGCAAGTAAACCGCCTAGCAGACCGCCCATAAGGCCTTTCTTGCTAGAGTTAGCCGCTGTGTTCTTACCGGCTTGATCTTGTCGGATTGAATTCGTGTTCTGTTGTTGCTGTTTGGGTGCAGGAGCCGTTTTGAAACTCTTACCAAAAGACTTACCACCACCAAACTTTTTCGCTTCCGCGATTGGTGTCACCGCGACTGATACCATCAGAATCGCGACTAGTGAGAAAAATCGTTTCATTATTATCCTTTATAGGTTTCTTTATCTTTCGACACCTTAATCATACTCGTTAACAAAGCACAATGAAATATTCACTGTGTTTACACATGTTTCATAATATTGCGGCGATTAGTTAATTACTAAACTAGCGAAGGGATTGACGGCACTCAGGGGCAGCATTAAAATATTGAACGATGTTCATTTACTAGAAACTACTCATGGCACGCAGAAACGACCACACTCGAGAACAATTGATCCAGCTGACTTTAAATACAGTGACAGACTTTTTAGAGCAGCACTCCTATCACGAGTTGAGCCTACGAAAAATCGCGAACATGATTGGTTATGTACCGAGTACCCTGGTAAATGTGTTCGGTAACTACAATCTTTTGCTTCTTCATGTTGTAGCTAAAACCCTGGATGAGCTCGCGGCTGAATCTGCAGCTGCCGTTGAACAATCAAGCAATGCACAGCAAGCATTATTTAATCTTGCATACTGCTACCACGACTTTGCGCAAAAGCACCCACACCGTTGGCAGCTTATCTTTGAGCACAACATGCACGGTGAAAACCTACCTGAATGGCAATCCAACCGTATCGATAAGATGACTGGCATGCTAGAGCAATTGTTAATCGCAATTGCACCTGAACATACGGAAAGCGAAGTCGTTAAAGCGAGCCGTGTATTATGGTCTGGCGTGCACGGAATTACACTTCTGAGTGTTGACGATAAGTTTTTCGCATCTGAGCCTATCGATGGTAAAGAGTTGATTAATAACCTAGTCTCAAACTACTTAACCAACTGGTAAGCATTCAAGGAAAGACAATGAACAACAGCAGCCAATCTTCGCTGTTAACGCAAAAAAGGTTCCTACCCTACTTTATTACCCAGTTTCTGGGAGCCTTTAACGACAACATATTCAAAAATGTTCTGTTGCTGTTTGTTGCTTTCGCAAGCGTAGACACACTACCTATCTCCAGCAACCTATTCATAAATTTGGCGGCTGGCCTATTTATTCTGCCCTTCTTCCTGTTCTCTGCTTTGGCTGGTGTACTTGCAGACAAATACGAAAAATCTTGGTTTATCCGTAAAGTGAAGCTGCTTGAAGTGGTGATCATGTCGCTGGGTGCGATTGGTTTTATCTACGAAAGCTACGGGATTTTACTTCTACTTCTGTTTCTAATGGGAACGCAGAGTGCCTTCTTTGGACCGGTAAAATACGCGCTACTCCCTCAGCAACTAGAAACAAAAGAACTCGTTTCAGGTAACGCATTAGTTGAGACAGGCACATTTCTAGCCATTCTGATTGGTACTTTGGGTGCCGGTATTATTGCATCGGAAGAGAGCGCTAAGCTGGTTGCAGCAATTTGTATTGTGTCATTTGCTGTGCTTGGCTACGTATCAAGCTGCTTTATTCCTGAAGCACCAAGCAATGCGCCGGATCTTAAAGTGAAATGGCAGCCAATCAAGCTGACCAAAGCAACACTCGCGATTGCAAAAAAAGACCGACCAACCTTCCAGGCTTTAATGTCTATCAGCTGGTTTTGGTTCCTTGGCGCGACCTACTTAACCCAATTCCCAAACTTCACTAAGCTGCATTTGAATGGCACTGAGAGCTCTGTTGCCTTTTTGCTGGCGCTATTCTCTGTAGGCATTGCCATTGGCTCTCTAGCCTGTGACAAGCTTTCCAATCACCGAATTGAGATCGGCATTGTGCCAATGGGCAGTTTAGGAATTTCAATTTTTGGCTTGCTGATGGCGACATCCACCCCTGAGTCTTTGCCCGAGTTTAGCTCTTTCCAGCAATTTGTGACTTACTCCAAGCTATGGCCGCTGTTTGCTTATCTACTGCTACTTGGTATCTCTGGTGGTATCTTTATTGTGCCGCTTTATTCACTGATGCAGCTACGCGCGAAACCAGACGAGCGTGCTCAAGTGATTGCAGGGCTAAATATCTACAACTCGCTGTTCATGGTAGGTAGCGCTGTGATGGGCATCGTATGCTTAAGCGTGCTTGAATTGTCCATTCCACAGCTGTTTGTACTACTGGCTCTGTTGAATACCTTCGTGATGCTTTACCTGTTCTATCAGGTACCCATTTACGCCTTCCGCTTCTTCACTTGGGTCGTCACGCATACCATGTACCGTGTTAAGCACAAGAATCTGCATAACCTACCTGAAAACGGTGGAGCGTTGATTGTTTGTAACCACGTCAGCTATATGGATGCACTGCTACTCAGCGCGGTATGCCCTCGCCTGATTCGTTTTGTCATGGAAGAAGACTATGCCAAGCTTCCGCCATTAAGACGCTTCTTGAAAAGAGCTGGAGTGATTCCTATCTCATCCACCAACCGCCGCTCGATTCGCAACGCTTTCAACGAGGTTGAACAAGCACTGCATGAAGGTCATATCGTGTGTATCTTCCCGGAAGGTAAACTCACCTCAGATGGCGAGGTTGCAGAATTCATGCGTGGTATGGAGCTGATTATCCGACGTTCTCCCGTACCAGTCATTCCAATGGCTCTCAAAGGGTTATGGGGCAGCTACTTCAGTCGCTATAAAGGCCGAGCATGCAAAGGGTTGCCAACTCGTTTCTGGACAAAGCTAGAGATCGAAACAGGTGAGCCAATTTCACCGGCCGATGCATCTTGTGAAACTCTGCATCAGGCTGTTGCTGATCTACGTGGCTCTCAAAGATAATTAGCTTAAAATAAGTCCAAATGTCCCTCCTGAACAGACGTTTAGTTTTTCTTAACGTTTGTTCAATTCATTTAGACTTACTTATCATCAAGTTAAGCGTATAGTCTTCGCTACGCTGCCATAACCAGAAACGATAAAAATAATATAATGAAAATGAATAAATCCATTCCATTTTATCTTGCTGCTCTATTTTGCTTAACCCCATGGGTAAGCTCCCCTACTGCGCTGGTTATCGGTTTCCTGCTTGCGAGCTTAGGTTTAGTGCCAGAAAACGTAGAAGTCGGCAAACTGACTAAGAAACTACTGGCCTACTCAATTGTCGGCTTGGGCTTTGGCATTCAGTTTGAGAAAGCACTAGCGGTGACTGGTGACGGTATTGGTTTGATCATTACCACAATTATCGGCACGCTGGTTATTGGCTGGTTCTTAGCAAAACGCATGGGGCTGGACCGTACTACGGGTTACCTGATTTCTTCTGGTACCGCCATTTGTGGTGGTAGCGCGATTGCAGCGGTCGCTCCGGCAATCAAAGCAGAAGACGAACAGATTGGTTTAGCTTTGGCTACCGTCTTTGTATTGAACTCTGTAGCACTGTTCTTATTCCCGATGATTGGTCATGCACTTGAATTGAGCCAACAAACGTTCGGTACCTGGGCAGCGATCGCAATTCACGATACTTCTTCAGTTGTTGGTGCTGCCTCTGCATATGGTGAAGAAGCACTGACTACCGCAACAACACTTAAGCTCGCTCGTGCACTGTGGATCATCCCAATCGCGTTGGTCAGCGCAATGATCTTCAAGAGTGATCAAAAGAAGATTACCGTGCCTTACTTCATTTTCTTCTACTGCGCAGCTATCGCAGTCAGCGACTTATTGCCACAGTTTGAAGTGGTATACCAAGGCATCTTTGACGTGTCTAAGCGTGCATTAGTTGTGTGTCTATTCTTGATTGGCTGCGGGATCTCTGTAGAGAAACTGAAAGCGGCGGGACCAAAGCCATTGATGTTTGGTATTACGATGTGGGTGATGATTTCTACAGGTTCATTAGCGTGGTTGACCCTCGCATAAACCCTACGGAGCTAAATCTCTAACAAAATAACGAAGCTCGAATATCGAAACAAAAAGGCAAAGCTCATATGGGCTTTGCCTTTATCGTTTTTGAAACCTTTTAACCAAATCGCTATTCAAACAGGGGCTTATCACTCTTCTTGCTCTCTCTTTTCATCAAAACCAATACCACAACTAACACAAATGCAGTAAGTTCAGCTAACGAACGCGTCAACCCCGACGATGTGATAGCTTGGCCTATCTGCAGTAGCACTGCAATGATGAGGGCAATTTTCATAATAAGACCTTATTCTATAATCCGTTATTTATATGGCTTATTATGATGGATGGTTATAAAGATAATAAATTCTGTTTTGAACTATCTAATTGCTAAATTAACTAACCTAGTTCAACTGACCTTCTAACCACTTGATAAAGGTTCTGACTTTAGGCCGCTTTTCGGTACCGAGCGGGCAGATAAGATCATAGCCTTTATCTGTCTCCATACTTGGGTAAGGCGTAATCAGCTCTCCCGTCTCAATGTATTGCTTCACGAAGTGATAACGCCCCATCGCAACGCCAATATTGAACAAAGCACTCTTAACGCCCATATCTCGGTGACTCACACAATAAAACTGCTCGAACAGATTCACATCCAAATTATTGTGCTTAATCCAGCGCTGCCAAACGTCGGAGCCTAATGCATGAATAAAGTTAATCCTATGAAGCGAATCCAAACCATCATCAAAGATCTTGTGTTCTGCGGCATAACTCGGCGTACAAACCGGAATGTACTTTTCACCAAAAAGGCGTTGTCGGTGCATGTCTTTAAGATCTTCCGCACCGTAATAGATCGCTATATCAAGGTGATTTTGGTGAAAGTCTTGTTCCTCTTGCGAGAAGATATTGAGATTAAACTTAGGGTATCTTTTCTTAAAGTCTGCGAGCCTAGGCAGCAACCAGCTATTAGCAAACGCTGGGCTAGTACCAATATTGATCTGCCCATAGAGATCGGTGTTAGTAATGTCTTCAATCTCACCAAAAATCGAGCTTAACGACTTAGACAAAGTTCGTTGAAATCGCTGACCTTCTTCGGTCAACTCAAGCTTACGTGTGCCTCGTACAAACAAGTTAAAGCCAAGCTCACCTTCTAACACCTTAATGCGATGACTCACCGCTCCTTGTGTTAAATGAAGCTTTTTAGCAGCCAGCGTAAAGCTCATTTTCTCTGCAGCAACATTAAAGGTATGAAGATTTCTAAGTAAAGACTGATGGTTTGCCATAAGCGCTCATGCATTAAAAATTTTAATTCATGGTACTACCCGTTTCGTTTGTTTGCATTAAGAAATAAGTTTCTAATAGCCGCAGTTACTTAAAATACTGCATTGATCAATATTTGGTTGCAAATAGTGGTGAGCAGAAACATTAAAAAAATTAATTTCAAAATTTAGGGGCACGTATGAATATACTTGGGTATATGCAAAAAGTAGGTAAGGCATTGATGGTTCCCGTAGCCACACTGCCAGCTGCAGCAATCCTTATGGGTATTGGCTACTGGTTGGATCCTGTTGGATGGGGTTCGGAAAGTATTTTGGCCGCATTCTTGATCAAATCTGGCGGTGCGATCATTGATAATATGGCCGTTCTCTTTGCAGTCGGTGTTGCATTTGGCTTAAGCCGAGACAAAAATGGCTCTGCGGCGCTATCTGGTTTCGTGATGTTCCTTGTCGTAACCACTTTGCTAAACCCAGGCTCAGTTGCACAGTTGCTTAATGTTGAGGCAAGTGAAGTGCCAGCGGCTTTTGGAAAAATCAGCAACCAGTTTGTCGGTATCATCGTGGGTATCATCTCAGCTGAGATCTACAACCGCTACTCGACCGTTGAATTGCCTCAAGCTCTCGCATTCTTCAGTGGTAAACGCTTAGTTCCTATCCTAACTTCGGTTGCAGGTATGGCGCTTTCATTTGCTCTTCTTTACATCTGGCCAGCTGTTTACGACGCTCTGATCGTTCTGGGTATTAAACTAGAAAGCATGGGCGCAGTCGGTGCTGGTCTGTTTGGTTTCTTCAACCGTTTGTTCCTATCAGTTGGTATGCACCACGCTCTTTACCCTGTGTTCTGGTTCGACGTTGTCGGTATTAACGACATTCCAAACTTCCTAGGCGGCGCGCAATCTATCGCTAACGGTACGGGTATTCCAGGTAAAACTGGCATGTACCAAGCGGGCTTCTTCCCTATCATGATGTTTGGCCTACCAGCAGCAGCATTGGCGATGTATCACTGTTCTGATGCGAAAAATAAGAACCAAGTATTCGCTATCATGCTTGCGGCAGCTATGGCTTCATTCTTCACGGGTATCACAGAGCCACTAGAATTCAGCTTCATGTTCCTTGCTCCTGTACTGTTCCTACTGCACGCAGTATTAACAGGTCTATCACTTTACATTGCGGCAAGCATGGAATGGATGGCAGGCTTCGGATTCTCAGCAGGATTTGTTGACCTGGTACTGTCTAGCCAAAACCCACTAGCAGTGAACTGGTACATGCTATTGGTGCAAGGTGTTGTGTTCTTCGCGCTGTACTACTGCATCTTCCGCTTCGCTATCATCAAATTCAACCTACGTACTCCAGGTCGTGGTGAAGAGATGGAAGCTGAAGGCGAGACTGCATCTCCTGAAGCACTCGTGAACCTAACTAACAACTACATTGAAGCGATTGGCGGTGCAGACAACATCCTTGAAGTTGACAACTGCATCACTCGCCTACGCCTAACGGTAAAAGACTCTTCAATCGCCGACAGTGACAAACTGAAGAAACTAGGAGCAGCAGGTGTGGTTCCGGTGGGTAAAGGTGGACTGCAAGTTATCATTGGCTTAGGAAAAGTGGATAAGGTCGCAGAACAAATGAAAAAGGCTCTCGCTTAACACGGCACCTTTTGATGACAAGATAAAACAATAAGAATTTGTGATGGCTTCACCACCATCACACCCCCCTGAAGCGCAATTACGACTAGTCACCGTGTATTGCGCTTCGTTTTATTTAGAACGAACCTCTTGTAACCACTGCGCCAATCCCGCTCTCGATACCTTGATGCCTAATTGTTCTTGCTCTGGCATGCGGTAGTAGTCGATAGGGAACTTAAATCGCTCTAGGCTTCCTTGTAGCTGTTCGGCAAACCACACTTTGGTTGGCATTTCATCACAGTCAATAATCGCAACGGGTCTAAAGCCAAATTCACTGTCTTCAACGGGTATAATAAAGGCTTGCTTAACCTCAGGAAGTTGACCAAGTGCCCTCTCAATTTCTTCACAGTGAATATTCTCACCGCCAGAAATAAACTGATTATCGGCTCTGCCAATAATCGACACTTGCTCGCCATGCCATTGACCAAGATCTTTACTATCAAACCAGCCATTCTCATCCACTAAAGGGGTTAAAGTACCTTGATAGTAGTAACCAGAAGCGAGGGTATTACCTCCAATATAGATACGTTGGTTTTCTATTTTCAATTGGCGATGATTAAGCACAAAACCGGCAGTGCTGCTCGCATCAACAAGCTTTGCTGTCACCGTTGAGGCCGCTTCCGTCATGCCATAACCAAGCCAAGTCTCAATCCCCATTTGCTGAGCTTCAAGGCCAAGCGCTTCTGGAATATGGCTGCCACCTAACAGCACATGAGTTAAAGTAAGTGCTTGCTTACTCTTTAATAGCCTATGTAGCTGAGTAGCGACCAACGAAGCATGACTACAGCCCTTGATATCGGATTCAAGCTGACCAATACCCATTTTTATACAGCCACCAGAAACTAGCCAACGATGAACAATCGCCAGCCCTGACACATGGTACATAGGCAAACTCAGCAGCCAAGTATCACTGTCTTTAAATTGGAAGGCGTCCAGTAACCCGGCAGCTGAATACAGGTGCTGCTCAAGTGTGTGAGCCACCGCTTTAGGGTTTCCGGTAGAACCTGAAGTAAATACGATACTCGCGAGGTTTTGAGGACTGAAACAGGAAAGTTCTGACGTTGCTGCTGGTTTGTCATCAACATTCAGTTTTTTATTAACATTCAAATCACTCAAACAAGGCAATGTAAGTAACTGAGTGTTTGGTTCAGCAAGGTCTGGTTGATTTAAACCACTGCTCTCTAACAGCCATAAGTAACGTCTATCCGACGGCCTATAAAGCGATTCAAGCTTTTGCGTTAAGCGAGCTGAAGGTTGGGGCATGGTGAACGCACAAAGTACACCTAAATTAAGTGCCGCGAGATAAACGGGGATCACTTCGGCTTGGTTCTTACCAACAATAGTCAACACATCTCCTTCTGAGAGACCTTGTTCTGATAGCTGTTGTTGGTAATCACTCACTAACGCCACAACTTGCAGCCAAGTGTAAGCACGGTTGGGTGTGACGAATGCTGTTTGATGTGGGTTGTGCTGCGCCCACTGTACCCAGAGCGGGTGATGATTAGATTGTAGGCGCATCATAAGATAACCAAGTTAAAGATTGAAAACTGATTGAGTCAACCGAACAATCGGCTTATGAAGACCAAATCAGCTGCTGCTGTTCAAGCGTCGCAACAGGAAGTTGGCAACCTGGCCATGGCAATTCTAGCTGTTGTTGATACAAACCAATCGTATCAAGCCCCGGCACTTCATTAGGCAAGTACTGCTGTGCCAATCGCGCAATCTGAGTTAAGCCAAGGCTCGACTCAATACTTGAGCTTAAAACAGGCTTAATGCCAAGTTGTTGTGCACGTTCAATGATTGCCACACAGCGCTCTACCGAGCCGATTAAGGTTGGCTTAATTACCACAGCCTTAACGCCAGTTAAGTCACTTAAATCAAACTCAGGGTTACGCACCGCTTCTTGCAGTGTCTCGTCCCAAGCAATTGCTACGCCGTGGTCGATGGCAAAGGCCAAGCTGTCTTCTGGCTTTTGGCAAGGTTCTTCAATAAAGCTAATACGCTGACGCAGTGACGGCGAAATGTACTTAATGAACTGCTTCGCTTTCTCTGGCTTCCACGCGCGGTTGGCATCAAGTCTTAGCGTTAAATCAGGGATCGACTCAAGAAATAAGCTAACCAGCATGCCATCACGGATCGCTTCGTAGAGGCCGACTTTCACTTTCGCGACCTTCTCGCCTACCATCTCATTCAATACAGGGATCAGTTCATCTGGATCGCCTGTACACAAAGGCGCCGCTTGGTAGTTACCTTGAGCGTTAAGATCGCCTCGCAATTCCATCATCGCCATTGAAAAGCCAAACGCGACAGAAGGATACAGCTCGTCGAAAGGCGTTTGAGGTTTATTGTGGCTCCAAAGCTCTAATTCGTGTTGAAGCTGAATGCCAGCTTGTTCGGCATCTTCTTGGCTAAAACCGGGCAAAGGCGCAACTTCGCCAAGACCAGTTTTACCATCACACTCAAGTTGGATGATATAGCCAACGCGTTCGTTCAACTTATTGTCACGAAGAACCACGCCACTATCCATAGGTAATTGATAACGGTAAAGTTTAGCGTGACGCTGAGAATTCACTGAGTTCATAAAGTTTCCTAAAAAACGGGGAACATCAAAACAAAACGAGCCGCTATTAGCGACTCATTTTGAAGAGGAGAAATACTATGGATTACGCGGGAACTTGTCGAAGTCTGGTCGACGTTTCTCGTTGAATGCGTTGCGGCCTTCTTGGCCTTCCTCTGTCATGTAGAACATCATGGTTGCGTTACCAGCCAATTCTTGTAGACCGGCTTGACCATCACAGTCGGCATTCAGAGCCGCTTTCAAGCAACGCAGTGCCATCGGGCTGTGTTGAAGCACTTCACGGCACCAACGAACTGTCTCTTTTTCTAGGTCAGCGACAGGAACAACGGTGTTTACAAGGCCCATGTCCAGTGCTTCTTGAGCATCGTAGAAACGACATAGGAACCAGATTTCACGCGCTTTCTTCTGGCCAACAATGCGAGCCATGTAAGAAGCACCCCAACCGCCATCGAATGAACCCACTTTAGGACCCGTCTGACCGAACTGGGCATTTTCAGCGGCAATAGTAAGGTCTGCCATCATGTGAAGTACATGACCGCCACCGACTGCCCAACCCGATACCGCTGCGATTACTGGCTTAGGACAAGTACGAATTTGACGTTGGAAATCAAGTACGTTCAGGTGGTGTGTACCTGAATCATCTTGATAGCCGCCGTAGTCACCACGAATACTTTGGTCACCACCAGAACAGAACGCCTTCTCACCAAGACCAGTCAAAATGATTACGCCAACTTTCTCGTCGTAACGAGCGTCAGCCAGAGCATTAATCATCTCATTTACGGTTTGTGGACGGAACGCATTGTGTACTTGAGGGCGAGCAATCGTGATTTTCGCAATACCGTCTTCAGACTTGTGGTATTGAATATCTTCATATTGACTGCTTTCATCGCGCCAGTTAACGGCTGCGTAAAGTTCTTCTTCTGTGATGCCTACTGTTTTAGCCATGGTGATTCCCATTGTTCTATTAGAGAGCGCGACTAGTGTAGAGTCGCGACGGTGTTGCTCTGCTTGTCATAGCGCTTGATACGAGAGACACGCTCAGTCAGTTCATCAACGACTGGCGATACATTGGATAATCAAGTTTGAAAACATCTCTGGTTGTTCAAAATGAACATTATGACCAGCGTAATCAACCTGACTATATTCAAAGCCACTATTCTCAGCTAGCTCCATGAATTTACGATCTTTTTCACCACATACATAGTGCAAAAGATGCTCATGAGATTTTAATGTAGCACGTAAATCAGGTTGCTTCGCTAACGAAGTAGATAACAACATATTTGCTACGGATACTCCAAGGTTACCACTACGCTTTATGACCAAAGTTTGTCTTTGCTCATGATTTAGTGAAGAAAAGACGCTTTGTTGATACCAATCGTCTAAAACATCTTCAATCGACTGCTGCGCGAAGCGAACGGCCCATTGCGTATCATGTACTAACCTTTGTGCTCTTTCTTCGTCACACTCCAAGCCAAAGTTACCACCTTCGATGATGACTTTTTCAAGGTTGAGTGTTTCAAAGCAAGGGCTTGTCACCCCATACATAGCGAGCCTTCCTCCCATTGAGTAGCCAATCACCACGATAGGATAATCTGCAGGAAGATCGTTCTCCTCCAACTGAGAAGTGATGCACTGAACGATCTTGGTGCAGCAGTGTTCAAAGCCTACCGGGTCGATAAAACGGCTTTGTCCGTGTCCGGGCAAATCTATGCAAAGACGAGGAAAATCCTCGAGGAAGGGGTGACATGCACTCCAATCATCCCCGCTTCCGAGTAAACCATGTAAAAAAACAAGCAAAGGTTTTTCAGAAGATTCTTGTACTGCTGGGTAATAATTGGAGTAAAGCATGTAAAGTCCTTAGGCTAATGCCTCAGTGAGCATTGAGCTGAATTGCTTCAGCAAAGTAGACGCTTGTTCGGGAGGCGTCTTAACTTCTACGAGCAAGGTACCCTGACCTTGTTCGAAATGTTTTTCGATGAGCGTTTGATAACAGTTTAGAGTTTCAGGCGCGGCATAATCGAGCTTGAACTGCGCGGCGGCATGTTCAAAGCTGAAGCCATGAGGCATCTGATAAAGCGACTGTTTTTGCTGTTCAGGAACCGGCAATAAATCAAAGATCGCCCCACCATCATTATTGGTGACCACAATAACCATTGGCGTTGTGCTATGAGTGAGCAGCGCTAGCGAATTGAGGTCGTACAACAAAGAGGTATCACCAATCAGCATCATCAAAGGGGTTTGGTTAGCTTTTATCACGCCTGCAGCCGTCGCCACCAAGCCATCAATGCCCGATGCACCACGGTTGCTATAAACTTGAGTCGCAGATATTGATGACAACATATCCACCAGCCTTACCATCAAGCTATTTCCCACAAATAACTCTCTGCCTTTAAGTCTAGACGACAAGTCAACGGCGACGCTCAACTCTGTAAGTTGATCATTATTAGAGATTTGTGCCAATGCCAATTGTTGAACTGTGTTCGCGACTTCCGCCAAAGGTGCCGCCCAACCAGCATGTTCTCCCAACAGCGTTGGTAGATGCTGCTCTGATAACCAATATTCGATATCAGCGACGATGTGAGTTTGAGGCAGATGATCTTGATTAATACGATGCGCATCTGGTGAAACAACGATGTACTGCGATGAACAAAATGTAGCAGCTTGCCCTTTTACCCATTGGTTAAGACGCTTAGAAACGATGCGCTCACCAAACTGGATAATAAAGTCACACTGGCTAAGCTGTGCTTTGGCTGCGTCACTTTGCATCCATAAATCATAGTGTTTCCAGTCACTGCTGACACCCGATTGAGGGTCACAGAGAACTGGCCAGCCCAAAGCTGACGCAAACTGCTTGGCTTTAATTGCAGCTTCATTCTCGATAGAACCAATAATCACCGCGCCTTTACGAGCGACATAATCACTTGCTGAAACAGGCTGAGCGTTTAAATGGCTCGGCAAATAAGTGTTCGAGTAAAGGCTGGTTGAAGCTCTCCAAGCTGCCACGCTCTTTGTATAATCCGCATACATCTCAGCGCTATTAGCGGAATAAAGAGGTTCTGGGAACGGACAGTTGATATGAATAGCCCCACCGACACTGCGTTGTTTCGCCAGTGCAGTATCAACCGATGTCAAAAGCCAATTCAAAGAAACTTGTGTCGTAGGGCTTGGAAGGTTAAGCGCCGTTTCAACGTGAGACGAAAAGATACCCTGCTGTTGAATCGCTTGGTTTGCACCACAATCGACTAAATCAATCGGTCGATCAGAGGTCAGCAAGATTAACTTTTCTCGCGTTAATCCAGACTCAGCGGTCGCTGGTAGAAGGTTAGCGACGGCAGTACCGGAAGTAACAATCACCGCAACTGGCTTGTTGCTCGCTTTAGCTAAGCCTAGAGCAAGAAAGCCAAGCCCGCGCTCATCAAAGTGCGTATGTAAGGTTAGCTTAGAGTTAGCTTCGGCTTCGAGTGTTAATGGTGTTGAACGAGAGCCCGGTGCGATGCAAACATGTTCAACACCGCTGCGTGTAAGCTCTTCAAGTAACGTGTGACACCAAACTCTATTTAATACGGCTTGGTCGTGATTCATGATGCGACACCCAGTGGTGGGTGATCTGAAATTAGGCTCAACAAGGTCGACATCTTCTTGTTCAACTCTTGCCACTCATGTTCAGCCACCGATCCTGGTACGATCCCCGCGCCCGCAAACAGTTGTACTTGATCGTTTACAACCAATGCACTTCGAATCGCCACACAGAATTCTGCTCGTTGATGACTGATATAACCGACAGAGCCGGCATACCAGCCTCTCGCAAACGGTTCGTGTTCTAGAATGAAGTCCATCGCTTCTTTGCGCGGTAAACCGGCTACGGCTGCGGTTGGTTGTAAAGCCGCAAGTAACTGAACGCCATTAACGCCGTTATTAAGCTGCGCGTGAATATTACGTTTTAGGTGCTGTACCTTACGCAAACGAACAAGGCGCGCTTCTTTCTCTACGTGCACGGATTGTGAATGAGGCGTGAGACGCTCAATGATGTCGTCGACGACATATTGGTTTTCATTAAGGTTCTTGGTGTCTTGTGAAAGCCAATTTGCTAGCTCCATATCTTCGGTAGCGTTCTCGCCACGACCAATGGTGCCAGCGAGCGCTTCGGTATCAAGCTCGGTGCCATGACGGCTGTATAAGCGCTCAGGTGTCGAACCAATGAAACTGTGTTTAGAATCCAACACCAACATAAAGTGAAAGCTATGGTGGTTTTGCAGGTAACTAGCCTTAAGGAGTTGAGCCGCACAAATAGGTGCATCAAGTTGTAGCGTGGTTTTTCGCGCTAAAACCACTTTCTTGTACTCTTCGTCGCTAATGCCTTTCAGTACTTTCTCAACTAACCCGCCCCACTGTTCTCTTTCTGGAACGTGGTTTATCTGTTCAATATGGGCAGACAAAGGCGCCAATATCGCGGCTTCTACGGATAGCTTATTCAAAGCATTAATAGAAACAACACGATCAGGGGACAAGTTAACCGCCAGCGACCAAGTGTCGTCAAAGCGGATCAATTCAATCTGAGGTAGAAAGAAGAAAGATTCCATGCAGCGGCGATTTTTTTCAGTGTGCCCGTCAAATGAACGTCCACCCCAGATTCGTTGGTCTTCACCTAGAATCGCATACGCGGGTGCTGGATCTGAAAATGTGTGTAACTGACCAAGCGCAACCACCTCTTCACGAGTGTCGCGTGACTGCCAGTAGAACTTAGGAAAAAGCGGTTGAGCATGAAGCCATTCGATAAATGCAAACGATGGTTTTTGCGTGAGAACTTCAACACAACGAACTTCGCTTGCTTGGGCATTTTGTACTCGCTCAATCAAAGCGGAGATAGTTTGCTGGAAATGTGACAAATCGACCTCGTTCACATCTAAATTCTTATTATATTAGTTTGATACTTTATGGGTAGCACCCACTTAGATCAAGAATGTCCGATATCTTTTCAACATTCCTGTGACTTTAAGCGAGCCCCTCTATCATTTTAGACAATAACCATAAAAGCGATGAATTAAAACTTAGAAAAGGGTGACAACAAAAAGACCAAACGTGACACTGAAATGCGACATTCATCAGATTTTTATTCTATCAAACGCCATTTTGCGGTACTTTAATAAAGTATTTAAATTAATTTCAGGAAATCGGCAATGCAAAATATCGGGATGTCGTCAAAACTCAACAGCGTATGCTACGAAATCAGGGGGCCTGTACTCAAACATGCTAAGCGCATGGAAGAAGAAGGGCATAAAATACTAAAGCTTAATATTGGTAACCCCGCCCCATTTGGTTTTGACGCCCCTGATGAAATCCTTGTTGACGTAATCCGTAACCTGCCGACATCTCAAGGTTACTGTGACTCAAAAGGTATCTATTCAGCCCGTAAAGCGGTTGTTCAACACTACCAGAAAAAAGGCCTACGCAATCTTGACGTAGAAGACGTTTACATTGGTAACGGTGCTTCAGAGCTTATCGTTATGTCTATGCAAGCGCTACTGGATAATGGTGATGAAATCTTAGTTCCCGCTCCAGACTACCCACTATGGACAGCGTCTGTTGCACTTTCTGGTGGTACTCCGGTTCACTACATGTGTGATGAAGATGCAGACTGGTACCCAGATCTGGATGATATGCGCGCAAAGATCTCACCGAAGACTCGCGGCATCGTTCTTATCAACCCGAACAACCCTACAGGTGCGGTTTACAGCCGTGATTTCCTACTGCAAGTTGTCGAGATTGCACGTGAACACGGCCTAATCATCTTCGCTGATGAGATTTACGACAAAGTCCTTTACGACGGTGCTGTGCATACCTCTGTTGCAACGCTGGCTGAAGACGTACTGATGGTAACGTTCAACGGCCTATCTAAAGCTTACCGTGTTTGTGGTTTCCGTGGTGGTTGGATGTTCCTAACGGGCCCTAAACACTTAGCCAAAGGTTATGTTGAAGGTTTAGAAATGCTTGCCTCTATGCGTTTGTGTGCCAACGTACCAATGCAGCACGCTATCCAAACGGCATTGGGTGGCTATCAGAGTATCAATGAACTGATTCTGCCAGGCGGCCGCCTGCTTGAGCAACGTGACCGAGCATGGGAACTGATTAACAAGATCCCTGGCGTGTCTTGTGTGAAGCCAAAGGGCGCGATGTACCTGTTCCCGAAGATCGACACCGAGATGTACAACATTAAAGACGATCAGAAGTTCGTACTCGATTTCCTTAAGCAAGAAAAAGTACTGTTAGTACAAGGTACTGGCTTCAACTGGCCTAAGCCTGACCACTTCCGTATTGTGACTTTGCCACATATTGAAGACCTTGAAGTGGCAATTGGTCGCCTAGAGCGCTTCTTGCAGACTTACAATCAAGACGACCTCATCGAAGGTTAATGAGCACAAGAAAGATGGCTACAATTTGCTGTTTTAAAAGACTTTAACTTGTATTCATTCACTTCTATGCTTAAAAGGCTCCAGTTTAGGAGCCTTTTTTGTATCCGCTGTCTCGTGCAGTTTGTGGCAAACAAAAAGTACGAGTGGAGCACTCTCTAGATAGGACATTTATGAAACAGAGCCATTTCTTCGCCCATCTCGCACGCATGAAGCTTATCCAACGCTGGCCTCTGATGCGCTCCGTCTCAAGCGAGAACATTTCAGAACACAGCCTACAGGTCGCTTTCGTCGCCCATGCCTTGGCGCTTATCAAAAACAAAAAGTTTGATGGCAAACTCAACCCAGAACACATTGCCCTAATCGGGATGTATCATGACACCAGTGAAGTACTGACTGGTGATCTGCCTACACCCGTCAAATACTACAACCCAGATATTGCTCAAGAGTATAAGAAGATAGAAGCAGCTGCAGAGCAAAGGCTACTTTCGATGCTGCCAGAAGAGTTTCAAGATGATTTCGCCCCCTTCTTAATCTCCGGCACTGCCAGTAAAGAAGAGCAGAACATCGTAAAACAAGCCGATACTATCTGTGCGTATCTAAAATGTTTAGAAGAGCTCAGCGCTGGCAACCATGAGTATGAACAAGCCAAACGTCGGCTAGAAGAGACTCTCGAACAGCGAAAAAGCCCGGAAATGGACTACTTTCTCACCACCTTTGCCCCAAGCTTTGAATTATCACTAGACGAGATAAGCTAGCCAGGTATAAGTTGCTTGTAATTAAATAAAATCAATTTGATAGGTGATATTTTGAATTCTCAACTCGAATCCTCTTTTGTACTCGAACAAGAGTGGCAACATCGAAATGACGATGAACACAAAATAAGACGTGATGATCACCGCAGCCCCTATCAGCGAGACCGAGCACGCGTACTTCACTCTGCCGCTTTCCGTCGCCTACAAGCTAAAACTCAAGTGCACGGCACCACGGTTAATGACTTTCACCGCACGCGCTTAACTCATTCGCTAGAAGCAGCGCAGCTTGGCACAGGTATCGTTGCTCAACTGAAGAAAAAGCAACCTGAGTTTCGAGACCTTCTGCCTTCAGATAGCCTAATTGATTCTTTATGTTTGGCTCACGATATCGGCCACCCGCCATACGGGCATGGCGGTGAAGTTGCACTCAACTATATGATGCGCGAACACGGCGGCTTTGAAGGCAATGCGCAAACCTTTCGCATTGTCACCCAGCTAGAACCTTACACAGAGCACCACGGGATGAACCTGTCTCGACGTACCCTGTTAGGGCTAATCAAGTACCCTTCACTACTCAGTGAAGTGAAGGCAAAAGAACAACCAGAACCCGTTAAGCACCAGCGACAACTTCGTGCCAAAGACTGGATGCCCGCGAAAGGTATCTACGATCATGACGAAGAGTTATTCAACTGGGTACTTGAACCACTCTCAGCGAACGACCAACAGCTTCTCAAACAGAAAAGAAAGTCGCACACAGAGCCACTAGAACATAACAAGACTAAGTATAAGTCACTCGACTGTTCCATCATGGAGCTTGCCGACGACATCGCTTATGGCGTACATGATCTGGAAGATGCGATTGTGCTTGGTTCAGTGACTAAAGCGCAGTGGGTTGAATCGGCTTATCCGCAGTTAAAAGAGATGGCGGACCCGTGGATCTGTGAACACCTAGATTCGATCACAGAGATGTTGTTTTCTGGCGAGCAGTACCGCAGAAAAGATGCCATTGGTGGGATTGTTAACGCGCTGCTGACGAGTATCTCGATTAAGCCTGTTGATGAAAGTTTTGAGAACGCACTGCTTGCCTACAATGCCGTATTGGAGCCAAGCATGGATGCTACCCTCGACAAGCTGAAACACTTCGTCAGCGAATTCGTGATTCAAGTGCCGCAGGTTCAAGTTATTGAGTACAAAGGCCAGCAGATCATCATGGATATGTTTGAAGCCTTCAGCGCCGATCCTGAACGCCTGTTGCCACTGCCCATCAAGAAGCAATGGCTACAACATCAAGATGCATCCAGAAAGATGCGCGTGATCGCCGATTACATCTCATCAATGACCGATGACCTGGCTCAGAAGATGCACCAACAGTTGTTTTCAGCACATACAGAGTTCTAGACTTACTCGCAGTACTTAGACTCAGCGAACTTAGACAAGTATTAATGAGATTACGCTAAGTAGTTTTTCTCAAATACGCCCGGCGGCATTTGATTGATTTGAAACTGAATCATTTGGTCAAATGCCGTTAGCAGCGGACTGAAATCTCGGCCATCTTCTAACAAGCTCAGTAAATGGTACCCAGCTTCTACAGTCGACAAGCTATTTTCACTTGGCGCTTTACGGATTCGGTAATTACCCTTGAGATCTTTTGGTAAGTGGACCGTGTTCAACGCATGCAAGTTACTCGACACTTGCCACATCTTGAATGCTTTCTTCCACGTCCCATCCAATAAAATCACACGTAGCTTTTTATTAGGCCGTGTTACAGATTCAACTGGCGCAGAGTGTTCACTCGGGTACAAAATCACGTGCTGATATTGCGTATCAGCCAGCATGGCATTCAGTTGCTCATTATCTGAAAAATCTTCACCGACGATCGTCACACTATTTTTTAAAGATAACGAGAGGATACGCGCGGTTCCCATCGGACGATGCTCTTCTGATGGGTGCTGAAGAATGATAAGCTCAACGTTCGACTCTAGTGGTGTAACCCACTGACAAATACAAGCTTTCAACGCCTTGTTGCATTGGGGGCAATAACGAGACATGGATGTAATGTGTACCCTGTTTTAATTTTCACTTCACTTTTATGCGTCATATTCCAACTAGAGCCAGTGCAGGCTTGGGTCGTTTGGGATAAAAGTGCGATTGTCGATGGACAATGGTGGCGGATCCTAACAGGAAACTTTTCACATACCAACTACTCACATCTGCTAATGAATCTAGCAGGCTTGTGGATCATCAGTTATCTGTTTCAACCCACACGAAAACAACTTATCTCTGCGTTAGCTATGATCAGTTTAATCACTGGATTGGCTTTGTTGCTTTCAAGCATTCAGATTTATGTAGGCTTATCGGGAACACTGCATGGATTGTTTGGCTTATTCGCGCTCAGAGAGGCTTTAAACGGCAGGAAATCTAGTTGGCTGTTGGTATCAGGATTAGTCGCTAAAATCGCTTGGGAGCAATTTGTAGGCCCTTCCAGCACGACTGGTGAGCTAATTAACGCGAGAGTGGCTATTGAAGCCCACCTAGCAGGTGCACTGGCAGGCGGCTTCCTAGCTATCATTTCATTGGTAATGAGCAAAAAAACAAACTAAAGCTGTATTCTTTCGCGATTCTTCTCAACCGTTGCTTCACCAATCCCTTTGACACTCACCAAGTCGTCAGCACTAGCAAACGCTCCGTTCTCAGTTCTATAGTCGACAATATCTTTGGCTTTCTTATCACCCACACCTACCAGTAACGCTGATAGCTCTTCTGCGGTCGCGGTATTAATGTTTACCGTAACCTCAATGCCATCATAAAGTTCGGCCTTAGTTGGGCTGTCTGCGAGTGCTGTAGGGCTTAAAAACATCAGAAGTGAAAGAAGTAGTGTTGAATATAAAGTGCGCATAATCCATTCCTTTGTGAAAAAAGGTAACTTATGCGTTTGCAGCAAGAGATAACATAATCGCCAGATAAAAATAAAGCGGGTCACCTAAGTGACCCGCTTTGTTATACATCTTATTTTCATCAGCTTGCTTGTTGGCTCACAAATATGATTTGTGGATAACTAGCAAGACAATTGATGATTACTGACCTTGACCGACTACGTAGTATTCAACGTCTGCGTTTTTGCGTAGTACGTTTAATACGTTAGTTAGATCTTGCTGGTTACCAACACGCTCCAACTGAGCACTAATTTGAGTGCTGTAAGCTGGGTTGATTTCAGCTGTTACTTTAGACAGCTCTACAACAACGATGTTGCCTTCTTGGTCTTTAGATTGACCGAATACCACTTGGCCTTCTTCTGGCTTAGCTAGAGCAAATACAGAAGCCGCTAGTGGAGAGTTGCGGTCAATCGTCTCAAGTTCTGTGAACTCAAGGTTGTTGTCCGCTAGTACTGCTTCGTTACCAGCTTTAAGCTCGTTGACTAGAGAAACACCTAGCTCAACAGCTTGCTCTTCCGCTTTTACAGCAGACAGCGCAGCCACAACTTGATCTTTCACTTCTTCAAGAGGAAGAACCGTCTCGTCACGAGTCTCTTCAACACGTACAACAATGACGTGCTCAGGAGCCACTTCGATAACTTCAGAGTTTAGGCCATCTTCTTTCACTTCAGGGCTCAAGATAGCTTGCATAACTGCAGGCGTCATCAGAACTTCTGGAGCATCAGCTTGAGAGATGAAATCAGTTGTTGTGATCTTAGCATTGATAGCTTCTGCAGAATCGTCTAGCGAGTCTGGGAATTCAAACGCTACTTTTTCTAGCTCAGTTTGCATTTCGTAGAACTGGTCTACTGCGTGTTGGTCTAGAAGTTCTTGCTTAATCTCTGCCGCTACTTCTGCGTATGGCTGAGATTCAGGCGCTTTTAGTTCGTCTAGCTTGATGATGTGGTAACCGAAGTCAGACTTAACTAGGCCAGTTGTATCACCAACATTCTGAAGAGCGAAAGCTGCGTCTTCGAAAGCTGGGTCCATCACATCACGTTCGATCCAACCTAAGTCACCGCCAACATCTGCACTGCCGAAGTCGTCAGATTTCTCTTCTGCTAACGTAGCAAAGTCAGCGCCTGCATTTAGCTCGTCTAGGATTGACTGAGCTTTTGCTTCGTCGTCGCCTTCAACAAGAATGTGGCTCACTTTACGTTGCTCTGCCGTTGAGTACTTGTCTAAGTGTTCTTGGTAGTATTTTTGTGCTTCTTCGTCGCTCACTTCTAGCTGTGACTTAAGTGCTTCAGCAGAAAGTTCAATGTAAGACACTTTAGCTTGCTCTGGACGAGTGTACGCTAGAGGGTTTTCAGTGTAGTACTGTTCGATCTGCTCATCAGTTAGCTCAACGTCTTTAGCAAGGTCAGCAACAGAAAGAGTCACTGTGCGAATGTCACGAGTTTGAGCGATTAGCTTGCTTTGTGTGTCGATTTCGCCTTGAAGAACGAATTCACTGCCTTGAAGTGCTGTCACAAGCTGGTTGCGCATTAGGTCACGACGCATGTATTCAGCGAAGCTTTCTGCGCTGAAACCTGCACGGCGTAGTGCTGCTTGGTAAACTTCTTGGTCGAATTGACCCGCAGTTTGGAACTGAGGCATTTCTAGAATCATTGTACGGATTTGAGAATCGCTGATTCGTAGGCCTAGAGACTCTGCTTGCTGCTCAAGTAGAACGTCGTTGATCATGCGATCAAGTACTGATTTACGGAAAGACTCTACGTACGCAGGGTCTGCAAGCATTTGAGCGAAGTAATCGCCAAGTTGAGATTGCATGCGATTACGTTCGTTTTGGTAAGCTTGTTCGAACTCACCACGACCGATTTCTGTATTGCCAACTTTAGCTGCTGCGTTGTTACCGCCACCGGTGATGTAGCTGCCTACACCTGCGAATACGAATGACAGGATAATCAACCCAAGGATAATTTTTACCGCGATGCTATTCACGCCTTCGCGTAATCGATCCATCATAATTTAAGTGCTCTCCGGATATGAAGCATTGGCTTCAAAATAAAAATCTATTCACGCGATATTATCAGAAAAAGAAATGCGCATCAGTAGGATGCGCATAATTTAAATTAGTTCAATGTGCTTCGCACATATACTGTTTAAGAATGAAACATCATTTTTCAAACAGTAAACGCATTTTACTGCCTTCCCCTCTTTAAAATCGAGGTTTCAGCAGTAGAAATTAGTTACATGCGTCTTTAAGTGCTTTACCCGCTTTGAAGCCAGGTACTTTAGCTTCTGCGATTTGGATCTCTTCACCAGTTTTTGGGTTACGACCTGTACGAGCAGCACGAGTACGAACACTGAAAGTACCAAAGCCAACAAGTGCAACTTGGTCACCTGATTGTAGCGTTGTGCCAACTGCTTCGATGAAAGCGTCTAGAGCGCGACCAGCTGAAGCTTTAGAGATGTCTGCGTTTTCTGCGATTGATTCTACTAGTTGTGTTTTATTCACTGTTTTTCCCCTATGTGTCATCTGTGACTACTTCTCGATGACTGTACGTTCCATTTTGGTTTTAATTTAGCCGCAACCCTTATTGCAAAAGGGCTGCCGCTTTGATCAATAACTTAGCGTCCAAAAAAAACGCTGACAAGCCTTTTCGGGCCTATCAGCGTAATTCTTTACTTA
Organism: Vibrio sp. 99K-1; assembly: GCF_013114585.1. Taxonomy (NCBI): domain Bacteria; kingdom Pseudomonadati; phylum Pseudomonadota; class Gammaproteobacteria; order Vibrionales; family Vibrionaceae; genus Vibrio; species Vibrio sp. 99K-1. Next base: position 26,315 of record NZ_VTXF01000027.1, read on the forward strand.
TTTTTGCTATGCATCACTATTTTTTCACGTCAAACTCGACCCCTGACGGATCTCGTTCTAGCGCTACTTTCAGTACTTCGTCAATCCACTGAACTGGGATCACCTTCAAGTCAGCGATTACGTTGTCTGGAATCTCTTCCAAATCACGCTCATTGTCTTTCGGAATCAGTACCGTTTTGATGCCGCCGCGGTGTGCTGCAAGCAGTTTCTCTTTCAAGCCACCGATAGGTAAAACTTCACCACGAAGGGTAATTTCACCTGTCATACCGACCTCAGCTTTCACAGGATTACCCGTTAAGCTAGAAACAAGCGCAGTACACATTGCGATACCCGCACTTGGACCATCTTTCGGTGTTGCACCTTCAGGTACGTGAACGTGAATGTCGCGTTTCTCATAGAAATCTGAGTTAATACCCAGTTTTTCTGCACGAGAACGAACTACCGTCATCGCAGCTTGGATAGACTCTTTCATCACATCGCCAAGAGAACCGGTTTGCGTTAGCTTACCTTTACCCGGCATTGCTTCGGTTTCGATAGTCAGCAAGTCACCACCAACTTGAGTCCACGCTAGGCCTGTTACTTGACCAATACGGTTGCTCTCATCCGCTTTACCGAAGTCGTGACGTTGAACGCCTAAGTACTCTTTCAGGTTATCCATGTTAACCGTTACAGACTTAAGATCGCTGTCTAGCAGGATGTTCTTCACTGCTTTACGGCAGATCTTAGAGATTTCACGCTCTAGGCTACGTACACCCGCTTCACGCGTGTAGTAACGAATAATGCCGATGATTGCAGAGTCTTCAATCTCAATCTCATGAGGTTTTAGACCGTTGCGCTTAACTTGCTTATCTAGCAGGTGGCTCTTAGCAATATTCAGCTTTTCATCTTCTGTGTAACCAGACAGACGAATCACTTCCATACGGTCCAATAGTGGGCCAGGGATGTCCATCGAGTTCGATGTTGCCACGAACATAACGTCTGACAGATCGTAATCTACTTCTAGGTAGTGATCGTTAAACGCGTTGTTTTGTTCTGGATCCAGTACTTCAAGAAGTGCTGAAGATGGGTCGCCACGCATATCAGAAGACATCTTATCGATCTCATCCAATAGGAACAGTGGGTTCTTAACACCAACTTTAGACATCTTCTGGATTAATTTACCCGGAAGAGAACCAATGTAGGTACGACGGTGACCACGAATCTCAGCCTCATCACGAACGCCACCTAGTGCCATACGCGTGTACTTACGACCTGTAGCAGCCGCGATAGAGCGACCTAATGACGTTTTACCCACACCAGGAGGACCAACAAGACAAAGGATTGGACCTTTCAGCTTATTGATACGGTTCTGTACCGCCAAGTACTCAAGAATACGTTCTTTAACACGCTCTAAGCCGTAGTGATCTTCGTTTAAGATCTCTTCCGCTTTCGCTAGATTCTTCTTAACTTTTGAGCGTTTAGCCCAAGGAACGCCAACCATCCAATCGATGTAGCTACGTACTACTGTTGCTTCAGCAGACATAGGCGACATCATTTTCAGTTTTTGCAGTTCTTGCTCGGTTTTTTCACGAGCTTCTTGAGGCATTTTTGACTCTTCGATCTTCTTCTTCAGAGTCTCGAATTCGTCTGGAGCGTCATCCATCTCGCCAAGTTCTTTCTGAATCGCTTTCATTTGCTCATTCAGGTAGTACTCACGCTGAGATTTTTCCATCTGCTTCTTAACACGGCCACGGATGCGTTTTTCAACCTGCAGGATATCAATTTCTGATTCCATTTGGCCCATCAGGAACTCTAGACGCTCAGTCACATCTAGAATTTCTAGTACGTGCTGTTTGTCTACAAGTTTAAGTGGCATGTGTGCTGCGATGGTATCTGCAAGACGAGCAGCTTCATCAATCCCATTCAGAGAGGTTAGAACCTCTGGTGGAATCTTTTTGTTTAGCTTAATAAAGCCTTCGAATTGATTGATCGCACTGCGAACAACCACTTCTTGTTCTTTTTCGTCAAGTTCTGAGGTAACAACGTATTCGGCATCCGCTAGGAAAAACTCACTCTCTTTGAATTGGTGAATTTTTGCACGCTGCTGACCTTCGACAAGTACTTTAACTGTACCATCAGGGAGCTTAAGTAACTGAAGAATGGTAGCGACGGTACCTACTTTAAATAGGTCGTCAATTGAAGGCTCATCAGTGTCCGCTTCTTTCTGCGCAACAAGTAGTACTTGTTTGTTAGCTTCCATTGCCGACTCTAGGCAAGTAATCGATTTTTCACGACCAACAAACAATGGAATAACCATGTGTGGGTAAACCACTACATCACGTAGAGGTAGCACGGGGATTTCGATACGCTCGGAACGTTCCAAGTTCATATATTTCTCTCTTCCGCTTTAACTTATAAAGCAGTATATGGGGCTTAAACGACTGGATTCAATGGAAGAATAAAAAAAAGGAGGTAATTGCTTACCTCCTTTTTCAATTTGAGTGACTTGTCTAAAAAAGACCTACTCTGCAACAGCTGCTTGGTTATCTGAGTTGCTGTAAATCAATAGTGGTTCTGACTCACCATTGATTACCGACTCATCAATCACAACCTTGCTTACATCAGTTGAAGATGGCAGTTCGTACATCGTTTCTAGCAGAACACCTTCCAAAATAGAACGTAGACCACGAGCACCCGTTTTACGGCTCATCGCTTTCTTAGCAATCGCACGTAACGCGTCTTCGCGGAACTCAAGCTCTGTATCCTCTAGCTCAAATAATGCTGCGTACTGTTTAGTAAGTGCATTCTTTGGCTCACAAAGGATTTGGATTAGCGCTTCTTCATCAAGCTCTGTCAGTGTTGTCGTAACAGGTAGGCGACCAATGAATTCTGGAATTAGACCGTACTTCACTAGATCTTCAGGTTCTACTTGAGTGAACAGTTCACCAATAGTTTTGGTTTCGTCTTTTGAACGCACTTCAGCGCCAAAGCCGATACCAGAACCTGTCTCTACACGTTGTTCAATCACTTTATCTAGGCCGGCAAATGCACCACCACAGATAAATAGAATCTTAGACGTGTCCACTTGCAAGAACTCTTGCTGTGGATGCTTACGACCACCTTGTGGTGGAACAGAAGCAACTGTACCTTCAACAAGTTTTAGTAGAGCTTGCTGTACACCTTCACCAGACACGTCACGCGTGATTGATGGGTTTTCAGCTTTACGAGAAATCTTGTCGATTTCATCGATGTAAACAATGCCGCGTTCCGCTTTCGCTACGTCGTAATCACATTTCTGAAGCAACTTCTGGATGATGTTTTCAACATCTTCACCCACGTAACCCGCTTCGGTTAGTGTAGTTGCGTCTGCCATTGTGAAAGGAACGTCTAGGAAACGAGCCAGTGTTTCAGCCAGTAGCGTTTTACCACTACCGGTAGGACCGATAAGAAGAATGTTACTCTTACCTAGTTCTACGCCTTCAGCTGTCGTATCACCATTACGTAAACGCTTGTAGTGGTTATATACTGCAACTGCTAGCACTTTTTTCGCGTATTCTTGACCGATTACATAGTCATCAAGGTGCTCACGAATCTCACGCGGCGTTGGCAGCGATTCAGATTCTTTCTTAGGAAGAACATCTTTGATTTCTTCACGAATAATGTCGTTACAAAGATCGACACATTCATCACAAATGTAAACAGAAGGACCTGCGATTAACTTGCGAACTTCGTGCTGGCTTTTGCCACAGAAAGAGCAGTAAAGCAGTTTACCGCTACCACCCTCTTTGCTTTTATCTGTCATTCGCTAACCTCTTAGCCTTTACTCTCTATGGTTTGAGTGTATATCAATTTGCATCACTTTGCGTCAAACAATTGCCCTGCAATTATTGACCGCGGTGATTAAGAACTGAATCCACTAAACCGTATTCTACTGCTTGATCAGCAGACATGAAATTGTCACGATCTGTATCACGCTCAACAACTTCTAGAGGCTGACCAGTGTGCTCTGCCAATAGTTTGTTTAGCTTTTGTTTGATCGTTAGGATCTCTTGCGCGTGAATCTGAATATCAGATGCTTGGCCTTGGAAGCCGCCAAGTGGCTGGTGAATCATTACGCGTGAGTTTGGAAGCACGTGACGCTTACCTGGAGTACCACCCGCTAGTAAGAATGCACCCATAGAACAAGCTTGACCCATACATACTGTGCTCACGTTTGGCTTGATGAACTGCATTGTGTCGTAGATTGACATACCTGCTGTTACGCTGCCGCCCGGCGAGTTGATGTAAAGGTAGATATCTTTGTCTGGGTTTTCAGATTCCAAGAAAAGCAGTTGAGCCACGACAAGATTTGCCATGTGGTCTTCCACTTGACCTGTTAAGAAAATGATTCGTTCTTTTAATAGACGAGAATAAATATCGTAAGAACGTTCACCACGGGAAGTCTGTTCAACCACCATAGGAACTAGTGCGTCCATAATCGATGGCATTGTATTTTTTTCTTGGTAGCTCATATTCTTATGTCCCTAAAATAAATGGCCCGAATGATAAAATCATACGGACCATTGTTAGCAGAATTGTTGACCGTACGTCAACCTTCTACGTCAGATATTACTATATTAAGCAGGTTGCTGATTCATTAGCTCGTTGAAGCTAACTTCTTTATCAGAAACTTGAGCTTTAGCGATGATTGCATCAATAGCTTGCTCTTCTAGAGCAACGTTGCGCATGTTGTTCATCATTTGCTCGTTTTGCTCGTAGTAAGCAATAACTTCAGATGGATCTTCGTATGCTGTAGCCATCTCTTCGATGATAGCTTTAACTTTCTCGTCGTCAGCTTTTAGCTCTTCAGTCTTGATTACTTCACCAAGTAGAAGACCTACAACTACGCGACGTTTAGCTTGCTCTTCGAACAGCTCACGTGGAAGTTGGTCAGCAGCTTCAGTGTTGCCACCGAAACGTTGAGCAGCTTGTTGACGTAGAACACCGATCTCTTGATCGATTAGAGCAGAAGGTACGTCGATGTTGTTTTCGTTAACTAGACCGTCGATAGCTTGCTCTTTGATGCGGTTCTTAACAGCTTGCTTAAGCTCACGCTCCATGTTCTTACGAACTTCAGCTTTAAGACCTTCAACGCCGTCAGTTGCGCCGAACTTAGCAACGAATTCTTCGTTTAGTTCTGGAAGTTCACGAGCTTCAACTTTGTTTACTTTGATTGCAAACTTAGCTGCTTTACCTTTTAGGTTTTCAGCGTGGTAATCTTCTGGGAAGTTTACGTCGATTTCGAATTCCATACCTGCTGTTTTACCAACGATACCGTCTTCAAAACCAGGGATCATGCGACCAGCGCCCATCTCTAGTGGGAAGTTCTCAGCTTTACCGCCTTCGAACTCTTCACCGTCGATAGAACCAACGAAGTCGATAGTTGCACGAGAACCAGCGTCAGCTGCAGTGTCAACTTCAGTCCAAGTTGCTTGTTGCTTACGTAGAGTTTCGATCATCTCTTCAACGTCTGCGTCTTTAACTTCTACTGCTGGTTTCTCAACAGTGATGTTTTCTAGACCTTTCAGCTCAACTTCTGGGTAAACTTCAAAAGTTGCGTTGAATACTAGGTCAGCGCCTTCGTTGTTTTCAACTGGTGCGAAAGTTGGTGCGCCAGCTGGGTTGATTTTCTCTTTAACGATCGCTTCGATGAAGTGACGTTGCATTACTTCGCCCATCACGTCTTGACGTACTGCTTTGCCGTACATTTTAGCAACCATCTTCATTGGCACTTTGCCTTTACGGAAACCATCGAAACGACGGTTTTTCGCGATGTTGCGTAGTTCAGCTGTAACTGCATCTTCGATGTTAGCAGCAGGAACAGTAATATTAAGACGGCGCTCTAGGCCTTCTAGCGTTTCAACAGTAACTTGCATTATATAAACCTCAAAACTGGCTCAGTAATCTGAGCATATGAGCCGTAACTTAGCTTTAATTCAAAAGCCGACGTTGTTGGCTGCATCCTTGTGTAGTGCTCTATCCGAACACCTAATTTAAAATCGAGCATTGATGTTTGAATTGATCATTCAACCAAACACCAGACTAATCAGCGATATCTTCATCTTCACATACTTGTTAATAGCTCAGTATTCACTCGCTATTAAAAAGCTGCGAAGCTTGTTTTCGGAAACAAGAAAGGTATCTCCGATTAGCCTCAGGACAGAAATTTTAGACGCGACATTCTAGCGATCTGTTTAATCTCTGTCGAGCCGTTCACCTCTGCTTGATGATGAATGCTCTAAATTCGTCCAACTAAATGATACAAAAACGTTCAGAACATCACTTAGCACAACAGAAATGGGGACAATAGCGACTTTTTCAAGGGAATCGAGGGCTTTTTTTGCTAAAAACCTTAAAAAGAGATCTTGCTCTTGTTTTACCCCTCAGAGTCGATAACTTTTTCAACAATCTCCGTTACAAAGCCTTAACCTAACTCCATCTACTAGCTCTCTATTTTCAGCAAAAACTACCGCTAATTGCTGTAATGAATGAGAGAAAGCAGGCTTTATATTGTCGCCCCGATTTAGCGGAGAACCAACATGTTTCAAGCTTCGAGAATTCGTATCCTGTTATTGATCGCCTACAGCGTCTTGATGATCCTTGGTGGTCACTGGGTATGGAATACGAGCCATCAAAGTTTGTTAAATGATCACCAATCTAACTTAGACCGCTTTTCCGTCCACATTGCCAGCCAATTGGATAAGTTTGCCCATATCCCTGAGCTACTTTCGAAGGATAAAGAGCTGGTTGATGCCCTGCACTCACCAAGCAACACTGCTCAAATTGAACTCACCAATCGCTATCTAGAGCACGTCAACACTGTTATTCAGGCGTCTGACACCTATTTATTGGATAGCATCGGTACCACTATCGCAGCCAGTAACTGGAATCTAAAACATTCTTTTGTTGGGCGTAACTTTGCCTTTCGCCCTTATTACCAACAAGCCATTCAAGGACATGAAAAGCAGTACTTTGCTTTAGGTTCGACTTCAGGAAAGAGAGGCTACTATTACTCTTACCCGGTCTCTTATGCTGCTGAAATCATTGGTGTAATTGTGGTAAAAATGGATTTATCTTCGATAGAAGCAAGCTGGCAAGGCAAACAGAGCTTTTTTGTCGCGGATGATAAAGACCAGATTATCTTTATGTCTAGCAATCCTGAATGGCTATTCAAAAGTCTTCAGCCTCTCGATAATGCACAACAAGCTCGCATTCGGGAGAATCAGCAATATCTCGATACCCAGATTGAAAGCCTTCACTTCTCTGGCGATCTAGAGGGCGCGACCAGCAGCATTCGTTCATCTCATCCTTTAGTTAGAGAAAAGTTTTTTACCTCTTCACGCTTTCTACCTGACCCTGGATTAACGGTCAGGGTCTTCTCTCCTACACACTTGGTTTGGTGGGATTTGGTAGCCTACATGGTGGTATTAAGCTTAGTATTCGCGATCATTTATCTGGTCATTCAGCTTAACCTTCATCGCCAACACCGACGCGCTCAGATCGACAGATTACAGTCTGAAGCGAATCAGAAACTAGAGTTTCAAGTACTCGAAAGAACCTCTGAGTTGCATGGAGAGATCAAGCAACGTATCGAAACCGAGCGAGTATTGAGACACACCCAAGACGAGCTCATTCAAGCAGCCAAGCTAGCGGTATTAGGTCAGATGTCAGCCAGTATTAGTCATGAGTTGAACAACCCTCTCGCGGCCATTCGCAGCTACGCCGACAATGGGCGACTGTTTCTGGCCAAAGAGAAAATAGATCGAGTCGATGACAACTTATCGCGTATTTCAGCACTCACCGATCGTATGGCGAAAATCAGCCACCAGCTTCGCTCCTTTGCTAAAAAATCGACCGCCGAAGAGCTGCACACCTTACAAATACTGCCCATTCTTCACTCATCTAAAGAACTGATGAAGCCACAGTTCAAAAGCGAGCGAGTTAAGCTTAATGAGCTGCCCGAAACCTTCGATGTCTGTGTACTCGCTAACGCCATTCAACTGGAACAAGTCATCATCAACCTACTCACTAATGCTGTTCAGGCAATGGAAGAGCAAGACGATAAGCAATTAGCCATCTTGTTAGAAATCAAAGAAACGGATGAGGCTCAAGATAACACGCTACTGATTCACATCGATGACAACGGGCCTGGCTTTACGTCTTCATCAAGCGGTAACTTTTTCGAGCCTTTCCATACCACCAAGAAGAACGGGCTTGGGTTAGGCTTATCGATATCTCAGCAAATAATCAGTGGGATCAACGGCAAGCTCACGACGGGAACCAGTCCACAAGGTGGTGCTCGATTTAGCATTGAGTTACCCGTTATTGAGCAACAGTAAGAGCAAGAACTGCAAAGACAAAAACAACAGACTGAGGCTAACCCGCAGATTTACGGCCTAGCATATGAACTCAGCGATAATCAGTTATGGAAAATTAAAGGAATAACTATGTGTCACGTCTACTTCATTGATGATGAATCTGACCTAAGAATAGCGATTGAGCAGAGCTTTGAGCTCGCGGATATTGACGCCGAATTCTTTCCCGATGCGGAATCAGCTTTGCTCGCGATTCAAGAGAACGGGTTACCTCATGTGATCATTACCGATATCTGTCTACCCGGTATCTCTGGCCATGACTTGCTCAACACTGTCATGCATAAAGACAAAGAGATTCCCGTCATCATGATCACAGGACACGGTGACATCTCGATGGCGGTACAAGCGATTCAAGACGGCGCCTACGATTTTATCGAGAAGCCTTTTGCCAATGAGCGCTTAATCGAGACAACCAAACGCGCCATTGAAAAGCGCCAGCTGACTTTGGAAAACCTTGAACTCAAACGCTCACTCAAAGCCAGTAAAACTCTTGGGCCGAGAATCATTGGTGATACTCAGACCATGACTGAGCTTCGCTCTGTGATTACCCATGTCGCCGACACCAACGCCGATATCTTGTTATTTGGAGAGACAGGCACAGGTAAAGAACTGGTCGCGCGGTCCCTACATGAGCAAAGCAGCCGCAGAGAACAAAACTTTGTCGCTGTAAACTGTGGTGCCGTTCCTGAAAACCTAATTGAGAGTGAGCTCTACGGTCATGAAAAAGGCGCATTCACAGGCGCCGAGAGTAAACGTGTGGGTAAGTTTGAGTTTGCTCAGGGCGGAACCCTGTTCTTGGATGAAATAGAGTCCATGCCGATGCAAGCACAGATACGCCTGCTACGAGTATTGCAAGAACGCGTTATCGAAAGGGTGGGCTCAAACGGATTAGTGCCTCTGGATATCCGCGTGATTGCGGCCACTAAAGTCGACCTAAAGAAGGCTGCTGAAGAAGGTACTTTCCGCCAGGATCTCTATTATCGACTTAACGTTGTGACCTTAGATTTACCACCGTTGAGAAGCAGACAAGAAGACATCCCAGCCCTGTTCCACCACTTCTTGTTGGTCGCTGCCGCTCGCTATGGCAAAACCGCCCCAGCTCTACCACAAAGTGAATTACACGCCCTTTTAGCGCATGATTGGCCGGGAAATGTGCGTGAATTACGTAACACTGCAGAACGTTTTGTCCTTTTAGGTAAGCTTTCTCACCTATCAGATAACGCTAATACAACCGCCCAACAAATGTCTTTGGCCGAGTTAGTATCAGAATTTGAAAAAAACACGTTAAAGCAAGTGCTTATCGAATGTAACGGTAGTATCAAAGAGACAATGGAAAGGCTGCAGCTACCAAGAAAAACACTCTACGATAAGATGCAAAAACATCAGCTATCTAAAGAGTCATTTAAGGCGGAACCAAACTAAATTAGATTTGCGAGCAAGATCACCTATACTTATTTCAATAACAGGATGTTATGCAATAAATATAATAAGGATATGGCTATGGGTGAGAAAACTAGAGTTCCTTCGATTAGCGACACTTTCGAGATAGATGGCATTTACTATACCGATGAACATCTCGACTTAAACACGCCGGAATTGGAAGCGAAAAGAGCGCTATACGAACAGATCAATCCTCATGTTAAGCGAGGAAGACACATAGATGAGGAGGTCTAAAGACCTCCTCATTTTTTATGAATTGAATGCCATGTCAATGAAACGTTCAAGCAACTACTTGGTTATGATCTCCGGTCCCATCAAGGTGGTTGGTAACCATGTCGATACCCAAGGCACGTAAGTTACGATTATCAAGAACAGGAACATTACGCCAACCCAAGGCAGTGCCGCTTTGACCACATTCATCATCGACATCTTGGCAACCCCTGCAGTTACAAACAAGTTGAGTCCCACTGGCGGTGTTATCATCCCTATTTCCATGTTCACCACCATCATGATACCAAGGTGAATTGGGTCAATACCAAGCGCGATAGCAATTGGGAATACTAGCGGAGCAACGATGATCAGAAGGCCTGATGGCTCCATGAACTGACCACCAATCAAGAGCAGTACGTTCACCACAATCAAGAAGGTGATCGGCCCTAAGCCCGCAGAGAGCATAGATTCGGTAATCATCTGAGGAATACGTTCTTCTGTCAGCACGTGCTTCAAAATCAGAGCATTAGCAATGATAAACAGCAGCATGATCGTCAGCTTACCCGCATCATAGAGTGTGTCTTTGGTATCTTTATGAAAGAAGGTTTGGAACACTTTAACCAGCGCTGGCTTGGTGTTGCTCTTATCCGCAAACGGCCCCATGTCTTTATAGATAAAGTTGGCAATAAAGAAGGCATACACCGCCGCTACTGCAGCTGCTTCTGTCGGGGTAAAGATACCACCGTAGATACCACCAAGAATGATGACGATCAGTAGCAAACCCCAGCTTGCGTCTTTAGCGGCTGCGAACATCTCACCCCAACCCACAAATGGTTGCGCTGGAATCTTCTTAATGCGTGCTGCAATGTAGATAGCGATCATCAACATCACACCAGCCAACAAACCCGGAATCACGCCACCAAGGAACATACGACCTACCGATACATCGGTTGCCGCCGCGTATACCACCATTACGATCGATGGCGGGATCAAAATACCCAAAGTGCCTGCATTACAGATAACCCCTGCAGCAAACTCTTTCGAATAACCGTTTTTGATCATACCTGCGATAACGATACTACCAATCGCTACTACCGTCGCAGGTGAAGAGCCAGACAACGCTGCGAACATCATACATGCCACAACCGACGCCATCGCCAAGCCACCGCGGAACCAGCCAACCATCGCGATAGCAAAGCGGATAATTCGTTTCGCCACGCCACCAGTAGACATAAAGCTCGAGGCCAAAATAAAGAAAGGAATCGCTAACAATGTGTAGTGGCCAGCAAAGGCGTTAAACAGAGTTTGTGCGACCGATGCCAATGACGCATCTGAATGCATCAACAAAAACAGGATGCTTGATAAACCTAAGGAAATCGCAATTGGCACACCGACCAACATAAAAGCAATTACCATCAAAAATAGAAATAACATTGCCATGATTAGTCTTCCTTACCGTTAGGCTTTGTACCCGACGCGCTGGTCTTGTTGTTCGTAGTCGAATCCAATACTGCAGTCGCGTCTTCGTCAGAACCCGCAAGTACATCCGCTTTCAACGCATCCAACTCTTCTTCGGCTTCATGACCTGCAATCATGCGGTCGAGTTTGCCCGTCACAACTTGGTAAGCAACTTGAATGAATCGGAACGTTAGTAATGCCATACCAATCGGCAACGCCATGTAAGGGATAAAGCGTGGTAGTTTCTCGTATCGCTCACCTTCATTCAGCCAGTCAGCTAAGAACTGCAGCATCTCTGGCATTGGGATATCATCAGTTTCATACCATGCGCGATCAATCGCGAATGGGTACCAATAATTCCATGAACCGATGAGAAGTAAGATTGAAAAGGCAAGACAGCTAGTGACGGCAATTAACGCGTACACTTTGCGTAGCTTTTCAGGGGCAAGGTTGATGATGACATCAACGCCAATGTGAAAGTGCTTTTTAACGCCGTAAGAAGCGCCAACCAGTACCATCCATGCAAACATGAATACCGTCAGTTCCAATGCCCATAAAATGTTGTCATTGAACGCGTATCGAAAGACCACGTTCGCAAAAGTTAGTAGGGTCATTGCACCCAGAAAGAAGGCTATTAAAGACTCTTCAATTAAATCGGTGACTCTTCCGACTTTGGAAAATAAAGACTGTTCCATTTGAGACTGTTCCATAAAATGCTCCGCTTATAATTGTTTTAATAAAGGGCAGCGGTAGGGAGCCGCCGCCCTATAGCGGTGTTATTGGTTTGAAGCTAATGCTGCATCGATAAGATCTGAACCGATGTCTTTTTCAAACTTCTTCCATACTGGTTGAAGTGCTGTTACCCATGCTTGACGCTGTTCAGGCGTCAACGTACGAACCTCACCACCAGCTTCGATGATGTTGTTTTTGTTCGCTAGGTTAACTTTTGAAGATTCAGCGTTACGAGTTTCAGAGACTTCTTGGACGATGGTGCCAAGCTGTGTACGTACATCTTCAGGTAGGTCTTTCCAGAAGTCGTTTGACGTTACCACTAGGTAATCCAAAATGCCGTGATTGGTTTCAGTCACGCCGTCTTGTACTTCGAAGAACTTCTTACCGTAGATGTTTGACCAAGTGTTCTCTTGACCATCGATAACCTTAGTTTGCAGGCCGCCATATACTTCTTTGAACGACATTTTCTGAGGGTTAGCACCTAACTGCTCAAACTGAGCTACCAATACGTCTGACGCTTGAACACGGAACTTCAAACCTTCTGCATCTGCAGGGGTTAGTAGTGGCTTGTTCGCAGACATCTGCTTCATGCCATTGTGCCAGAATGCCAAACCTTGAAGACCACGACGCTTCATTGCGTTCTTCAGCTTTTCACCAGATTCTGAGTTTTGGAAACGGTCAACGGCTTCTACATCTTCAAACAGGAACGGAAGGTCAAAAATGCGGTATTTCTTAGTGAACTTCTCAAATTTAGACAACGAAGGTGCCGCCATTTGAACATCACCATTTAACAGGGCTTCCAGTACCTTGTTATCATCGTAAAGCGTCGAGTTAGGGAAAACTTGCATACAAGCTTTACCATTCATTTCCGTGTTTACTCGCTCTTCAAGTAGAGAAGCAGCGATGCCTTTCGGGTGCTTATCCGTATTGGTTACATGACTGAATTTAATCACGATTTCACCTGGATCACAGTTTGCAGCAGCATTAAAACTGGTGAGTGCCAGAGCAGATACAGACAGCAGAGTAAGAGGCTTAAACATTATTATTCTCCTTAGTAAACAAAGCAGCCCTTCAATGGGAACTGCGTGCTTTCACTAAGGCAATTAACGCGCCATATTGACACAAACCATTAACAATCCTTTAACCATAAGGCTTGGTAATATCAAGCCGCTCATCAGGGAGCTCAGCCAATAATATTAATGGGTGGGAAATGACCCATAGAATATTTATAAATGGGTGAGAGTTGACCAAACTACCAATGATGAAATAAAGGTTAGGAGGAAAAATAAAGGCCACCACTTCGGTAAACAAAATGGCAGCCTTATATAGAGATTCTTTAGAGCTGGTTATCTTAATAGGATATTGAAATATTATCTGAAACAGATGATTACGAGTTCTGCATACGCTTTTTAAGTCTTGCTAAATCAATAGCACTTGAACGTACTGTCAGCTTAATGCACTCGTAGTCGTACTCTTCCTTCACTACACTCATATTAGAGCGGATCTCACCGATGATGCCTTGCCCAGAATAAGGAATGGTGATCTCTTCTTCGATCATTCCTTGCTCAGCCACACCCACGATGTACTTATGAAGCTTGGTTATATCCAGTGGGTCGCGAGTTGACGTCAGCATTGCATCTGGGAACTCTTCAATCAGCTCTAACTGCTCTTCTTCGCTCAATCTATCGCACTTGTTCAGTACCAATAGTTTTTCGCTACCTTCAACACCCACTTGCGCTAATACTTCATGTACCACATCAAGCTGTGCTCGGAATGAAACGTCAGAAGCATCAACCACATAAAGCAGTAGTGACGCGTCGTGTGCTTCTGCAAGCGTTGAGTGGAATGAAGCAACCAGATCATGTGGCAGCTTCTTGATAAAACCAACCGTATCTGACACTAAGATACGCGGCTGAGTGATCGGCTGAAGTGCACGAACCGTGGTATCTAGGGTTGCGAACAGCTTGTCTTCACCACTCACTTCGGTTGCGGTCATTGCACGCATCATCGAAGATTTACCCGCGTTGGTGTAACCAACTAGAGCAACAGTGAAAAGTTCCGAACGCTTTGTGCGTCGGTTCTTCATTTCATCTTGTACGCTTACCAGCTCACGCTTAAGCGCAGCAATTTGGTCACGTACTTTACGACGGTCAAGCTCTAGTGAGGTTTCACCAGCACCCTGACCCATTTGACGTTCTTTGTCACCGTCTGCTGTTTCACGAAGTCGAGGTACTAAGTAGTTTAGGCGAGCAATTTCTACTTGCAGACGTGCGGTACGAGTACGAGCGTGGCGACTGAAAATTTCGATGATGATACCGGTACGGTCAAACACTTCGACACCTAAGTGAGCCTCAACATTGCGTAGTTGAGATGGGCTCAAATCACAGTCAAATACCACAACATCAGCAGTACCAAACTCCACCTCTTCAGATGGCAGGTCATCAAAATCGAGTTCATCAATACCAGCATGAAAATCAAAAGACTCATCAATGAAGTCTTCGTCTTCCACTTCTTGAATCGAGCCTTGGTAACCGGTTAGGTGAGCAATTTCTGCAAGCTTACCGGCACCCAATACGTTTTGTCGTTGGGTGGAACTGTGGTGTTGTGACTGAGTACCGACCACTTTAAACCCTAGGGTTGTCACTAATCGAGCAAGTTCAGCAAGAGACTCTTTTGCTTCGTCACCTTTAAAGTCAGGTGTCGTAATAGAGATAAGTAGAGCGTTACTAGCGGAGGGTTTTGCTGTTAGTTTCATGTTTTATTCTGTCTATGCACAAAAGTGCACCTAGTATTGGGTCTAAAGTAGCGCGATCCTACGCTGTTCTCAGTCCGCTTTATAGAGCTAACCGTGACTAATTGGCGATATTATTTCAGTTAATCTGATTATCTCGTTTATCCCTCTGTTTTCACGAGGAAATAAAACAAGCTAAAACAACAAAAAAGACAGCATCACGTTACTCATTATAAGTTAGTGATACTGCCTTTGTTCAAGCTTAGCCTCTCATTGGACTACTGACTCAAAAACTAGAAATCAATTCTCGCTTCAGTCTGTGCATCAAAGAATACCGCTTTCGACAGGTCAAAATGCAGCGGTGCCATCTGCCCTACCGACACTTCAAATTCCGGTGATAAGCGACACGCCACTTCTTGGTCGTTCACCTTCACCATCGCAATCGTATCTGGCCCTGTCGGTTCTAGCACTTCCAACTGTAAGTCCAGTTTAGTGGTTGCCGACAGATCATCGCCTTGTTGCTCAGTAATGTGCTCTGGACGCAGGCCAATCACAACTTCTTTGCCGTCTTGTTCACGCATGCTTTGTGGCAGACGAATATGGTGCTCCTGATCAGCCGTACCAATAACCTTGATGATCGGGTTCTGCTCTTCGTCGAGATCCACCATAGTCTTGATGAAATTCATTGATGGTGAACCCATAAAGCCTGCCACAAACATGTTGCTTGGCTTAGTGTAGATCTCTTGTGGTGTGCCTAACTGTTGCAGCTCACCATCTTTCATTACTGCGATACGATCAGCCAGCGTCATTGCCTCGATTTGGTCATGGGTTACATAAACAATCGTGGTGCTGAGCTTTTGATGCAGACGCTTAATCTGATGGCGCATTTCCACACGTAGCTTGGCATCCAAGTTAGAAAGTGGCTCATCAAACAAGTACAGCTTAGGACGACGCGCTAAAGCACGCCCCATCGCGACACGTTGACGCTGACCACCCGATAGCTGTGATGGTTTGCGGTCCAGCAGTTGTTCGATTTGCAACATTTCAGCGACTCGATTCACCTCAGCATCGATCTCGTCTTGAGGCATCTTACGGATCTTCAAGCCGAAGGCGATATTGCCACGTACCGTCATGTTTGGGTAAAGTGCGTACGACTGGAACACCATCGCGATGTCGCGGTCTTTGGGCTCAACCTGAGCCACGTCGACACCATCAATCACGATTTCACCTGAACTAATGTTTTCTAGCCCAGCAATGGTATTCATTAGGGTGGATTTTCCACACCCCGAAGGGCCGACAAGTATCAAGAACTCCCCCGAATCGATACTAATGTCGATGCCCTTTAACGTTTCGTTGTCCGCGTTGCGATAGGTTTTACGGATCTGTTTTAAATCTAATGTTGCCATGGGTAATTATCCTTTTACTGATCCTGCCGTTAGGCCACGAACAAAATATTTTCCTGCGAAGACATACACCAACAGCGTTGGCAGTGCGGCGATGATCGCAGCTGCCATATCGACGTTGTATTCTTTAACGCCAGTGCTGGTGTTCACCAAGTTATTTAATGCCACGGTAATCGGCTGAGTTTCTGAGCCGGAATAGACCACTCCAAACAAGAAGTCATTCCAAATAGCAGTAAACTGCCAGATCACCGTCACCATAATGATCGGCGTGGAGATCGGTAATAAGATCTTGAAGAAGATGGTAAAGAAGCCAGCGCCATCAAGCTTTGCCGCTTTGATCAATTCATCAGGAATCGAGATGTAGAAGTTCCGGAAAAACAGAGTCGTAAATGCCATGCCGTAGATAACGTGCACAAGTACCAGACCAACTGTAGTGTTTGCTAAACCCATTTTGCCCAGTACCGTCGCCATCGGTAACAGCACCACTTGGAATGGAATGAAGCAACCGAATAGCAGTAAACTAAAGAACAGGTTTGAACCACGGAACTGCCACTTAGTGACCACATAGCCATTGAATGCGCCTAGTAGTGTTGAGATAGCGACCGCAGGAATCACCATTTGGAATGAGTTCCAGAAATAGCCTTTCACCCCTTCACATTTCACGCCAGTACACGCGCTGTCCCACGCTTTGTACCAAGCATCGAACACCCACTCTTTGGGTAAACTCATCAAGTTACCAGCCTTAATATCTGGCAAGGTTTTGAATGAGGTTAGTACCATTACGAACAGCGGCATTAGGTAAACCAAGCAGAAGAAAAGCAGCGCCGAATAGATAAACATTCGAGCAAAGTTGATGTTGTTCATCATGACTTTTTCTCCCTAAGCTCTGAGTAAAGATAAGGCACCAGAATCGCTAAAATACCGGCAAGCATCATCATCGCACTGGCGGCACCGAGGCCGATTTGTCCACGTGTAAATGAGTGTGCATACATAAATAGCGCCGGAAGATCCGAGGAATACCCTGGTCCACCTGCTGTCATCGCCGTCACAAGGTCGAAGCTCTTAATCGCAATGTGAGAAGTTATGATCACCGCGCTGAAAACCACAGGTCGCAAGCAAGGTAAAATGATTTTGAGATAAATAGTGGGTAAGCTTGCCCCATCAATTTGTGCGGCTTTAATGATGGAGGAATCGATACCACGTAGGCCAGCTAAGAACATCGCCATCACAAAGCCTGACGACTGCCAAAGCGCGGCAATCACTAAGGTGTAGACCGCCATTTCAGAGTCCACCAACCAGTCAAATTTAAAGTCGCTAAAGCCCCAATCTTGCATCAATTTCTCAATACCTAGGCCCGGATTCAAAATCCACTTCCAAGCGGTACCCGTCACGATGAATGACAGCGCCATTGGATATAAATAGATGGTACGAATCGCGCCTTCTTGACGGATGTTTTGGTCAAGCAAAATCGCCAAACCGACACCCAATACGATAGCAATCACCATGAATAGGATCCCGAACACACCGAGGTTGGTGATTGAGGTGATCCAGCGATCGTTCTCCATCAGCTTTTCATATTGAGTAAAGCCAACAAAATTGAAGCTCGGTAGAAATCGAGAATTAGTAAACGACAGCGCTGCCGTCCAGAATATGTAGCCGTAGATACATACCACGGTCACCAACGCGGTCGGTGCCAACACAATCTTAGGTAACCAATGTTGTAACCTGTCAGCAAAACTGGGCTTTGGTGCAGGCTGGCTCCTTGTCGGTTTTGGAGTCGACTCAGTCAAAACATGCTCCATAACTTTTCCTTGTTGCACAATTAAGCCAATGGCTTACCTCTCGGCACCACATCAGCATCACGCATATCAGAATTGAGGTGAAGAGCGGATAGGCTCCCTACGAACCTACCCACCCTGGGGGTTTGGTACTAGACCAAATGAGATTAGATAGCGGCTTTTACTGCTTTCGCTAACTTAGCTGCTGCCTCTTTAGGATCAGCATCTTTCTCATTGAAGAAGTTGGTCACAACGTCATAGATAGCGCCTTGAGCGTAGCTTGTCGTTGCTAGGCCGTGAGCCATACTCGGTACAAGGTCGCCAGATTCCGCACTTGCTTTGAAGGTTGCCATTGAATCCAACGCACATTGGTCGAACTTAGACATGTCCATATCGAGGCGCACTGGAATCGAGCCTTTGTTTAGGTTGAAGACCTCTTGGAAGTCTTTAGTAAGAATGGTTTTCGCAAGATCTTGTTGCGCTTTTTGATTCTCTTTATCGCCTAGCTCGAAGAAGGCAAAGCTATCGATATTGAAGGTAAATTGGCCGTCAGTGCCCGGAGCTGGTGCACAGATGTAGTCTTTACCTGGCACTTTACCTGCCGCTGTAAACTCGCCCTTCGCCCAGTCACCCATGATTTGCATTGCCGCTTCACCATTGATAACCATTGAGGTTGCTACGTTCCAGTCACGACCTGGAGAGTTGCTGTCGATGTAGTCACGCATCTTTTTGAACTTGGTGAACACTTCGACCATTTTATCGCCAGATAACACGTCCATATCTAGATCAACGAACGCTTTGTTGTAGTCTTCACTACCAAGTACATCAAGTGCCACGGCTTCGAAGACTGTTGCGTCTTGCCAAGGTTGACCGCCGTGCGCTAGAGGAATGAAACCTGCAGCTTTGATCTTATCTGCAGCAGCAAAGAACTCATCTAATGTGGTTGGAACCGTCACACCCGACTTTTCGAGCACTTCTGGGTTTGCCCAAAGCCAGTTAACACGGTGAACGTTCACAGGAACCGCTACGTACTCGCCGTCCCATTTCATCACTTTGGTAACAACAGCGGGTAGTAAGTCATCCCACTTTTCTTGTTTCGCGGTTGCATCGAGAGACGTTAGAAAACCTAAACCACCCCACTCCTGAATATCATGACCTTTGATCTGCGCAGCAGATGGTGGATTACCAGATACTGCTCGTGTTTTTAAAACGGTCATCGCACTTTCACCGCCGCCACCAGCAACAGCAAAATCTTTCCAAGTATGACCTTGTTCTTCAATCATCTCTTTAAGTACTGCAGCGGATTTTGCTTCACCACCAGCAGTCCACCAGTGAAGCACTTCCACTTCACCAGCTTGAGAAAATGTTGAGGCAGCAAGAAGAGATAGAGTAAGTAGGGTTTTATTGATTTTCATTATAATCTTCCATGTTTAGCGGACTCGACGCCCGGTTCAATAAAGAGTCTACTTATTCTGATTTATAAGATTGAAACAAAAGGTAAGCCCAATGTAACACAATTGTTACATTAAACTTCTAGACCGCGTGGGATATAGACTTTGGCTTCTAAGCCGCCTTGAGGGGAGTTACGAATAATGAGATCTCCGCCGTGTCCGTGTAGGATATTTCGACAGATTCCCAGCCCTAAACCGTGTCCTTGGTCGTCAGTCGCAAGCCTAAAGTAAGGTTCAAACACCAGTTCAAGTTTGTCTTCTGGGATTCCTTTTCCGTAGTCCTGAATCGTTACGATAACCCACACAGAGTCGCTATTGATATCAACTTTAGCGGATGTTCCGTATTTCACCGCATTGTCGATAAGGTTAGTCAAAACACGTTTAATCGCTAATGGCTTAGCGACTAGAGGCTCAACCACAATAGGTTCAAACTCTACTAAAGTTTGATGCTGGTTATGCGATTCAATAACCGAAGCAACCATGTCATTAAGGTCGATAATGGCGTTGTTTTCGTGAAGGTCTGTGTCTCTTACTGCTTGCAGAGCACCTTTGACCATCATCTCTAGCTCATCTAAATCCTTGTTGAACTTCTCTTTCTTAACTTCGCTTTCCAACAATTCAGCTCTTAGCCTAAGCCGAGTGATCGGTGTTTTTAAATCATGAGAAATAGCAGAGAAAAGGTGTTCTCTATCGGCCACATAGCGACGAATGCGCTGCTGCATGCGATTAAATGCTCGAGTCGCGGTGACTAGCTCAGTCGCCCCCTCCTCGTTAAGTGGCGGCTGCTGAATATCCATACTCATCTCATTTGCGGCCCTCGCGAGCTTTTTAAGCGGGCGCACTTGGCGGCGAATCATTAAGTAGGTCAACACCAGCAGAATCAACGTTGAAGAGAGTAAGAAGATCACCTGCTCACGACCGAGAATGGTGTCATCAAGTTTTACATAGGGTGCAGGTAACAGTGCTGCAATGTAAACCCACTCATGGCTGGCTAACTCAATCTGAACAACCAAAATCGGCGGATTAAGAGGCTCTAAGGTTAAGGTATGATGCGCCCACGATCGCGGGAGATCGCTCAAGTAGATGTCATTTTTAAGCAAACGAAGATGCTCTGGCCGAGAGAAATCAACGCGTACCGATTCCACTTTATTAAGCTTGTTACTCAACACGCTTTCTATGGCTTCTATCGATGCGGTTTTTAAGCGGGTATCAGGGATCGGTTCAACAATCAAAGCCTCTTTATTGAAAGAGACGAAGAAACGTGTACCACCCATGTTTCGAATTTGGTCTAACACGATATGGCGATATTTGACGGGCAGAGACTGGAAGAAAGTCACTGTTGAGGCAAACATGTTCGCCATGCTCGATGAAGCGGAGCGAATACCCTCTAGTTCTTTTTGTTTGGATTCGCCATACCAAATCGAGGTTGCAATACCCTGAGCGATGACGACGGCTAGCAAGGTCAAAAGCAAGGTTCTAGCAACTAACGAGTTTGGCTTTAAACTTCTCAACCACTTCATACGGACTTCTTACTCAGTGCTCATAATGCACAGGTACAGCCAAGATATAGCCGTTACCACGCATGGTTTTGATGTAGTGCGGGTATTTAGCGCTATCTCCTAACCTGCTTCTCAAACGGCTTAACTGAACATCAATACCACGCTCAAAAGGCAGTGCTTCACGTCCTCTGGTCGCAAAAGAAATAGTATCTCGGTCTAGTACTTCGTTTGGGCGCGTTAGGAACAGCATTAACAGTGAAAAATCACTGCCCGACAAATCCATCTCTTCGGCGCTGTCATTGTGAGAGATTCGGTGTGCAAGGGTATCGAGCGTCCAATCACCAAAGATGATCTGTTTAGGCAATGCATCACTCGGCTTGTCATCGACCACTTGAACACGTCGTAACAAGGCTTTGATTCGTGCCATTAATTGGCGGGGACTAAACGGCTTAGCGATATAGTCATCGGCACCAATTTCCAAGCCAATGATCTGATCGGTTTCATCGGACACTGCAGTCAGCATAATGATGGGCACATTGGAGTTTCTACGGACGCGCTGACACAGGGTAAAACCATCATCACCGGGAAGCATCACGTCAAGAAGGATCAGGTCAGGGTAACCTTGGCTCTGTAGGTGAGTTTCTAGTTCAACCCCATCTCCAACCGAAGAGACATCGAAACCCGATTTTGTAAGGTACTCTTCCAGCAACTCGCGGATTTCTTGATCATCATCCACCACGAGAATTCGAGTATTTGTTGGCATCGCCCAAACCTATAAAATTTACAACTTATTCACATAGTGTATAGGCAGGTCGAGTATTTGATTATTGATATGTTTGTAAAATTAGAAGAACAAACAGATAGAGATCACAACTAAGCGACCGCTATCTGTTGGTTTTATACTGATAAGCCGATTTAAGACGAGCAGCTAATCTCCATCCCTTTACCCCATTCCGGTGGTAAAGCAGCTAAGTATTCGTAATCAGGGTGCTCCGCATATGGGTCTGCGAGTACTACCATCAGAGCATCAACATCGCTGCTATCACCACGTTCGGCCTTTTCAATCGCAAGTTGAGCCAAATAGTTTCTAAGAATGTATTTAGGATTTACCTGCCTCATCTTTTCGCAGCGCTCTGTAGCTGAACTCTCCTCAAGTTCACAACGTTGCAAGTAGTTATCCAACCATAGCTTCGCTGCATCACGATCGATGACCAAGTCAATGACTTCCTGAGCAGGCAAAGTGTCTAGGTTCGACAGAGTTCTAAAGAACCTTGGGTAATCGACTTTGTTTTGCGACATCAATTCGAACATAGACTCAAACAAGCGGCTGTCGCCTTCTTGCTTGGAAAGCAGACCAAGCTTTCGGCGCATCAGTTGGCTGAAATAACCGTTCATTTGTGGCTCGTATTGTTCCAATGCCGCCTCTAAATCAGCCCTTTCCACCAGCGGTGACAACGAGTGTGCCAATGCCGATAAATTCCACATCCCGATTCTTGGTTGCTGATTGAACGCATAACGCCCTTGATAGTCGGAGTGATTGCAAATCAATCTCGGGTCATATTCATCTAGGAATGCAAATGGACCGTAATCGAAGGTTTGTCCAATGATCGACATGTTATCCGTGTTCATCACCCCGTGAGCAAAGCCATTTGCTTGCCACAACGCAATCATCTCTGCGGTGCGGTCAACAATTTGATTAAACATAGCAGCGTATGGCTTTTCTTCATCTAAGCACTCAGGGAAGTGCCACTCGATGATTTTGTCGGCCAACAACTTATGTTCAACCAACTGATTTGTGTAAAACAAGTGCTCAAAATGACCAAAACGGATATGTGATTCAGAAGCACGCACCAGTAGTGCACCCCATTCTTGCTTCTCTCGGTAAACCGGCGTGTCACTGGTCATCATTGCCAATGCACGAGTCGTTGGGATATTGAGCCCCGCCATAGCTTCACTGCACAAATACTCGCGCACAGTCGAACGGATAACCGCGCGCCCGTCACCCATGCGCGAATACGGTGTTTTCCCCGCACCTTTTAGGTGTAAGTCGAACGTTTCGCCACTTTTAGCGACAACTTGAGCTAACAACAATCCTCTTCCGTCGCCCAAATCAGGGTTATAAGCACCAAACTGATGGCCTGCGTATTTCATCGCTAATGGAGAAAATTGCTTTGGTTCCACATTGCCAGACAAGGTATCTAGCAATTCTTCTGAAGCGCTCTCAAATGACGGAAAGCCGAGTTCAGTCGCAAGGCTTTGATTCCAGGCGAGCCATTGGACATTGCTTAACGGAGTTGGTTGGATTGGGGTATAGAACAGTCGAGGTAATGCAGTAAATCGATTGTTAAATGAAATAGAATCCCAGACAGACATGAGAGATACACTGTAAATAAAAGATAATTTAAGATTATCACAGTTTAGTAACAACTTCAGATCAGGTTACACGATTAGCTTTGTGCGAAAGTTGGCTTTGTTGCCCTATGAAATGTAATTTTTACTAAGAAGAAGGACGCGTTTAGGAAAAGGTTAAGTGGCTAAGCTGGTGAGAAAAGCCACATTTATAGGAGGAAGAGTTCTAACTTTGAAAACTTTTTTACAAGTATGTTCATAATGAAAACTGGAAATATAGAGCCATTTAGCTGACTACATTAGAGCAAGAATACCCACTAGAGAAAGGGTAGAGAAAATCCAAGTACGGCTGATAACGCCAAAGTTACTGTGTTGAATCATTTCTTGATGCTGCATATGCCTCTCCTTGAGAACGTGATGGTGTAACTACAATATATCGGCTTTTTGTTAAAAGCAGCAAGCATATTAATGTTAACCTTTTATGACAGCACCAAGAAGTTTCTGCAACTATTCACCCCTTTGATAAATCATAGAGTTAAGCTCGACTTGTCGTTGAAAGCAGCGCTCCAGCTCCAATAAACACGCCCCCTGTCACACGATTGAAAACCTTAGCTCGGCCTTTCGCGAACAACCAGTTCGACGACTTTGCGCCTAAATACGCGTAGACCAATAACCAAGACAACTCCATCACAGCAAAGGTTAAAGCAAACACAGCAAACTGCGGTAATAGCGCGAGTGATGGGTCAATAAACTGCGGGAAAAGTGCGGTAAAAAACAGAATCGCTTTAGGATTACTGGCACCGACGATAAAGCCACTTACGTAGTGAGAAACGATACTCTCTTTAACGACTTTAGAGTCTGATTGCTGACTCGGTAGTTGGTCATAATCTTGCTGACTCGAGCGCAACGATTTCCATCCGAGGAAGATAAGATAAGCCGCCCCCGTCCATTTAATGACATTAAATACCACTTCAGAAGAGGCAATAATGACTCCGAGTCCCGTAAACGATAGCGTGAGAATTCCGGTAATCGCCGTTAGGCTACCTAAAGCAGTAAATATCGATAATTTGAAGCCCGATTGCACACCTTTGGTCATGCACAATAAAGAACTTGGGCCTGGGGATGCCGTCAAAATCAGCACGGCTAACAGATAGTAGATCCATGTATCAAAGCTCATCGTGAATTCTCCTTAACTCACTAAAACGACTAAATATTAAACACCAATATGTAATAAGCCCTCATATTAATCAACTAAATATTGCACTTAACGTCTTCGATATGAATACAAACATCTTTAATCTAGGCAATAAAAAACGCCATGCAGCAATGCATGGCGTTTAAACAAAACGTTTCAAATCGAACGTCTTACTAGATTTCAGGTTCTAAGCTTACAGCCCTATGACCGGATCATTCGCTTAATAGTTACCAACTAGTCTTTGTAGATAGAGAACTCATCAGCGCAAGCAACAAGCTGCTCTCGAGTGATCATGAATACACCGTGACCACCATTAGAGAATTCAATCCAAGTGAATGGAATCTCTGGGTACTGATCCATCATATGAACCATTGAGTTACCTACTTCACAGATAAGAATACCGTCATCAGTTAGGTAGTCTGGCGCGTTAGCTAGGATACGGCGAACCAGTTTCAGGCCGTCAGTACCCGCAGCTAGACCAAGTTCTGGCTCGTGAGTGAACTCATCTGGCAGGCTGTTCATATCTTCCTCATCCACGTATGGTGGGTTAGATACGATCAGGTTGTATTTCTCTTTTGGCAGATCACGGAACAGATCAGAACGGATTGGGAACACTTGTTGCTCCATGCCGTGATCTTGAACGTTCTGCTCTGCAACTTGCAATGCATCAGTAGAGATGTCAATTGCGTCAACTTCTGCTTCAGGGAATGCGTGTGCACAAGCGATAGCAATACAGCCACTGCCCGTACAAAGGTCCATGATGCGAGTCGGCTCTTCAGTTAACCAAGGTTGGAATTGAGCTTCAATAAGCTCACCAATTGGAGAACGAGGCACAAGAACACGCTCATCAACGAAGAACTCAAGACCACAGAACCAAGCTTTGTTCGTTAGGTAAGCCGTTGGTGTACGATCATTGATACGCTTGATTACACGCTCAACAATGCGTAGACGCTCGCTGCTCGTTAGACGAGAGTTCAATACATGTGAAGGAACATCAATCGGCAGATAAAGAGTTGGTAAAATAAGTTGTACCGCCTCATCCCACGCATTATCAGTGCCGTGACCATAAAATAGGCCCGCTGCATTGAAGCGGCTAACAGTCCAACGAATCACATCTTGAAGCGTGTGTAGTTCTGATACCGCTTCTTCTACAAAAATCTTATCCAAAATTGTCTCCGAAAAGCGCTACAATACTGCTAATTACGTTTCAAATTAGAATTCATAACCTGATGAGCAAAAAAGACACCGATTTCGATGGCGATTTCGCCCTGTTCAGCGATGCAGTAAAGGGCGTTAAAAAGTTGCAACAGGATACCATAATCCAGCAGCCAAAAAGAAATGCCAAACAAAAAGAAATTACTCGAACGGCAAGACAAGCCAGTGACAGCGAGTTTTATTTCTCAGATGAGTTCATTCCGCACCTTAGCGAAGAGGGTCCAACACGCTATGCGCGGGACGATGTCTCCAAGTATGAAGTGAAACGACTTCGTCGTGGTGTCTATGTTCCAGATGTCTATCTAGACATGCATGGCATGACTCAACAAGAAGCCAAACGCGAGCTTGGTGCCATGATCGCACACTGTGTCAAAGAAGGTGTCGCGTGTGCCTGTGTTCAGCACGGCATCGGTAAGCACATCTTAAAAGAGAAAGTGCCTTTGTGGTTGGCTCAGCATCCAGATGTGATGGCTTTTCACCAAGCGCCTCTCGAGTTTGGCGGCAATGGTGCACTGTTAGTGTTGCTCTCTATTCCAGAGAAATAGAACGAGTCGTGATCACATCACAGCAAATAATAAAGGGCACCTCAATTACTGAGGTGCCCTTTTCTATTCTAGCTGTCGCACTATGTCCTATCAAACCCTAAGTTATGGGTTGATGTTCCAAAGCAGCTCGCCTTTTTGTGTCTCAAGATCGAATTCAATACACGCTAAACCTGATGTTGGGAACATCGGTGGCGCCATACCGGTTGCGAATTCAGCAGTTAAGTAGCCCACTAGAGGTAAATGAGAAACAAATAAAATGGTCTCTAGTTTTTCTACTTCAGCCATTGCCACGGTCAAATCAAACACATCGTCAGACATTCCATAAGGCGTGATGTCATCACAGGTTTCCACTTTCTTTCCAGAAAACGCCTGAGATATCTCTAACCACGTTTCTTGCGCCCTCAAGTATGGGCTCACAAGCACTTTATCAAACTGGCTAATGCCCTGCTCATTTGCAGCTTGAGCCACCGCAAGAGAAGCCATTTTACCGCGCTTAGTTAACGCTCGTTCTGCATCCGAGTTAGCAAAATGCTCTGCTTCACCGTGACGCATTATGAATATTTTCATGTTCTGTCCTGTCTACGTAACATTTCGAAAGTCGATATATCCCATATCAGCGATACGCTACTTAGCGTTTGGCCCTCAATCCAGAGGGAGCCGCAGTCTATATAAATAATTATATCAAGTCACTTGCTAAAGAGTTCGACTTTCTTAACAATCTTGTTAAAAGAAAATAAATCACTGATAAAAATCGATAAAAGTGATGTTGAAGTCGCCAAAAAAGCACTTCATATCCCAAAATATGATCACGAGGTTTGCACGCCGAACCATCGGGTACATAATTTAAAAACCACCTTCTTTGGAGATGCTCCAGTGCATTTAAGCCCCAACGATGAACATCAATACCGTTACCTCACCTTACGTAACGGATTGCGAGTACTTTTGGTTCAAGACCATTGTGCTCAAAAAGCTGCAGCTGCACTCGCCGTTAATGTCGGGCACTTTGATGATCCTGCCGACCGAGAAGGTTTAGCGCATTACCTAGAGCATATGCTATTTCTAGGAACTGAAAAGTATCCAAAGGTCGGAGAGTTTCAGAGTTTTATCAGCCAACATGGTGGCAGTAACAATGCTTGGACCGGAACAGAGCACACCTGCTTCTTTTTTGACGTCGAATTGAATGCCTTCGAGTCCGCTCTAGATCGCTTTAGCCAGTTCTTTACCGCCCCTCTATTTAACGAAGAAGCACTAGATAAAGAGCGCCAAGCCGTTGATTCTGAGTACAAGATGAAACTCAACGATGATGCGCGACGCCTATACCAAGTTACCAAAGAGTTGGTTAATCACAACCACCCATTCTCGAAGTTTTCTGTCGGTAATATCGATACGTTAGGTGACAGAAATGGCGTTACTATTCGCGAAGAAATTCTCACATTCCATCAGCAACAGTACTCCGCCGACCTAATGACCCTGACACTGTCCGGCAATCAATCATTAGATGAGATGCAAAGCTGGGTTGAGGAGCGCTTCAGCTCAATCCCCAATCACAACCTTCAGGGCAAAAAGGTCGAGGTGCCCATTGTTGGCGAATTGAGTACTGGAGTTCAGGTACATGTAGAACCGATTAAGGATGTCCGCAAACTTACCTTAACCTTTCCTATGCCGAGCATGGATGAACACTACGGTGTCAAACCGCTGTCATTCTTCGCACACCTATTAGGTTACGAAGGAGAAGGAAGTTTGATGATGCAGCTCAAAGAGAAAGGCTGGATAACATCACTCTCTGCTGGCGGTGGCGCAAGCGGCAGTAACTACCGCGATTTCACGGTGAGTTGCTCACTAACTATCGAAGGCCTAGCCAAAACAGACCACATCATCCAAGCGGTATTTCAATATATCAAGTTGATTGAACAACAAGGGATTGAAGAGTGGCGTTACCTTGAAAAACGTGCCGTTTTAGAATCCGCTTTCCGTTTTCAAGAGCCCGCAAGACCGCTTGATGTCGTCAGCCATTTGGTTATCAACATGCAGCACTATCAAGAGCAAGATGTGGTGTATGGCGACTATAAAATGTCGCATTTCGACGAAGATCTGCAACGTTCACTGCTTCCTTACTTAACCGTCGACAATATGCGTGCCACCATTATTGCCAAAGGCTTTGAGTATGACAGAGAGGCAAAATGGTACTTTACGCCCTACTCGGTTACTCCTTTTACGTCTGAGCAAGTTCAACGCTTCACCTGTATTAATCCCGGTTGGCAGTTTGAGCTACCCGGTAAAAACCCGTTTATTTGCTACGACTTAGACCCCGCAGAACTTGAAGGTGACGCTGAATATCCACAGCTATTGCAAGAGCTAGATGGTTTTAAGTTATGGCATCTGCAGGATCACCAGTTTAGAGTTCCTAAGGGTGTGGTGTATATCGCCATCGATAGCCCACACTCGGTAGCTAGCCCAAGAAACATCGTAAAAACACGCTTATGTGTCGAGATGTTCTTAGATTCTCTTGAAAAAGAGACCTATCAGGCTGAAATCGCGGGCATGGGTTACAACATGTACACCCATCAAGGTGGCGTGACACTGACTCTCTCTGGATTCAGCGAAAAACAGCCACAACTGCTCAATATGATCCTAGAGCGCTTTCAGGCACGCGACTTTAGTCCAACACGCTTTGAAACCATTAAGCATCAACTTCTCAGAAACTGGAATAACGCGTCGCAAGATCGTCCAATTTCGCAACTGTTTAACGCAATGACGGGTATTTTACAGCCCAACAACCCACCATATGCGGTGCTCATTGAAGCGCTAGAAACGATTGAAGTCGATGAACTCTCTTCATTTGTTCAATCTATTTTAGCCGAGCTTCATGTTGAAATGTTTGTGTATGGCGACTGGCGACAAGCTGATGCACACAAGATGGCTGAAACACTCAAGGATGCCCTACGAGTTAAAGACCAAGCTTATGAAGAGTCACTGCGCCCGCTAATCATGTTGGGTGAAAACGGTAGCTTCCAGCGTGAAGTGGTATGTAATCAAGATGATTCGGCAATAGTGGTTTACTATCAATGCCCTGATATTTCACCTAAGAATATCGCACTGTATTCGTTAGCCAACCATTTGATGTCGGCGACGTTCTTCCATGAGATACGCACCAAGCAACAACTGGGCTATATGGTCGGCACTGGTAACATGCCTCTGAATCGACACCCTGGCATTGTGCTTTATGTGCAATCGCCGAATGCTGCACCAGCTGATTTACTGGTCTCAATCGATGAGTTTCTCAACGCCTTTTACATGGTGTTGTTGGAGCTGAACGATTACCAATGGCACAGCAGTAAACGAGGTCTTTGGAATCAAATATCAACACCAGATACTACTTTGCGAGGACGTGCTCAGCGCTTATGGGTCGCGATAGGCAATAAGGACTTGGAGTTCAATCAGAGAGAGCGAGTACTAGAAGAGCTCAAAGGGCTCACTCGTTCAGACATGATGCGTTTTGTGGTTAGTCAGCTTAAGCCACGTACTGCTAACCGACTGATTATGCACGCTCACGGCAACGCTCATAGCGAGGAAGATAAGCTATCTGCAGGTGTCGAGATTGGTTCTATTGATGAGTTCCAGTTGCGCCCGAAAGATACCGAGCTTGGCTAATAAGCGTATTAGAAAATTAAAAGGTTGGTGTGAAGGCATCAACCTTTTTTATTGGGCAAAGTCAAAAGCAGATCTCCTATTACGCTCCTTCGTCGCTTTAGGAGATGACGTTAGTTTTGATTGAGGCACGTTTATCCAATGAACACCAATAGCTTACTCTCAACCTCTCATTTCTAGTTCCCAAGAAGGAGAAACAACTGAATCGAGAATCTCCCACACCGACCAACACTACCTGACACAACACATCACTCTCCGTCATTCCCGAGAGGGAAGAGCGACCGAGTCGGGAGTCTCATACCTCTAATCTGTCTGCATAAAAATAAAGCCCGCATCAATCGCTTGATGCGGGCTTCTTAATCAATGAATTAGAGAGTTACTTGTAAAAAGACTCATCCAAACCAGCTCGTGTTAGTAGGCCATCACATGGTGCGAAACGGTCACCGTACTTCACAGCAAAATCATTCATCATCTCAACCAGTGACTTGATACCAATTTGGTCCATGTAACGGAACGGACCGCCCAGGAATGGAGGGAAACCGATACCGAAAATAGCACCAATATCACCATCACGAGGACTACGGATAATGCCATCATCTAGACAACGAACCGCTTCGTTCAGCATAGGTAACACGCAACGCATTGCGATGTCGTTATCACTTAGCTTAGGCTCAGGTTGTAACTTAAGCAGCTTATAAACTGACTTATCGACTTCCTTCTTCTTACCTTTGTAGGTGTAGAAGCCTTTACCACTCTTACGACCTTTGCGATTGTCATTCAGAAGAATATCGAACACATCAGGGCCTTGGAAACGGTCACCTAATTCATTGACTAGGATCGGGATGATCTTAGCACCGATATCCACACCCACCTCATCTAGCAAGGTAATTGGGCCAACTGGGAAGCCGAAATCCAATAAAGCACTATCCAGTTTTTCAATCGGCTCATTCGCGAGTAGCAGATGTGCCGCTTCATTCATGTATGGAGCAAGAATACGGTTCACATAGAAACCTGCCGTGTCTTTTACAACAATCGGTGTTTTGCCTTGTTTCTTCGCTAATGCTACTACCGTCGAGATAGTCTCTTCTGACGTTGTTTCATGAGGGATAACCTCAACTAGCGGCATTTTTTCTGCAGGGCTAAAGTAGTGAAGACCGACCACGTTTTCTGGACGCTGCGCCTTCTCTGCAATCTTATGGATTGGCAGTGATGAAGTATTCGTCGCGAAGATAGTCTCTGGCTTCGCATTTTGTTCAATGTCTGCAACCATTGACTGCTTAAGGTCAAGATCTTCAAACACCGCTTCGATCACAACGTCTGTGTGGTTGAAGCTTGTAAAGTCGATACCACCAGAAAGCTGAAGCATCTTACTTTCAAGACCTGCACGGCTCAGAATACGACGTTTGCGCTGCTTATCGAATAACTTGTAGTTGTAGTTAAGCGCGTTTAGGACACCATCATTTGATACATCTTTAATACGAACCGGTACTTTTGCTTTAGCTACACTCACATGGCTAATACCTGCGCCCATAAGTCCGCCGCCTAACACACCAACACGCTTAACCGCTTTTGGTTCTGCATCTGCGCCGTGTTCTTTCTTCATTTCTGTGGTTGCAAAGAAGATAGAGCGAAGTGCTTTTGACTCAGAAGTCATTACTAACTCAGAGAAACGCTTCGCTTCGTACTGAAGACCTTTTTCAAAGCCATTTTCTAGACCATAACGAATGACATCGAGAATCGCGTCAGCTGCTGGGTAGTTACCACGAGTTTTCTGATTGGTCTTCTTCGCAGCTTGTTCAAAAATCACTTTACGACCAAGGCTGTTGCGAGAGATGAGCTTCTCTTTCGTCGATGCTTGGCTTTTAGAAGCAAGGCGCTTACCTTTTTTGCTACCCGTATTCTTTTCAACATAGCTTTTCGCTACTTCAAGCAAAATGGTATCTGGGACACAAGCATCCACAACACCAAGCGATTTCGCTTTTTTAGCACGCAGCTGCTTACCAGTAAGAATGAGGTCGAGTGACGGTAGCAAACCAATTAAACGAGGCAGGCGTTGTGTGCCACCAGAACCTGGTAGTAAACCTAGTTGAACTTCAGGTAGACCAAGGCGCGTCTTATCTGAATCGGTACACACACGGTAGTCACACGCTAATGCGAGCTCTAAACCGCCACCAAGACATGGACCATGAATCGCAGCAACAACTGGGTAAGGAAGATCAGATAACGCTTGGAACATCTCTTGACCTTGACGTGCTAGAGATTGTGCTTCATCAGCGGTTTTACACGCGTCAAGCATTCGAACATCAGCACCTGCAATAAAGTTATCAGGCTTAAGAGAATGAACAATTAGCCCTTTAACGCGGCTTTGCTTCTCTTTTAACTGCTCAAAGATTGCTTTCATCTCTTCAGCAAAAGCCGCTTGGAGCGTGTTCATTTTCTCGCCTGGTACATCAATCGCTAGCCAAGCAATGTCTTGGTCGTCGATGTTAAGAGAGAATGCGGTCGCTTTCTTTTTCGGTGCTTCAGTCACTGGAGTTGACTCCGCGTTAGTGACTGCTTCTTTTTCTGTTGTTGCATCAAGAGTCGTAGACATTATTCTACCTCCAAGATCATTGCTGCACCTAAACCACCAGCAGCACATGCTGTATTCAGTGCTAAGCCGCCACCGCGACGTTTTAATTCACGTAATGTTTGAGTCATCATACGCGCACCAGTTGCTGCGAACGGGTGACCGTAAGCAATTGAACTGCCCAACACGTTGAACTTATCCATATCAATCTCACCGATCGCTTTATCACGGCCAAGGTTCTTCTGTGCGAACTCATCACTAGCAAACATTTTCACATTCGCTAGAACTTGAGCTGCAAATGCTTCATGCATCTCGATAAGCGTAAGGTCCGATAGCTCTAAGCCAGTATTTTTCAATACTTGCGAGGTCGCGTACGTTGGTCCCATCAGCATATCCGTTTCAACACCAATCGCTGAGAACGCATAGCCACGAATATAACCCAGTACTTCTAAGCCTAGCTCTTTCGCTTTGCCTTCGCGCATCAACATCACAGCTGCACCGCCATCAGTCAGCGGCGTTGCATTCGCAGCGGTCACACTGCCGTATTTTCTATCGAAAGCAGGACGAAGCTTGGCGTAACCTTCGACCGTAGAGTCATGACGAATATTATTATCTTCCGCTAGGTACTTTTTGTACGGTGCCGGAAATGCCGTCATTACTTCGTCTTTAATCTTGCCTTCTTTCCATGCTTGAGAAGCCAAAGAGTGAGAACGGTGAGCAAGTGCATCTTGAGCTTCACGAGTAATACCGTGTGTCTTCGCCATCTGCTCAGCAGTTTGTCCCATGGATAAACCGGTCGAATATTCAGCAACGGCAGGCGGTACTGGCATCAAATCTTTTACTGAAAGTGTTTTGAGAATTTTCAGTTTTTGGCCCATGGTTTTGGTTTTGCTCAGTGCTAATAAATTTGCAGCTAGCTTTTTGGAAACGCCAATAGGCAATACAGAAGAAGAATCCGCACCACCAGCAATACCGACATCAATCGTGCCAGCCATAATGCTTTCGGTCACGTTGACTGCTGCTTGAAAGCTGGTCGCACACGCTCGAGTCACACTGTAAGCATCGGTATTGATATCCATACCGGTACCCAACACGATTTCACGCGCGATGTTTGGTGCTTCTGGCATCTGAACAACTTGGCCGAACACGACTTGTTCGATTAGCGCAGGATCGACATCAGTTCTTGCGAGCATTTCACTCACAACCATTTTGCCTAAGTCGACCGCAGGCACTTGGCTAAATTCTGTGCTCTGACGAGCGAATGGGGTTCGTAATCCAGCGACAACGGCAACACGTTCTCCAGAACGCGTTTTGACTTCCTGTTTGCCCATGGTTTCTCCTTAAAGTTAAGAGGTCTGACCTGAAGCATTGTAAAGAAGTTGTTAATTAAATCAAACGAGCGTTTAAATAAACGTGATACGAGTATCTCACTGTTTGAAAATATAACTGCACATTCAGGCGAACCTTTTTGGGTGAAAGGTTGTCGTAAGAGACTAAACTATTGTAAGCAAAGACTGTTATGGCGGTGTAGGAGATTGGTTTTCTCGAGGCAAAAAAAAACCACACAAAGCTGTGTGGTCGGAATGTGTATAAAGCAATTAACTTGACGCCAATTGAAAATAATCAGTTTCCTGATTAGGAGAAAGTAAAGTCAGCCTTCAAAAGGAAGTGTCGTCTTGCTCAACATGCTAGCCACGAATGACTAACTAGACGACAAGGTGTACTATAACTTTTTCAGGGTCTTAGATTTTGAAGTAGATCAATTTTAATGTGATTTTACGAATTCCAGCCGCCGTTCGCTCTAAAGACGAAACAGACTATAAACGAAGCACAACGTATAGAGGACAGCTATACGCAGAGCAATTATGGAGGCTCGTGTGTCAATAATAAAAATGTTTGGAAAGAAAAAAGCCAAGCGTCCGGTCAACTCTGATATGGACAAACAAAGAAAATACGAAGCACTCGTACGTGCCTATCACCGTGACCTCTTTCGCTACGCCTATTGGTTATGCAAAGACAAAAGCATTGCCGAAGATTTAGTGCAAGAAACTTGCCTTCGCGCTTGGAAATCACTCGATAGCCTACAAGATGAAAAAGCCGCAAAATCTTGGCTGATTACTATCTTACGCCGCGAGAATGCTCGACGTTTTGAACGCAAACAGTTTGATCTGGTTGATATCGACGATCATGGTAATGATGCTAGTGTCAGTGATGACCCGCACCATCAACACCAATGGTTGCAAGTCCAGATCATGAAACTTGAAATTGATTACCGTGAACCTCTCTTCTTACAAGTGATTGGTGGTTTTAGTGGTGACGAGATCGCGGACATTCTCGATCTCAACAAAAACACGGTGATGACACGTTTATTCAGAGCTCGAAATCAATTGAAAGAGATGCTGGATACAGAAGAAGCAGAGAGGGGGCAACATAATGGATGATTTAGAATTTCGTCGTCGTGTATTGTCGGAACCTAAACAGCGTACACAAGATATTGTTGATGCAACAGCAAATAGCGAAGCCAACAGTAACTTTTTAGATGACGTACTATCGCTTGATAAACAGATCCACTCTGCAATGAATGTAGACGTGCCAGACGATCTTGCCGATCGCATTCTGTTCAATCAAACCTCAAGCGAAGAGAGCAAAGTAGTACGCCCTACGTTTGCTAGACGTGCAATGGCAATGGCCGCTTCCGTAGCATTTGTTGCTGGTCTATTAGTTGGCCAAGTAAACTGGGGAAATGCATTAGTGTCTCCAGCGCAAGCAAGCTTGGTTGATACGGCGATGAAACATGTTATCGATGAAAAGAGCTTTGTGAGCACCATCGATGAACAAGTTACATCACAGCAAATCAATGCAAAAATGAACCCATTTGCTTTTCAGTTTGATGAAGCTTTCCCATACCACGTCTATTACCTGAACCATTGTGGTTTTGGGAAGTCTAACGCAGTGCACATGGTATTCCAGGGTGAAAAAGGTAAAGTTACGCTATTTCTAACTAGCATCCCGACAGACAAACCGGTCGACTTTGACGAAAAAGGGATGTCAGGTTCGGTAATGCCGATTGATAACAGCAGTTTGATACTCGTCGGTGAGAATGGCGAGGATGTGTCTAAAATCTCAGAAAAGCTGACGAAAATGATCAAACCGATGAGCTAATCAGTTCTCAAAGCCCCTCAATAAAAGGCCCAGCAATATACTCTTGATATTGCTGGGCTTTATTTATAAATAAAACACCAATCCATTCACAAATCCAATAACTCTAGAGTTAAAACTCTAAAAAACAGCATTTCGCACCATTTTCGTGCCAGATAGGCGTCATTTCCATAATTTTCCACTCAAATTTTTCAATGGTCGGATTTGTATATCGTATACTTGCGAATAGGATCAGCCACCATTGAGCAATTGCTCAAATTAATCGCCCTGTAGAGGCGGATATATAAAGGAATAAATGAATGACTACCAACAACACGCGTCTGTTTAAAAAGTCTCTTTTAGCAGTAACAATTACACTGGCGTCTTCGCAAGCGATGGCAGCAGGTTTCCAACTTAACGCACAATCAGCAACCGGTATCGGCCGTGCTTTCGCTGGTGATGCAGTAATCGCAGATAACGCGTCAGTAATGGCACGTAACCCTGCTGCAATGGCACTGTTTGACAAAACTGAGCTATCTCTTGGTTTTGAAAGCATCACTTCAATGATTGAAGTTAAAGATGTTAATTATATGGGTGGTGCAGTACCTGTTGCTGATACTGATGATGTAGGTGATACTTCAATCGCTCCGAACATTCACTTAATCGTTCCAGTAAATGAAAAATTTGCTTGGGGTGTTAACGCTTACTCAAACTTCGGTACAAAAACAGAGTTTGAAGACAGCTACCCAGCTGCTGAATACGGTGGTTTGACCGATGTTAAAAGCATTAACTTTGGTCTAGCTGGTTCATACCGACTTAATAATCAGTGGAGCTTTGGTGCTGGTTTAGATCTTATCTATGGCCAAGGCACAATGAAGCGTACAGCTGGTGCTGGTTTTGGTCCAGGAGCACCTTCTCTAGGTATCCCACCATCAGGAACTCCTTTACTAAACGTAGATGAAGCCGATGGTTGGGCGGTAGGCTTTAACGTTGGTACAGTTTACGAGTTAGACGAGAACAACCGCTTTGGCCTTTCTTACCGTTACAGCCCAGAAATCACAGCTAAAGATGATAAAGGTCAGAAAATCACTCTTCCTTTACCAGACATGGCTGAATTCTCTGGTTTCCACAAAATTGAAGACACTAAATTTGCAGTTCACTACTCTGTACAGTGGATTGGCTGGGGTGACTTTGACCAAATCGAATTCGATAACTTGTCTCAAGGTGCTATCCAAGGTGCTTACAATAAAGAGTACCAATGGCAAGATGGCTGGCACTACGCTATCGGTGGTACTTACTACCTAAACGACACTTGGACACTGCGTACTGGTTACATGTATGACACAAGCGCCCAAGATGACCTAACGTCAATCTCTGTACCTGATTCTGACCGTCAATGGTTGTCTGCTGGTTTTACTTACCACATCGATACAGCATCTAACGTAGACTTTGGCTTTACATACCTACTAGGTGATGATGTGAAAGTTACTGAAACTTCTTCAGGCACTCCACTAACAGCAACGACACACGCTGATGCAATCCTACTAGGTCTACAATACAGCCGCAGCTTCTAATATAAGCTAGGTTATAAATCCCAAAGGGTCGCTTTATGCGACCCTTTTTTATTGCCTAAACTACTGACCAACATCCATTTAAGCTTACAACTGTAGCCTGCACGGCACATATATAGCTACAAGTGTACGCTCAAACTTCGCAACACAGTCGAAACATTCAGACTATTTACCTAATAATCAGTCACATTTGATCATTTAATCCCTAAAACACTATTTTATTCGAATTTCATTTTTAAAGTAATGACTCTAAAAGTAGAATCACGCCACTAAATACTTATGATTCAGCGAACATAATAATGAAAATGAATAAGACTCTTCTATCTACTGCAGTGGCAGTTGGACTACTTTCAACTTCTACTGTGACTCAAGCAGCGGGCTTTCAACTAGCGGAATACTCAGCAACAGGCCTAGGCCGTGCATACGCAGGTGAAGCAGCAATGGCTGACGGTGCAGACGCACAATGGCGTAACCCTGCAATGCTGACTTACCTAGAAGGCACTCAAGTTTCAGTTGGTGGTATCTACGTTGATCCAAACATTGATATCGACGGTACATCAACTTCTGCTTTTACAGGTGCTAAATCCCCATCTAACTCTAGCGATTTCGCGCACAGTGCAGTTATCCCAAACTTTTACGTTTCCCATAAGTACAACGACAAATTCGCACTAGGTTTTGCTGCTGGTACTAACTACGGCATGGAAACAGATCTAGGTAAAGACTTTGGTGGCGCTAACCATGGTAACGAAGCAAGTGTTACTACGATGGAGCTGAACCTAAACGCAGCTTACCAAGTACTTGAAAGCGTATCTATTGGTGGTGGTGTTCGCTATATCATGGCTGAAGGTAGCTTTGGTGCTGTTGCTAGCCCTCAATCTCCATTAGCTGGTACCACTCTAAAGTACATGGAAGGTGACGATACTGCATGGGGATGGCAAGTTGGTACAGCTTGGCAGATCAATGAAAATAACCGCCTAGGCTTTACCTACAAATCGGAAGTGGACCTGACTTTAGAAGGCTATGCTAAAGGATTAGGCTTCAATAAAGCAAACCCAAATGCTCACAAGAACGGTTCAATGGACCTTGCTCTTCCAGCAACAGCTGAACTTGCTAGCTTCCACCAACTTACCGATAAAGTTGCGGTTCACGCTAGCATTAACTGGACAAACTGGAGCAGCTTTAAAGAGCTTGTTGCAGATTTTCCTGGTGAAAACAGCGTAGAGATCAAACAAGAAAACTGGGAAGACAACTACCGCTTTGCACTTGGTACCACTTACCAAATGACACCTAAGATTGCTCTACGTTCTGGTATCGCATACGACACATCTGCAGTAAGCGAAAAGCACCGTACGGCAACTATTCCTGAGACTGACCGCACCTGGTTAAGTATCGGTGCTGGTTACCAATGGTCTGAGCAACTTACACTCGATGCTGGCTTCACTTACATCCTAGCGAAAGACGCAAAAATGCGCGAGTCAGATCTAGGTTCAGCACAAGCACCTGGGGCTGACTTCTTCGGTGGAAGCTTCGAAGGTGAAGTGACAGGTAGCATCTGGCTAGTTGGTATCCAAGCTAACTACCGCTTCTAATCTGTTTGACTTAATTTAAAGTCATAAGCATTAAAAAGGCTCGATGTTGTTTCAACATCGAGCCTTTCTTTTACCTGTTATTCCGGGGCTTTTATTTAGTAATCTTCTAAATAGCCATCAATGAAGTCTTCTTCATCAAGATCAACTTCTTCAGGTTCAATCTCAGCTTTAAAGTCACGACGTTGGATGTAGACATCACGTGTTAGCGCGTATGGGTCTGGAGAATCGTCCAGCAGCGCTTCTTGTGACACTAACTGAGCACGTGTTTCCATGCCTTCGAATGCCCATTTGCCCAAGCTTGCCCAGAAGTTCAAGAAAGACAGAGGCACATACAGACCATCAACGGTTTCAGTCACTTCACGTGTCGTTAAAGGACCATAACCTGGCACCATAAAGTACGGACCATTCCCTACTCCGTAATGACCAATTGCATCAGAGAAAGACTTGTCATCGTATTTGGTGATTCCTGCTTCACTGGCAATATCGATTAAGCCTAACAGACCAAAAGTCGAGTTAATCCAAAACCGGTTAAAGTGGTCGAGCGCTTTCTCACCATTACCCATGATGAGGTTATTCACCATGCTTGATGGTTCGTCTAAGTTGGCTAAAAAGTTGGAGATACCAGAACGCACTGGCACAGGGGTGTAGTCAACATAAGCGAGAGAAACAGGGCGAACCAAATAAGGATCTAAATACTCGTAGTTGATATCCCACATCGCACGGTTGAAACCTTCAAAAGGATCATTCGGGTGGGATTCTTCGACGTATTCAGAGGTTTCGAGATTATCATTATTGCTATCATCTGGCGCGCTAGAACAGCCCACCGTTAAGCTTGCGATAAAGAGTAAACTCGAGAGTCTTAAAACACTGATAGACATATCACCTTTTCCATAAGGAATAATAAAAAAGGCCAGCAATCGCTGGCCTCAATTGTTTGCGTAAGTCTATACCGTTTGTTTATAAATCGGAATAGCTAACACCTATGCAAAATGATGATTAATATTGCTTATTGATATTAATGGTCACAGGTTCACCCAATTCAACCACTTCACTCTCACCGTACCAATCACCATCGCGAGTTGAAACGTTACCATCTGTATCAAGCCTAGCTCTAACCATCAGAGTTTCAAGACTAGACAACTGTTGACCTTGCATCATGCTATTACCGTCATCAAGTACAACAGTACGAGGGAAAGAACCCAATGGGTAGCGTGCCGCAGCAACTGGCATTGGTGAACCATCTGCTCGGTGTACCGAAACTACCAACACAGAATTGGGGTCAGCATTCACATCAGCAGCTAGATCAAGCGTTACTGCAACACTCTTGCCTTGATCAACACCCATCGCGTCACCCATTTTCTTCTGAGCACTTTCGATGCTGCGAGAAAGCATTTCATAACGGCTGTCTTGTGGGCCGATCATCTGTTGCATGATGCTCCAGTACTTAACCGCACTTGGGTAGTCTTGACGCTCAAATGCATCAAAAGCAAGTAGTGAGAACACACGAAGGTCTACGTAATCGTTTTGAACCAAACGGCTTAGAAGTAGACGAGCTTGGTTTTGCTCTGCCTCATCTGGCGATAACATCAGTGCTTGTGCAAAGCCAAGTTGAACATCTTCGTCCTTAGGCTCTAGCTTATAAGCACGTTCCATCGCATCAATCGCGGTTTGTGCATCACGATTAGCCAGAGCAATTCGACCTAGCAGCAGCCAACCCGTTGAATCTTTAGGTTGGTAGTGCAAGCGCGTACGCAGTGCTAACGTCAAA
Organism: Vibrio sp. 99K-1; assembly: GCF_013114585.1. NCBI lineage: Bacteria > Pseudomonadati > Pseudomonadota > Gammaproteobacteria > Vibrionales > Vibrionaceae > Vibrio > Vibrio sp. 99K-1. The sequence continues at coordinate 66,997 of NZ_VTXF01000027.1, forward strand.
TCTTCTAGTTCGTCGTCCGTTAACGTGCCGCCTTCTGAAGACATTAGCTTTTTAGACAACTCAGGAAGATTAGAGCTCACTTCTTGCCAATGTTGAACTTTGTCTAGCGCACCAAACTTGAAGTACATACCGTAAGTAACGGCCACAACAAGAATGATAGAGGGTACAACAACACCCACTGTTGAGATGTGAGTTTTCTTCATCTCTTGCTTAGCCGGAACGTCATCAAGTAGAGACTGTTTCAGATCAGCGATCAGCTCCTGTTGGTTATCAACAAGGCCTTCTTCAGCTTCTACTTCTAGCTCATCGAGACGGTCTTTATAGAATGCTTTATTCAGCTCATCACGAAGCACATCGTCATTGTTTGCCTTTTTATTAATGAAAGGCAAAACAATCAAAAAGATTGCTGCTAGCGAAAGGATAATGGTAGAAATCCAAAATAGAGTCATTACTGTTTATCTCCGTCGTTCTCTTCATCGAGTAACGCTTTTAAACGTGCTTCTTTATCTGCATCCCAGTCTTGATCTGACTCTGTTGCTGCTTTCGATTTTGACTTTCTGCTTCGTAAAATGATCAAACCAAATCCAAACACAACCACTGCAAATGGGCCGACCCAAAGGATCGACGTCGCAAGTGTTAATGGCGGATTGTAAGTAACGAAGTTACCGTAGCGAGCAATCATATAATCAATGATGTCTTGCTTCGACTTACCATCTTTGGTCATCTCATACACTTTTTGGCGCAGGTCGACCGCAAGTTCTGCGTTCGAATCACCAATCGTGTTGTTCTGACACTTAGGACAACGCAGCGTATTGCTCAGCTCTTTAAACTGTTGCTCTTGATCTACAGTATCAAATTCATGAAATTCGATTGGCGCGGCAGAAACCGAAGCTGATATTGCAAACGTAGCGAATAGAGTAATCAGTGCCTTCTTGATCATTTCGCTTCCTCCAACAGGTCGTTGTACATCGGCTCAAGCGTTGATGCCCAGTTCGTTGGATTTACATCGCCCACATGGCGATAGCGAACTACACCATTAGCGTCGATTAGGAAAGTTTCTGGAGCACCATACACACCAAGGTCTAGACCTAACATGCCGTTGCCATCAAAAAGACTGATTAGATACGGGTTACCTAGCTCTTTTAACCAGCCAACCGCTTTGTTGCGATCATCTTTGTAGTTAAGACCAATAATCTTAACGCCCTTGTCAGCCAGCTTGTTCAGGTAGGAGTGCTCTGCATAACAAGTAGGACACCAAGTCGCCCACACGTTAAGAAGCAGCGGCTCACCTTTAAAGATCGCTTGGTCATGTAACTTGCCAGGTTGCTCTAAGTCTTCGAGATCAAACTCAGGTACTGGCTTACCGATCAATACCGATTCAAGTTTAGTCGGGTCATCGCCCGACTGGTTACGCACCAATTGCGTTGCAAAGATTCCCGCTAGAACCATGAACGCAATCAATGGAATGAATAAAATCTTTTTGTTCATTCGAGTTAAGCCTCCTGCTCTTGAGCCGACTTTTTGGTTGGCTTACGGAAACGGTAACGACGGTCACTGATAGCGATAGCGCCACCAAGAGACATGATCAAAGAACCGGCCCAGATCCAACGTACAAATGGTTTGTAGTAAATACGTACAGCCCAAGATTTGTTGTCGTCTAGACGCTCACCCATTGCGATGTAAAGGTCGCGCGTTACACCACGGTCAATCGCCGCTTCTGTCATCATAGACTTAGCCGTCGTGTAGAAGCGTTTTTCTGCGTGAAGCGTATTGATGTACTTGCCTTCTTTTGTGATTTCAAAATCAGCAATGTAACCATCGTAGTTTGGACCATCTTTGTCACGAACACCTGTGAATAGGAAGTCGTACTCTTCAAGCTGGTAGCTCTCGCCAGGTGCCAGACGAACATCACGTTCAATACTGTAGTTCTGTACCATTGCGATACCAATTACAGTTACGGCTAAACCGATGTGACCACACACCATCGCCCAGTGGCTACGAGGTAGCTTGGTTAGACCTTTCATAAAGCTATGACGGTGAGTCGCACGCTCATGCAGTTCAAAACCGTGCATGAAGATGATCCAGAATGCCATTACCCAGCCTGCAAACGCAGTACCACTGAAGCGGTCAGCTAGCAGTGTCACCATTAGCGCACTCAAGCCTAACGAGAATACGCCTGAAATAATCATTGGCTTAACAAGCTTAGATAAATTGTCACGCTTCCAACGGATAAGAGGACCGATACCCAATAGGAACGAGAACGGGATCATTAACCAGAAGAACAACATGTCGAAGAATGGTGCACCGATAGATACCGAGCCCAGACCTAACTGTTTGTGAACCAGTGGTAATAATGTACCTACTAACACAACAACTAGCGCTGCAATCAGAAGAACGTTGTTACCAAGTAGCGCATTTTCACGAGAGACTAGATCGAAGTTACCACGAACACGAACTGATGCACCTTTCACTGCGAACAGTAATAGTGAGCCACCAATAACAAAAACTAGGAAACCTAGGATGAACATACCACGAGCCGGATCAGACGCGAACGCGTGAACCGAGACCAGAATGCCTGAACGAACTAAGAAAGTGCCCAACAAGCTTAATGAGAACGCAGAGATAGCCAGCAATACTGTCCAAGCTTTAAATGTGCCACGCTTTTCGGTTACCGCTAGTGAGTGCATCAGTGCAGTACCAGCCAACCAAGGCATGAATGAAGCGTTTTCTACTGGATCCCAGAACCACCAGCCACCCCAGCCAAGTTCGTAATATGCCCACCATGAACCTAGTGCGATACCTACCGTTAGGAATAACCAAGCTGCAATTGTCCAAGGACGAGACCAACGAGCCCATGCCGTATCAAGACGACCACTCATTAGAGAAGCAATCGCGAAAGAGAATGCAACAGAGAAACCTACATAACCCATGTAAAGCATAGGTGGGTGAATGATCAAACCCGGATCTTGCAGTAATGGGTTCAGGTCACGGCCATCAACAGGGAAGAAAGGCAATGTACGTAAGAACGGGTTAGACGTCACGATAATGAACAGCAAGAAGCCGACAGTAATCAAACCCATGATAGCCAAAACGCGAGCCACAGACTCTTGAGGCATACCACGACTGAATGTCGCTACTGCTACCGTCCAACCCGCTTGGATGAGAACCCAAAGCAGTAATGAACCTTCGTGCGCACCCCAAACTGCCGTAATTCGGTAGTACCAAGGTAGTTGGCTGTTTGAGTTACTTGCTACGTATTGAATCGTAAAATCATTTGTGTAAAACGCGTAACACAAGATAAAGAACGAAATCGCTAAGAATCCGAACATACCCCACGACAACGGTCGTGCGCTGTTCATCAATAATGTGTTATTTCGAGCGGCTCCATACAATGGGAGCACGCTTAACAGCAATGCAAGTCCCAAGGACAGGATCATCGCAAAATGGCCGATCTCGGCTATCATTGAGCATTTCCTTCTTTTTGTTCAGTCGTGTATTGCAAAGGCTCATGTGTTTTCTTCATTGCTTCCGCAACTTCAGAAGGCATGTACTCTTCATCGTGCTTTGCCAACACCTCAAACGCTTCGATTGTCGTCGCATCTTTAAGGACACCTTGAGCAACAATACCTTGGCCTTCACGGAAAAGATCAGGAAGGATACCATCGTATAAAATTGTTACTTTAGGACCTACATCTGCCAAATCAAAGCTTACTCGTAGTGATTCGTTGTCACGGCTTACAGAGCCTACGACAACCATGCCACCAATACGTAGGCGTTGGCCAACCTCAGGTTTTTTACCATCTTTACCGTTTACCAGCTCAGTTGGTGTGTAGAACAGATCCATGTTCTGGTTAAGTGCGTAAACCATTAATCCAACAGTTGCACTGATACCAAAAAAGATCGCTAAGACAATGCCCAGCCTCTTTTTGCGTCTTGGGTTCATAGAGTGTTCTCCATATTTTTTGCTGCATCGATACGAGCTTGGCGATCAACCTTAGCTTGTACTTCAGTTAGTAATTGCTTACCACGACGAACGCTTACCACCAGTAAGATGATCATCGAGAGAAATGTGATTCCAAATGCACTCCATACGTATGACGCGTAACCGCCCATGGCAAAGAAATCACTCAAAGATTCAAAATACATAAATACCTACCCTACTACGCTTTATCAGCCGCAAGCTTGCGAACCCATGGACGATGACTTTCTTTGCTGATGATTTCGTTGCGGAAACGAATCATGGTCAAAGCGCCAAAGAAGAAAGCGAAACCGAAGATGTTGAGAAGAAGCGGCCATAGCATGTCACTTGAAATCGAAGGTTTTGCGAACTTGGTGATCGTCGCGCCTTGATGAAGTGTGTTCCACCACTCTACCGAGAAGTGAATAATAGGGAGGTTAATCACGCCGACGATAGCCAAAATACCCGCCGCTTTTGCTGCTGTTTTTTGGTCATCAAAAGCGTGGTGAAGTGCAATTACACCTAGATATAAGAATAGAAGAATCAGCTCTGAGGTTAGGCGTGCATCCCAAACCCACCAAGCGCCCCACATTGGCTTACCCCAAACTGCGCCTGTTAGCAGAGCAATGAAAGTAAATACAGCACCAATCGGCGCCATCGCCAGTGCTGCCATATCAGAAAGCCTTACCTGCCATACCAAACCGATAAACGCGGCAATAGCCATCGACATGTATACGCCCATCGACCAAATGGCAGAAGGAACGTGAATGTAGATAATTCGGAAACTATCACCCTGTTGATAATCAGAAGGTGCGAACGCGAGGCCCCACACCGTACCAACGGATAGACACAATAGCGCTAGGATTGAGAACCACGGCAGAAGTTTACCAGCAAGCTGGTATGACGTTTCTGCTTTGGCATAGGGATGGAGCCATTTCCACATGTTGTAATCTCACTCTTACTTCATATTGCTTACAGCTACTAAAGCTATAATTATAATAATATATTTGTTCTGCTTTCTGTTTTGCTGACTCTATGAGTCTCATCGAACACTTTGGTTCACTTTAGCTATACGAGACTGGTACCGTTATCAGTTCACACTCACGCGAAGTGCGGCACTGATCGCAAAAGGCGTTAGCGTCATCGCGCCCATCAACATGGCGCCGAGAATCGCTAGTTGACCATTGTAGGCAACGCCCAACGCCGCAGCGTCAATCGCTGACGTTGCGAAAATCAAAATAGGGATGTATAGCGGCAAAATTAACAGGCTCAGTAACACCCCGCCCTTCTGCAACCCAACCGTCAAAGCAACACCAATCGCCCCAATAAAGCTCAAGGCAGGCGTTCCGACAAGCAAAGTCATCACAACAGAGAGCCAAGTGTCAAAATCCAATGACAACAAAACAGCCAACAATGGGCTAATTAAAATTAATGGTAACCCGGTCAATAACCAGTGTGCTATGACCTTGGACAATACTACCAACTGCAACGGGATGGGCATCAGCATCATCTGTTCAAGGGCACCATCTTGAAAATCATCGCGAAATAGACGCTCAAGAGACAGTAACGCAGAAAGTAAAGCAGCAACCCAAACAATACCCGCCGCAATGCGTGCAAGTAGGTTTGGCTCAGGGCCGATACTTAATGGGAAAAGCGTGATAACAATGATGAAGAACCACAACGGGTTAAAGATATCCGCCTGACGTCGAAAAGCGATAAGTAGCTCACGTCGGATAATGGTGGTCATAGAAGAGATCATATTACTCACCCAACTTTATTTTTCTTAGTTTCGGGCTATCAGCAAACATATCTTGGTGCGTTGTGAGTAGCACAATACCACCGTTATCCGCATGCTGAGAAAAAAGCGATTCAAGAACTTTAACACCCTGCTTGTCAATCGCAGTCAGTGGCTCGTCGAGAATCCACAACATCTGCTTACTCAACCAAAGACGAGCTAAGGCAACACGGCGCTGCTGACCAGCAGAAAGCTGCCCAGCAGGCACATCTTCTCGACCTGCAAGCCCTACCTGAGCAAGCGCATGGTAAAGCTCTTCCTTATTGGTTCCGCCACAATGAATTGACTGATAGAAACTGAGGTTCTCATAGGCACTAAGCTCGCGCTTTACACCCGTTTGGTGGCCAAGAAAAAGCAAATTTTGATGATACACATCTCGACTTGATTCGATAGATTCGCCATCCCAAGAGATAGTGCCTTCGTCACGATCACCTAAACCAGTGATGATCCTAAGGAGTGTCGTTTTTCCTGTACCGTTACGCCCTTCAACTTGAACCAACTCTCCTGGTTTCAATTGAAAAGACAACGATTCAAACAGAACCCTTTCGTCACGAATAGCAGTTAAATTTGAGACTTCTAGCATAGGTAAATTTAGTCGAGTAATGAGAGGGCTATAGTAGCACACCAATATGGTGACAAAACAGGACTAGGCGTTTTCAGTAGAACAAAGTCGGTAAGAAACTGTTACTACTGCATCACAATTTACACATTTTGACCAAAAATGAGATATTGCTGTAGTAACAAGCACTTATAAACATCGTTCTATAAACAGTTATACAGGCACAAAAAAAGAAGCCGAAGCTTCTTTTTAAAAGGTGTGCGACAAACATGCGTGTTTATCCACGAATAGCGCTCAATTTAACGACGTCGAGGTGGATCCCTGCGATCACGAGAGGCGGTGGGATGCTCATCAAACGAGGAAGGGTCGCTTCGTAATGAAGGAATTTTCTCTTTACCAGCAAGCTTGTTCTGCAGAGACATCATCAGCTCAGCTTCTGCTTTGGGTAATTCACATTCTTCAATTAACTCGTTAATCCCAGCGCCAAGCTGAACCATTTTCGTTGCACGCGTGTACAAACGTCCATCGGTATCCGCATGTTCCAGCTCAACAATACGTTCATTCAAATGTTTGATAAGATCTTGTTGTTCAGTCACTTTCTGGCCAAGGCCAACCACAACAGAGCGAACTTCTAACAATTGCTTGCTCGATTTTTGCAGCTCTTTATCCAAGTTACGAACCTGTAGGCGTGACTGATCCAGTTGCTTTTGAATCGCACTTTTTACTTTGCTTATCAAAATCAAGATGAATAACGTAAAAACCCCAACTCCAGCAATCAGTGCAGCAGGGCTTAAAGGAAGCGCTTCAAACATTATAGGTGAGCCATCTCATCCCATTCGTCTTCGCTTAGTAGTTTGTTTAGATCTACTAAGATAAGCAGCTTGCCATCGCGGTTGCTAACGCCCTGGATGAACTTCGCGCTTTCGTCAGTACCAACACTTGGTGTTGTATCGATTTCAGAAGAACGTAGGTAAACCACTTCAGCAACGCTATCAACCAGGATGCCAATAACTTGACGCTCAGATTCAATAACGATGATACGAGTGTTATCCGTGATTTCACCTTGCATCAAACCAAAGCGAGAACGAGTGTCGATAACAGTAACAACGTTACCACGTAGGTTAATAATACCTAGAACGTAGTCAGGAGCACCTGGTACCGGAGCAATCTCACTGTAACGCAGTACTTCACGAACTTGCATTACATTGATGCCGTAAGTTTCTTCTTCTAGCTGGAATGTTACCCATTGAAGTACTTCGTCATTCGTTTGATCTTTTCTTACTTCAACTTCACTCATTTGAGACATAGATAATCCTCTTGCCGTCGTTACCGACCACTATTATTAACTTGATGCTTTTGTTGTACCAATCTTGGTACTAGCTCAATGCTTTTACATCTAGCCCTGCATTTAGCATGGCGATTAATGCTTCGACATGGATCAAAGCACACATTTTTTCTTTTACCATACCAGCGAGCCATGGGCGTTTTCCTGCCATTTCTCGCCAACGTACTTTATCAGTATTAAGCAGCTCGGTGCCTTTAAGCTCTGTGCTCGCAAGCCCCCATAAGCTTTCTCCAAGCATTACTATATATTGATAGTTTTCTTTGTATTCGTCACTGGCTAACTTCTCGGCCATCACCCATTTTGCGGTGTCGACCACATCTAGCTGACTGTCTCGGTTGGTTTGTAACCCCAAATACCAAGATGGTTTGCCAATAATGTGATTGACCTCTTCAAGGCGGTGGATACCACCCAGTTCATCCAGTGGTACTGCAAAGGTCACACCATTGACATCAAAATACAAAACTTGGAAGTCTTCTGTTCGAGCCGTTCTTTCCCAAGAAGTAAACTGCCCTGCACCACCCGCTTGTGTTTCTGGCTCAATAGCGGACTCAATGTCAGGAACATCGGCTTCGATCTCAGAGACTGGTTGCTCAACCGTTGGAAGCTCAGCTTCTACTGTTGATTCTTCAATTGGCTGCAGTTCAACCAGAGGTTCTGCCGCCATCGATAAATCAGATTCAGGAAGGTTCCAATCTTGAATCTCTGGCTCTAGCGAGACTTGAACCGACTCAACCGCAGCATCAAACATTTGCATGTCTGCTTGCTGAGCGATTTTCTGCGTGTTCTGGTCCATCAGTTCGTCAAGATTCAGGTCCTCAACAACATTGGTTGCCTCTAATCGGCTCAGTAGCTTCTGAACGTCCTCTAGGTTAGGTACTTCAAACTCAGCTGCACGTATTTCGGCGTAGCTTGAGTAATGACTCGCTAATTGACGCTCTGGCTCTGGCTCTGGCTCTGGCTCTGGCTCTGGCTCTGGCTCTGGCTTCATCACCTAATAGCGCAGTAAAATAGTCATCCAGTGCTTGTTCACTTGATAGGCCTGGTCGCGCTATTGTTGAATCTTTATTCTCGCTCATTTATCGCCAACCTTTCGAGATAAATAAGCAGCTGTTTATAAGCAAATACACCACGGCTTCCCGATGCAAAGTGAGAGGCAGGCAAGCGCTTTAAGCTTGCGTCTCTAAACTTGGTATCAATTGGTACCGCTGAGGTCCAAACTTGGTTTGGGTAGTCCTCTTTCAGCTGCGTAAGTGTTTGCAGTGATGCCTTGGTTCGCTTGTCGTACATGGTAGGGACAATCGTCACCTTAAACGGTGTTTTGCGAGATTTCTGCATGATGGTTAGTGTACGAATCATACGCTCTAGCCCCTTCATCGCCAGAAACTCAGTCTGTACCGGAATCAAAATACGGTCACTCGCTGCCAATGCATTCACCATCATCACACCAAGAATTGGCGGACAGTCGATCAACACGTAGTCGTAATCTTCTTTCAACGCCGCCAAAGCACGCTTCAAGATCAACCCCATACCGCTTCGATTTCCCATCACACGGTCAAGTGTTGCTAATGACATGTGTGCTGGGATGATATCGATGCCTTCAACTTCGGTTTGCAACGTCAGCGGTCTTACCGCCTGCGCAGAAAACTCACGAAGCTGAAACAGATCGAACAAGCTCGACTCCACCGTATCTGAGTCGTAACCCAGATAGGTGGTCAGTGATGCATGTGGGTCAGTATCCACCAACAACACGCGGTGTCCTTTTAAAGCAAGCAGGCCTGCCATGGTCACTGTCGTGGTTGTTTTACCAACACCACCTTTTTGGTTTGCAACACTCCAAACAATCATCTCGATTTACCTAAGCTAACCCAACTTCAACCAAGATCCGTTCCGCGATGCGGTCCAGAGGTAGGTCTTCAGTAGAAATGCCAGCTTTTGCTACAGCTTGAGGCATACCATATACAACACAGCTATCTTCATCTTGTGCCCAGATTGTCGAGCCTGCGGTTTTCAACATGCGTGAACCTTCTCGACCATCGGCACCCATACCTGTCAGTATCATAGACAACACTTTGTCGCCGTAGATCTTCGCAGCAGAGCCGAAAGTGACATCCACACAAGGTTTGTAGTTCATGCGATCGCCGCCATCGATGATTCTTAGGCGAGCCGATCCAGCACGACCATCAACCATCATCTGCTTGCCGCCTGGAGCAAGATAAGCAACGCCAGGCTTCAACACGTCTCCGTCTTGAGCTTCGCGAACTTCGATCTTACACAAGGTATTCAAGCGGCTAGCAAAAGCCGCTGTGAAAGTCGCAGGCATATGTTGAACTAGCACAATAGGGTGCGGGTAGTTCGCAGGGATACGCGTTAAAATCTTCTGCAGCGCAACCGGACCACCAGTCGACGTACCAATTGCCGTTAGCTGATACTTCTTACCCGAAGCTCTGAATTTCGCAGCGGATGCGACCGCAGGTCTAGCGGCTGGAGTAGCATTAGAAACCGGTTGACGCAATGACGTGGATGTTGAAGTCGTTGCTGTCGCCCTCGGTGCAATTGGTGCACGGCGCATGAAAGCACGTTTAGCCGCAATCTGAATCACACGCTGTTGAAGTAACGCAACGGCATCATCGCGGTTACGTGCAATGTCTTCGAACTTCTTAGGTAGGAAGTCTAAAGCACCCGCATCTAGAGCATCTAATGTCGCTTTAGCACCGTCATGCGTTAGCGATGAAAACATCAAAATAGGCGTTGGAGACGCCGCCATAATTTCACGAACGGCTGTGATACCGTCCATGACAGGCATTTCGATGTCCATGGTAATCACGTCAGGTCTTAGCTGTTTCGCTTTCTCTACCGCTTCCTTACCATTTACCGCAACATCGATGACTTCTAGGCGAGCCTCTGAATTGATGATCTCGCTTACTCGACGACGAAAAAAGCTCGAATCATCAACGACTAATACTTTAATCGCCATATTTATCCTTAAATTAAATTCTTGACGCAGCTGCGTACTGCTTCAACAAGTCCGGCACATCTAAAATCAATGCAATGTGACCATCACTCGTAATTGTTGCGCCTGCCATGCCAGGCGTACCTTGCAACAATTTATCAAGCGGCTTAATCACCACTTCTTCTTGACCGATAAGCGTATCAACAACAAAACCAACACGTTGGCTGCCAAGTTGTACGATAACCACATGACCATGCCCTTTACGTAGCTCAACATCACCGGCTTTCGGTGCAAGCCAGTTTTGCAAGTAGAACAGTGGAATCGATTTATCGCGAACGATGATCGTCAACTGACCATCAACCACGTTGGTACGGCTTAGATCTAAGTGGAAGATCTCGTTAACCGAAGCCAAAGGCAGCGCAAATGGGTGACCAGAAACACCAACCATCAAGGTAGGTAGAATCGCTAGTGTCAGTGGAACCTTGATCGTAATCTTGGTGCCTTGTCCCATCTCAGAATCGATATCAATTGAGCCATTCAGTGTGTTGATCGCCGTTTTCACAACGTCCATACCTACACCACGACCAGAGATATCAGAGATCTGCTCTTTACTTGAGAAGCCTGGCGCGAAAATTAGGTTGAAACACTCTTTGTTTGATAAACGAGAAGCAGCATCTTCATCCATCAGACCACGTTTAACCGCAATAGCACGAAGCTTATCGGGGTCCATACCGCCACCGTCATCAACGATAGCCAGCTCAATGTGATCACCCTCTTGAGAGGCAGACAGAATCACTTTACCGGTTCTTGATTTACCCGCCATCACTCGGTCTTCAGGCATTTCAATACCGTGGTCAACTGAGTTTCTAACCAAGTGAATCAGTGGATCAGCAAGTGCTTCTACTAAGTTTTTGTCTAGATCCGTTTCTTCACCACGCATCTCAAGAACGATGTCTTTTTTCAGGCTACGTGCAAGGTCGCGGACAACTCGAGGGAAGCGACCAAATACTTTCTTGATCGGCTGCATACGAGTCTTCATTACCGCACCTTGTAGGTCTGCAGTAACAACATCTAAGTTAGAGACAGCTTTCGACATTTCTTCGTCGTTACTGTTCAAGCCAAGGCTAACGAGTCGGTTACGAACCAATACCAATTCGCCAACCATGTTCATAATGGTATCCAGCGTTGAGGTATCAACACGAACGGTTGCTTCCGCTTGCTGCTTCTTAGCCGGCGCTTTCACTTCCGCTTTTGCCGGTGCACTTGGTGCAGGTTCAGCTTTTACAGCAACTGGCGCTGCGGGTTGCGGCTTAGGCGCAGCTTGAGGTGCAACTGGCTTACTTTCAGCAGGCTTAGTCGCGGCATCGAGTTCTTCAACTGATGGACCATTGCCAGAGCCGTGTAACTGATCAAGTAGCTTCTCAAACTCTTCATCAGTCATCAGATCGTCGCCCTCAGACATCGCCGATACTGGTGCTGCAGCAGGTGGAGGCGGCGTTGAACCAGCACTTGTCGGGCTATTACCCGCACCATGCAGTTCGTCCAATAACTTTTCGAATTCGTCGTCAGTGATATCACCACTATCAACCACAGGTTGTGGTGCAGCTGGTGCTGGCGGCGGTGTTGGTGCCGCAGATGACGTTGGTGAGCCACCTTTACCATGAAGTTCATCGAGCAGACGTTCAAATTCATCTTCAGAGATATCGTCTACTGAAGAGGCGCTGATGCTCGGGCTTTCGACAACCGGTTCAGGTTCAACAGCGATAGGCTCAGGGATAACAGGTGCAGGCGCTTCTACTGGTGCAACTTCATCTGCTGACTCTGGTTTACAGAGGCGGTGAAGCTCATCCAATAATGCTTGATCTGCTGGCACTAAAGGTTCCTGATCTTGCACGGCTTGGAACTGTGTATTAACAGTGTCTAGAGCCTGCAGCATGGTATCCATCAAGCCTGATGTTACGCTGCGTTGGCCGTTGCGTAGAATGTCGAACACATTCTCGGCACCATGACAAGTATCCACCAGCTCAGTTAATGCTAGGAAACCAGCACCACCTTTTACTGTATGGAAACCACGGAAAATAGCATTTAATAGGTCTTTGTCGTCAGGGTTATTCTCAAGTTCTACCAGCTGCTCTGATAGAAGCTCAAGGATCTCTCCTGCTTCGACTAAAAAGTCCTGAAGAATATCTTCGTCTAAATCGTAGCTCATACGTTACCTTTAAAATCCAAGACTGGATAACAAATCGTCGACTTCATCCTGAGAAGCAACAGCGTCTTCGCGCTCTTCTGGATTCATGATTGGTCCTTCTGGAGCAATCGATGCTTTCTTCTCTGATGTTGGAGTTGGCTCAACCTGATTCGCACCAAATACGGTGAGAATCTCGACTAAGCGCCCTTCAACCTCATTAACCAAGGTAATAACTTTGCTAATAATTTGCCCAGTTAAATCTTGGAAATCCTGAGCCATCAAGATTTCAGTCAGTTGCCCACGTAGTTCGGTACTATCGCCCTCTACTTGGACAAGCAATCCATCAATGCGGTGACATAAAGCTTTAAATTGTGCCAGCTCAATGCGGCCATGCATCAGTTCATTCCATTGAGGCCTTACTTGAAGTAAACACTCGTGTAGGTTGTCTGCGATTGGCATACAGCGATCGACAGCGTCCATCGTTTTATTTGCCGCAACTTCCGTTTTATCAATGACATACTGAAGGCGATCCCTTGCATCAGGGATTTCATCATTTGCGATAACGCTAATGCGCTCGTCAAAGTTGAATTGTGTCAAAGAGTCATGGAGGTCGCGAGTCAGACTACCTATTTCTTGAAGCATTGGATTGTCTTGAAGACTAAAGTTGTCTTCATAAATGCTTCTAACAAGAGAATCAGCATCTTGCTGCTCATCGTTTTCAAGCAGCTCTACTAATTTTTTTGCTTGTTCTAATGAAATCATCCTGAGTTCGGCCTTACTCCGCATATTTGTGACGCTTCAACGTTTGAGAAAAACGGGAAACTAAAAAGTTAATGTCTCTCTAGAAGCGCCTAAAAACAGGTTATTTTTAATGCTTATAAGCGCTCAAAAATCTTATCTAGTTTTTCTTTAAGAGTTGCGGCAGTGAAAGGCTTCACAATGTAACCATTTACACCCGCTTGCGCTGCTTCGATGATCTGCTCACGCTTCGCTTCTGCTGTGATCATTAGCACTGGAAGGTGCTTCAGTTCAGCATCTGCACGAATGTGTTTTAGCAGGTCGATACCTTGCATGCCCGGCATGTTCCAGTCAGTTACCACGAAATCAAATTCGCCTTTTTTCAGCATAGGTAACGCGGTCAAGCCATCGTCTGCTTCTTGTGTGTTGTTGAAACCTAGGTCGCGAAGTAGGTTTTTAACAATTCGGCGCATCGTTGAAAAATCATCAACAATGAGAATTTTCATGTTTTTGTTCAAATTAGCCTCCACTGAATAAAAATCAGTGTTGTTAGTCGTTCTGTGTCCAAGCACTTAACTTAGTGCGTAAACGCTGCATAGATTGGCTCAATATTTGGCTGACACGAGATTCGCTGACACCTAATACTTCCCCAATCTCTTTTAAATTGAGTTCTTCGTCGTAATAAAGAGAAAGCACTAAGCCTTCCCTTTCCGGAAGCTGTTTTATCGAATCGATCAGAGCTTGGCGGAATGACTCATCAGCAACCCCTTGAAAAGGCGCGTTATCTTGAGAGTCTTCATTCGGAGATATTACATCATCTGAGACGCCTAAATCTTCGATCCCGACCAATCTTGAGCAATTAATATCAGTTAAAGCGCTATGATACTGCTCTAAACTGAGTCCCATGTGCTTTGCCACTTCGGCATCGCTTGGGTCGCGGTTGAGAGTACTCTCTAGTTCCGCAATTGCACTGCTGATTTCTCGATTGTTTTTATGAACCGATCTCGGCACCCAATCCCCACGGCGAATGTCATCCAACATTGCACCACGGATTCGAATACCGGCATACGTCTCAAAGCTTGCGCCTTTGGTACCATCATAGTTTTGCTGCGCTTCAATCAAGCCGATCATGCCCGCTTGAATCAAGTCATCAACCAATACATTAGGCGGTAATCGCCCCAACAAGTGATGAGCGATACGTTTAACCAACACAGAGTACTTCTCAAAAAAAGCCTGTTGGCTATTGTGATTAGCGTGTTGGTCGTAGGTAAGCGCTTTATTCACCAAATGGTTCCTCTACAAATTCAGTACGGTTCAGCAGCCTTTCAACAAAGAACTCCAAGTGTCCACTTGGTGTTTTTGGTATTGGCCAGGTCAATGCTTTATTTGCCAATGAGCTGATTGCCAACGCAGCTGGAGAGCGAGGAAACGCGTCGACTACGATTTTCTGTCTCTTGACTGATTGACGTACTTTATCATCTAAAGGAATACATGCTACGAGTTCGAGGCTCACATTCAAGAAGCGCTCTGTGACCAAAGTCAATTTTGCAAATAATTCTCGGCCTTCACGGTAGCTTCTGACCATATTTGCAACAACTTTAAATCGCTGAACTTGGTGTTCTCTACTCAGAAGCTTAATTAACGCATATGCATCAGTGATTGAAGTAGGTTCATCACAAACCACGACCACCACATCTTGCGCCGCTCTTGAGAAACTGATCACCATGTCCGAGATTCCAGCCGCGGTATCCACTAGCAAGATGTCCATCTCGTCTTCAAGGGTACCAAATGCGCGAATCAAACCAGCGTGTTGTGCGTGTGATAGCTCTGTCATGCTCTGCGTGCCCGATGTCGCAGGAATGATTTTAATTCCGTGCGGACCTTCAACAATCGCATCTTTGAGTTCACATTCACCCGCTAACACATGCCCAAGGTTTCGCTTAGAGCGAATTCCTAGCATGATATCAACGTTCGCAAGACCTAAGTCGGCATCAAGCACCATGACTTTTTTACCTTGGCGCGCCATACAAATAGCCATACCTAACGTCACATTAGATTTACCAACGCCGCCTTTACCACCGGTTACCGCAATAACTTTGGTGATTGAAGGCTTGGTTAAGCGACGGAGGCCGCTAGCTTGATCGTGTATCATATTTTCATTCATATTTATCCGCCGCCTAGAGCCCTTCAGAATCGCTGTTCCAGTAATGAGGTTCATTCTCTGTAGATTTCTCTAATAACTCATTTGCCTTAGCAATCATGTACTTTGGTTGAGCTATAACGATATCTTCAGGAACTCGTTGACCATTTGCTATGTAAGCAACTGGTAATGCATTTTGTATTACGACACTGATGAATTCACCAAGACTGAGAGATTCATCCAATTTAGTCATGATGCATCCCGACAACGGGATTCTTCTAAAGTGTTCAATTGTTTCTTGTAGTACTTTGCGTTGCGCTGTAGCCGGCAAAACAAGGTAGCTATTGATAACGGAACCACTCTCTTGCATCAATGTGTCTAACTGCTCAGATAGGCGAACATCTCGTTGTCCCATACCCGCAGTATCAACCAGAATCAGGCGACGATTACGTAACTGATATATTACATCGGCCAGTTCGCTAGAATCTTTAGCAACTCTTACAGGACAACCCATAATGCGACCATAAATCGATAACTGCTCATGTGCACCTATACGATATGTGTCCGTTGTCACTAGTGCTACGTTATCTGCGCCATATTCCATGGCAGCACGAGCCGCAAGCTTTGCAACCGTCGTCGTTTTACCCACGCCGGTTGGGCCAAGTAGAGCCACAATTCCGCCGCGTTTTAAAATATCTTTCTGTGTCACGGAGATCTGGTCAGCAACCAAGGCTAACAACGCCTTCCATGCACGAGCTGGTTTGGTATCTTCAGGAATGTAACAAGCCATCTGATCTGCAAGTTCTGCCGACACACCCATGCGTTCAAGACGTTTAATAAGCATGGCTCTCAGCGGTTCACGGCGCTCAACTTCTTGCCACATCAACCCAGAAACTTGATGCTCTAACAGACGACGAATTGAGGTCATCTCTTCACGCATCGTTTCCATTTCGGTATCAGAACCTTTGGATTGACCACTGTCGCGACCGCGATCGTAACGAGTCGGATCCAAACGAGGTGCAGGGCGTTCAACTCGGCGATCTTCAGCAATCAATTTAGAGAGGCCAGTTTCGCGAGCAAATGCTGAATCTAGGCTACCACTCGATGGCTGGTTATTTTGCGACAGGTGACTGTTGCTAGATTGACGATTGAGTAACGCTGACAGGGAGTCTTCGTTTTCAGCGCGGTGCTGCGGCTCATCGTCTGCGCCATGACTGTATTGCTTGAGCATGTTTGCAAAGCGCTTAGTCATCGAGCGTCCACCTTCAGAGTTTGACTGAAGGCTTACCTTGTCATCATCTAATTCGCGACGCCCTGCCGGAGCTGAGGGAGCGGCCATTTGCGTGTATTGGCTATGCGCAGGCTGCTGAGGTTTGTTGAGTCTTGGGCTCGCTGCTGACGGGCTAGATTCGCCATCAATAGCGGCAACAATTTCCACGCCACCTGCGACCTTTTTGTTAGACATGATCACTGCGTCCGAACCAAGTTCTTCTTTAACTTGGAGCAGAGCAGTCCGCATGTCTTTTGCAAAAAATCGTTTAATTTTCAATTCGATCGTCCGTTCTAATTAGGCGGCTTAATTACCAACAGCTTGTACTATACGTATCTGCTTTTCATCCGGTATTTCTTGGTATGACAGTACTCTTAAGCTTGGGATCGTGTTCTTCACGAATTTAGCTAGAGTCGAACGCAACACGCCTGAAGTCAGTAACACTGCTGGCTCCCCTTTCAGCTCTTGCTCTTGAGTCGCTTGGCTAAGAGAGGTCTGTAAACGTTCCGCTAAACCAGGTTCAATACCAGCAGATTCTCCGCCGGATGCCTGCATGGTTTGATGCAAGATTTGTTCCAGCTCAGGAATTAGGGTTATTACAGGCAATTCCGGCTCTATCCCATTGATTTCCTGAACAATTAGTCGTTTCAATGAGATGCGAACTGCCGCCGTTAATATGTCAGGTTCTTGACTCTTGCTCGAGTACTCCGACAAAGTTTGGACTATGGTTCGGATATCACGGATTGGAATGGCTTCATTAAGCAGATTTTGTAGCACTTTCACTACCACACCAAGCTGCAGTTGATCCGGTACAAACCCTTCAACCAACTTAGGTGTTGAGCGGCTAAGCATCTCAAGTAGATTCTGAACCTCTTCATGACCAATAAGCTGCGACGCATTGTTAGTAAGCAGTTGGCTGAGGTGGGTTGCTAGTACGGTCGACGAGTCAACTACGGTGTAACCAAGAGCCTGAGCGTGTTCACGTTGCTCTTCACGAATCCATACCGCTTCGAGACCAAATGCCGGATCGATAGTCGGCTCACCGTCGATCATCCCGTACACTTGGCCCGGGTTAATCGCGAGTTCCATATCAGGCTTTATCTCAGCCTCACCTACCGCAACACCCATTAAGGTGATTCGGTAGCTGTTTGGTGTCAGCTCTAGGTTGTCGCGAATGTGTACTGCAGGGATCAAGAAGCCGAAATCTTGAGACAACTTCTTACGCACGCCTTTTACGCGCTCTAGTAGTTCGCCGCCTTGGTCCCTATCTACCAGAGGAATCAAGCGGTAGCCTACTTCTAGGCCAATAATATCAACAGGTTGAACGTCATCCCAAGAGAGCTCTTTTTGTGAACCCGTCTCGCCACTGGCTTCAACAGCCGCAGGGAGGTTCGGCTCCAATGCCTTCTTCTTCTGTTTCTTATCGATGTAATAAGCCGCACCACCAGCAATTGCAGCCAGGCTCAAGAACGAGAAGTGTGGCATGCCCGGAACAATACCCATCACACCGAGAATCGCCGCAGTGATCATCAAGGCTTTTGGATTGTCGAACATCTGGAAGATGAGCTGCTGGCCCATGTCTTCATCGGTATTTTGACGCGTTACCATCATCGCTGCAGCGATCGACAGTAATAAAGATGGAATTTGTGCAACCAGACCATCACCGATAGTCAGTAGGGTGTAGATTTCGATAGCCTCACCGAAACCCAAACCAAATTGAGCCATACCGATACTCAAGCCACCAATGATGTTGATGAACAGGATCAAAATACCCGCTATCGCATCACCTTTAACGAACTTCGAAGCACCATCCATCGAACCGTAGAAATCGGCCTCTTTGGTTACTTCAAAACGTCGCAGACGCGCCTGATCTTGATCGATCAAACCCGCATTCAAATCGGCATCGATTGCCATTTGTTTGCCCGGTAACGCATCCAAGGTAAAACGCGCACTTACTTCCGAGATACGCCCTGCACCTTTGGTAACAACCATGAAGTTGATGATCATCAGGATCAAAAACACCACTAAACCAACCGCGTAGTTACCACCGATAACCACGTTACCGAAGGCCTCAATCACGTTACCCGCCGCATCACCACCTTCGTGACCATGCAGTAGAACCACACGAGTAGAAGCAACGTTCAAGGCTAATCGAAGCAGAGTTGCAATCAGAAGGACAGTTGGGAAAGCGGCGAAGTCTAAAGGTCTTCGTGTGTAAACCGACACCAGTAACACAACCATAGCGAGTGCGATATTGAAGGTGAAGAACATATCCAGCAAAAATGCAGGAATTGGCAACACCACCATCGCCAGCGTGGCAAGTACCATAACGGGCGCACCAATTGCAGGCATGGCACGGTTAGGGATTTTTGGTAGCTTGTCCGCAAAAGGCAGGGAGAATTTCATAAATCTAGATAGTTTCGCTATGTTGTCGCCTCTCGCCAAGTAAATCGGGCTCAGGGCTAAGCTATGTTGCCAACGTTTTAGCAACAAGGTTTATAGTGATCAGGTTTACCATGATCGGCTTATGATGTTCGGGATTGATATAGCAAACACTGTACCAATATCTAACGTCAAATTATCAGCGCTTTGTTGGTTAACAGAAGCTAATTAATCTCCCTATTATCAAGCTTCATAGGGCTGAGCTCAAGTAATTGATCTAATGACGTAAATCAGGTGGGATCGGCATATTAGAATCTTGCAGTTTTGGCCTCTCGCCACCGCGTTTTCGATACTGTTTTAGCTGGAACACATATGCAAGCACTTGAGCTACGGCGGTAAACAGACCGTCAGGAATTTGTTGTTCAAGCTCTGTAGTGTGATAAAGCGCCCTCGCCAACGGTGGTGCTGGAACAATATAGATATCATTTTCACGGGCAATTTCACGGATCTTCATCGCCATGTGATCTACACCCTTGGCGACCACAATGGGTGCTTTATCTTGATTTTGCTTATAGCGCAAAGCCACCGAGAAGTGCTCTGGGTTGGTGACAATCACATCCGCTTGAGGCACATCTGCCATCATACGACGCTGAGCCGCTTCTCTTTGCAACATACGAATTCGACCTTTCACTTCAGGCTTACCTTCGGTGTCTTTGAATTCGTCTTTCACTTCTTGCTTAGTCATCTTTAATTGATCGGCGTGTTGCCAGATCTGGAATGGTATATCAATGGCCACCACAATCAGTAGAGAACAACTGATCAAGAGAATAAAGTTAAGCAAGATATCCAAGGCGTGAAAGATATTCTGCGGATAGACATCCATGCTCAGCTGCATTAAGTCATGTTGAGAGGCTTGAATCAGATAAACCGCCATCCCCGATACCAGCGCAACTTTCAAAATCGATTTAATCAGTTCGACCCAGCTTTGTAGGCCAAACATTCGCTTGATTCCACTGAGTGGATTGAGCTTTGACGCCTTTGGCATCGCAGCTTGCATCGAAAAGTTAATACCACCAACCCCTGCCGCGCCAATAACAGCAGCAACAAACAAGGTGACCAGGATTAAGAACAGTGGAAACAGCAAGTTCACCAACGAGCCGCCAGCGATTTCCAGCAGCTTGTTGGTATCAAAGATTTCGTCGCGGCTCAAAGAGAACAGGCGTTGCATGGCCTCGAACAGCGCCTTCGCCATCGATTCACCAAACCACATTAGTGCAACGGCACCGACAATTAATACCGATGCTGACGCCAGCTCTTTTGACCTTGCAACCTGCCCTTTCTCTTTGGCCTGTTGCAAGCGTCTGGGCGTGGCGTCTTCTGTGCGTTCTTGACCGTCTGACTCTGCCATTTCAGTCTCCTAGCAATCTAACCGGATTAGACGACATATCTGTTGCTCGCCTTGCATCCAAAATAGCTCATAATGACTATACAAGCCGCCAAGGATGTACCAACAAAGTAACAGACCCACGAGTAGCGCAAATGCAAAACCCAAAGAAAAGATATTTAGCTGAGGCGCAGCACGTGTCATTACACCGAATGATAGGTTTATCGTCAGCAGCGCGATAATTCCCGACAGCGACATCGCCAATGCCGCTTTGAACATAATGCCGAGCCATAATGCTAGCTCGCGAAAATCGACCGAAGTCAGAGATCCACTGCCAATCGGCAGAGTTTTAAAACTGAATACCACCAGCTGCAACATCTTCAAATGACCATCGGTCGCCAAGAAGAACATGGTCGCAAGTAGCATGAAGAGCTGCCCCAATACAGGCGTGTTCTGGCCGTTTGCCGGGTCGACCATAGAGGCGAAACCCAAGCTCGATTGCATACCAAGGATTTGACCGAGCATTACAAAAGTTTGAATCATGAACTGAGTGACAAAACCCATCGCCACACCAATCACAATTTGCTCAAAGACAGTTAGGAAGCCTTGGAAAGAGAGCAGTTCAATCTCTTTTGGAACCGCGGGAATCGCAGGCATCACTGCGAAGGTGATTGCTAAACCTAAATACAAACGAATACGCGGCGACACAAAACGTGCACCGGTGACCGTCATCACCATCAGCATTGCTGAGATGCGAGTGTAAGGCCAAAAATAATTGGCTAACCACTCTAGTACAAGGCTCGTTGGGTATTCCATATCGGTTTAATACAGAACTTGAGGTAAACGTTCGATGAGCTCAAAGAAGAACTCCATCATCATCTGAGTCATCCAGTGCGCAAACAGCATCAAGGCCAATAAGGTCACAATCAAACGCGGCAGGAAACTCAATGTTTGTTCGTTGATCGAGGTCGCTGCTTGGAAGATAGCCACCACCAAACCGATCAGCAAGCTGGGAATAATGATGGCACAAACCATGATTAGCACCATCCAAAGCGCATCTCGGAACAACTCTACGAATATTTCAGGATTCATGATTTCCCCCAGCTACAAGGCAAAACTGCCGGCGAGTGTGGAGAGTATCAAGTTCCAACCATCAACAAGAACAAACAGCATTAACTTGAACGGCAAAGATACAATCATTGGTGACAACATCATCATACCCATCGCCATCAATACCGACGCCACCACTAAGTCGATGATCAAAAACGGCAAGAACAGCATAAAACCAATCTGGAAGGCGGTTTTGAGCTCGGAGGTGATAAATGCAGGAATCAGCACCGCCATTGAAACGTCTTCAGGGTTGGTCACTTCCGAACCGGAGATCTCAACAAAAGTCTCTAAATCTTTGATTCGAGTCTGTTTTAGCATGAATGATTTGATCGGCCCTTGAGCAACATCAAATGCTTGTCGTGCCGTGATCTGTTCATTCAGATAAGGTTGAACCGCTTGCTCATTCACCTGATTGATCACCGGTGACATGATGAAGAAGGTCAAGAATATCGCGATACCGATGATAACTTGGTTCGATGGTGTTTGCTGCAGACCCATTGCCTGACGCAGGATAGACATCACCACCACAATACGGGTGAACGAAGTCATCAAAATAACCATTGCCGGCAAGAAGCCAAGCATGGTCATCAACGCAAGAATTTGCAGGTTTATCGAGTAGTCTTCACCACCGTTAGCATTGGTCGTCATGGTGAAAGCGGGAATGCCGCCCCCATTCCCAGTCAAACTGCCGGTGGTCATGGTGGTCGATTTGGCTTGGTCTTGTTCCATCGTGCTGATGGTGACCGACTCTGAACCCGCAGTGTTGGCAGGAATAACAGTGCCGTCTTCAGCCTGTGCAAATACCGACACACTAAACAAAAGGGTACAGAGAAGAGTTAGCTGAACCAGCAGCACCTTCACCGCTCGGAAAGCTCCGGCTTGGCAAAAGTAAGATGAGTTCAAAAGTCCGTTATTTGTTTGCATCTTTTTTCATGAGCTGGGAAAGCTGACTTGAGAATGTACTTTTTTCCAGCATCTCCTGAGTAAGAGGTTTATCAAGCTTAGAGATCAGCTGAATAGATTGGGTGGTAATGCCCACCAAGAACTGTTCATCGCCCGCTTGCACAATAGCGATACGCTCTTTTGTGCCAACAGGGATTTGCCTAACAATCGCCAAACCTTGTTGATTGGACATCGCTGGCACTTGCATGCGCTTAAGCAACCAAGCAATAAATAAAATGAAGGCTATAACGAAAATTAGCGACCCAAAAGTGGTCGCTAAATCAAGAGAAGGCGGCGTCGCAGCAAAGGCAACAGAAGGAATTGAGAGTAGCCCCATTCCGACTATTGCTCGAGATAAGCTCTTCAACCCTTGAGGAAAGTTCGTCAACCTTAGAGACGATAAGCGCATTAACGTAGCTTCTTAATACGTTCTGTTTGGCTAATTACATCGGTCAAACGAATACCAAACTTATCGTTCACCACAACAACTTCGCCATGAGCAATCAGAGTACCATTAACCATCACATCCAGTGACTCACCAGCAATACGGTCTAGCTCAACAACCGAACCTTGGTTCAATTGCAGAAGGTTGCGAATGCTGATCTGAGAGCGACCCACTTCCATAGAAATCGTGACTGGGATATCCATAATGGTATCCAGCTTACGGCGCTCGTCTTCAGAAATCGGAGACGATGAATCAGTTAGCTCATCAAGTGGTGCCGCCAACACGTCATCAACATCAATTGACGGTGCAGAAGGGTCTTCACCAAGTGCTGCAGCCCATTCGTCTGCTAGCTTTTGATCTTCACTAGGTTCCATTACCAATTCCTATACTTTTATCTATTTTGCTATTCGTTATCATCGCTATTTTCTAGTTCGGACATTAAGTCTTTACCCAGAAAGGCGAGATCAGTTTTGACCACATGAGGTCTTTGAATTTTTTCAGAAATCTGTACCGCGAGTTTTTCACCCGAGCGACCCATCTTTACACGGTAGGTCGGTAGCTCTTCTACGAACATGGTCGCGTGCTCAGGCATGTTCATTGGAATGACATCACCAGGGCGCAGCTCCATTAAGTCACGTAGTGAGATATCTTGCTCTAGAAGGTTAACGCGGAAGTTAACCGGCACGTCCATGATTTCATCACGCAGTGCTGTGCTCCAACGAACATCGGTTTCCATTTTGTCAGATTGAACACCCGCATCAAGCAGCTCACGGATCGGCTCAACCATGGAGTAAGGCATGACCACGTGGAAGTCACCACCGCCGCCATCCACTTCAATATGGAATGAGCTCACTACGATCACTTCGGTTGGGCTCACAATGTTCGCCATACTCGGGTTCACTTCAGAATCCAAATATTCAAACTCAACCCCCATTACTGGTGACCAAGCTTCTTTGTAATCTTCAAATACAATCTTCAGCAGTAGCTGGATAATACGTCTTTCCGTTGGCGTAAATTCACGGCCTTCAATCTTGGCGTGGAATCGTCCATCGCCACCAAAGAAGTTTTCTACAAGAATGAAAACAAGACGTGCTTCCATGGTGATCAGCGCCGTACCCTTAAGCGGACGGAAACGCACCATGTTTAAACTGGTTGGCACGTACAGGGTGTTTTGGTATTCACCAAATTTCATCATCTGTACACCGTTGATCGACACTTCAGCCGTTTTACGCAACATATTAAACAAACTAATTCGCATATGACGTGCGAAACGCTCGTTAATAAGTTCAAGGGTCGGCATTCGACCACGGACGATTCGATCTTGAGAGGAGAAGTCAAAATTGACCGCACTGTCATTGTCGGTCTCTAAGACATCTTCAACTTCTTCAACATCGTCAACGCCGTGTAACAGCGCATCAATTTCGTCTTGGCTTAATAAATCGGTCACAAATTACCTATTGAATTACGAAGTCAGTGAATAACACTTTTTCAATCACAGGCTGGCCAACAGCTTGAGCCAGACTTGCTTTAATATCTTCTGTCGCTTTATCACGCAGTTCCACTCGCCCTGTTGGTGAGCGAAGTTGGTCAACCGTTGCCGAAGCGAACGTTGCGAGCAATGTGCTCTCTACTAGTGGAGAGTGGTAACGTGCCAGGTCTTCATTTTTGCTACCACGCACCATCAGTTGTGCTTTTATCTGAACTAGGCGATCTTTTTTATCACCTGTTACATTGAACAAGAAGGGCTGAGGGATGTTCACATACATAACAGGCTCTGCTGCAACCACAGCAGTGGCTGGCTGAGACTGAGATTCTGAGGCACTATCATCGGAGCCTAAGAAAAAGAACAGCGCACCACCAATACCAAGCAGTAAAACAACAACCGCTATAATGATAATAAGGAGCTTACTCTTTCCTTTAGGTGCATCTTGTACTTCTGCCATATTTTACTCTAACTTCCTGTTCTTTCGATTAACTGACGGTTCTGTCTATCAGCTGGTTCTATCTATCAATTAAGTGTGCTCAGCCTGATATTAGGCATAATAACTAATTCCATCACGCTTTGATGCGACATTCAATTCAAGATTGCTGCCACTATCAAGGTTTTCATCACCTTGCGTATCATTTGTGCGGTTAGAGCCTGATTGTTGCTCACCACTGTTGTATCTGTCTTGTCCCTGACCTGAGCTTTGCTGTTGAACGGATGAATCGGCAAGCTGCATACCCTGTTGAGCAAGCATCTCTCTCAATCGAGGTAAGGTTTGTTCAATCACATCCCTCGCCTGTTGACTATTCACCGTAAAGTGCACGTTCGCCACGTCATTATTCATTGTCATACGGATCTTCATTTGACCTAACTCTGGTGGGTCAAGTCGAATGTCTAAGTTCTTAAGGTTTTTAGACATCATCATTTGTACCTTTTCAGCGACCTGTTCGTTTGCTAGCTCTTTAGTCAGCTGCAACGGTGCCTGTTGAGCGGCTTGAATCTCGGCGCGTGTTGGTGCCGAGCCTGCGTTCGCTGCACCTTGTACACCAGCCGCAGAAGCGATCTGCTGAGCAAACGTGGTGTCTTTCGAGTCTTCCTTAGCACCCGCTTTACCGAGGCCAGAAAGAGTAGCCGCACCAGCACCAGCCTTAAGTAACATATCTGTTGAACCCGCTTTCGTCGCGGCAGGTGCTGCATTCAGCGCCACACCTTGCGCGGTTAACGCAGGATCCAACGCAGCTTGTGGCTGTTGTGCTGCGACATTAGCTTGTTGAGCCGCTACCTGTTGGGCTATATGCGTATTATTAGCGTGCAGCATTGCCGCTTTATCCGTCGCTGCATGAGTGGCAGCCGCGTTACTCGTCGATTGCGCTGCCGCTTGCGCCGTAGTTTGCTGCGCAGCCGTCGCAACCGCTGCTGTTGAAGCTGCAGCTGCTAAGGCTTTGGCTTCATTTGAATCTGTATTATCCCAATCAATCGTAACAGGCTCAACTAAGGCGCTGTTTGCGCCCGGAGCTTGACTCAGTAAAGCCGTTGCTTGTTGCTGAACGTTTGCGAGTTGTTTATCCAAAACGTCTAACTCAGCGGTCGTTTTAGCCAACATCGCTTGCTCATCAGTTGTCAACTTAGTGCCACTTTGCTGCTTCTGCAGTAAACCATCAACAACGGACTGTTTTGACTCAATCTGAGCACTTAGTTGATTGAGCGCTTTGGTGTGCGCATCTACCTGTTTTGCCAGCTCAATATCCGCTGGAGACAGTGCTTGGCTTTGCCCTGCAACTTCTGCTTGTGCCGCATTTTTCTGGCTGATCTCTCGGCTCATACTTGCTTCAATCTGCTCGGGAGTAACGCCTTTATCCATCAACTGGCGAATTTCATCATCTGTCAGTTGCGAGACGCCTTTCCCGCCAGTAAGCACAGCAATTTCAGAGTCCACTTCTAGCGTACTACCTTGATTCGCTGAGTGGGTTTGCTGGAGTTGCTTACCCGCTTCACCTGCAGCAGAGAAACCTGCAACAGAAGCTCCTGGAGTATTACCTTGAGCTTGGTCGACCTGAGCCTGTTCTAACTGAGACTGTTGTGGCAAGGCTTTGCCGTTTGGTGTCTGATTCAGCGTTTTATTTGCCTCATCCAACTGACCTAATAACTTGTTTCCTTCATTCATCACAGCCGCCGCTTGCGATGCTTGGGTCGATTCGTTTACCGCTGATGAAGCTTGGCCTTGAGGTTGAGCTGTCTGTTCCTTAGAGCCGTTGTTGTTAGCCAACTCATCTTTCTCACCCGCCTTGTTTGCGATAGCAGCATCATCGGTTGAATTCGCTTTGAGTTGTGATTCTGAACTAGAGACAACCTCTACAGGAGTTTTGTCTGTGGCTTGCTCACCTTCAACTTCTGAAGCTACTTGCTTACTTTGAGCTTGGCTTGACTCATCCGTAGTCTCAGCTGTTGAGTTCGTTTTCTTTGCTTCATCTGAAGCTTCACTTTCCGTAGAGGCTTGTTTAGCATCAGATTTTGTAGTGCTGTCTGCGTCTTTTACCGTTGCTTTGCTACCACTTTCTTCAAAGCCGAGCGCTTCTTTAAAAGATTCAAAGAAACCTTTTGAGTCTCCGTTTTCCTCCACCTTTGAAGCGGCAGAACCGGTGTCCAACAACGAAGACGTTGTGTTGGTCGCTGAATTTGAAGAAGGACTAACGTTCATATATACAAGCTCTATCTACTAGCTTTGTCACCATAAACAGGTAACAAAAAGAAAGTCGGATGCTTTTCATACCTTTGGCAGGCACAAGGCGCAATTTTATATAAAACAGAGCAAGAAACATGCCTAGAAATCTCGGCTAATCACCATATGAACAGCGCCAATAGGATTCGTGGCTCAGGATCACATCTTCTTTCGGCTATAGAGCAAAGTCGAAAACTCATCCATCTGCTTTTGTTCTCTTTGATCCTGCAATTTGGCTTTTTCTTTCTGCTTCTTCTCCATCAACCACTCATAGGATTTACGTTTCTTACGCAGTTCCATCCAGTAGTTCTGACAGTTATCGACCTGATTTTTAAAGTGATGCTCCGCTTCTCGCTGTTTAGAAAGCGTTTCATCCAATTGAGTTAAAAAGCGATTCAAATGCCCATATTGGCTGGCCGTTAATCCAGCCTTGCCTCTATCGACAAGTTGCTGGCAATAATCCAGTCGATACTTTTCAATCTGTGCGACCTGTTCGTAATAACCTTGCAGCTCCGCATTAGCTTTGTTGAGCGCTAATACTGCTTGGTTTTCTTGGTCTTTTGCTTGGTCGAGAAGAAACTCTAATGCGTTATCCATGACTAACCTTAATCACCCGTTAGCCACCCAACACATGCTTCAACATGTTGACGCACATATCGTAAGGAACCGTTTCTTTCATCTTCTGCTGTAAGTACTCATCCAACTTCGGCTTCAAGGTGAAGGCGCTATCAATCGCAGGGTCGGTACCCGGCTTGTAAGCACCAATCGACACCAAGTCTTGGTTCTTACGGCAGATAGAAAGCACTTGTCTTACCGCTTTCGACATCAACACATGTTCTTCGGTGGTGATTTGAGGCATCACACGGCTGACGGACTTCTCAACGTCAATCGCAGGATAATGACCCGCATCGGCCATTTCACGTGACAATACAACGTGGCCATCGAGAATCGCTCGTGAGGCATCGGCGATTGGGTCTTGTAGATCATCACCTTCGGTTAGTACGGTAAAGAAAGCGGTGATTGAACCTTGCTCATCATTGCCGTTACCCGCACGCTCAACCAGTGCTGGCAACTTAGCAAATACCGATGGCGGATAACCTTTGGTTGCTGGCGGCTCGCCAACAGATAGTGCGATTTCACGCTGAGCCTGTGCAAAACGGGTCAGTGAGTCCATCAGGAGCAGAACATCTAAACCTTGGTCGCGGAAGTATTCAGCTACCGTTAACGCCGTTTGACAGCCTTTTAATCGCATTAATGGTGATGAATCGGCAGGCGCAGCAACCACAACCGATCGCTTACGGCCGTCCTCACCAAGAATCTCTTCAATAAATTCTTTTACTTCACGTCCACGCTCACCAATCAGGCCCACCACAACCACTTGCGCTGTGGTACCTCGAGTCATCATGCCTAGTGTTACGGATTTACCAACACCAGAACCTGCGAACAGACCGATACGTTGCCCTTTACCTACCGTCAGTAGGCCGTTAATCGCCTTTAAGCCAACATCAAGCGGCTCAGAGATCGGCTTACGAGCTAAAGGGTTAATCGGTTCGGCACTGAATGATGCGCGTTGCTCAGTATAGATAGGACCAAGCCCATCCAATGGGTTGCCCACACCGTCGATAACACGGCCAAGCAGTTCCATCCCAACAGGAATGCCGCTTTCAGAAGTCATAGGGGTGACACGAGCACCTGGTAAGATCCCTGTGATTTGTTCACTCGGCATCAGAAATAAGTTATCACCAGAGAAGCCAACGACTTCAGCTTCCATCTGACCAGACATGGTTTCAACTAAGCACAAGCTACCAATTGGGGCTTTACAGCCAGTTGCTTCAAGGGTTAGTCCGACTACCCGTACCAACTTACCAGAGGCAACGGGACGTGATTTTAGCCCTTCGACTTTGTATTGGCTGAGACGATTCGCTAACTCAAGCATTACGCATGACCTTGATGGCGGTTAGCACCACAGAAGCTCTGGATAACGTTCTTCACACGCTCTTCCATTCGATAATTCACACTCGATTCACCCGCTTCAATTTGTACATCGCCACGGTTGAGCGCAGGCTCTGAAACCAATGTCCAATTGCGGCAGTCCAGTTCCGTATCACCATACGCAGAGCGAATGATCGTGACGTCTTCCGGGTTAAGCTTCAAGGTAATAGCGTGACCAGAGATCGGCAGCGACTCTACTGACTCTTTCACGGTATCTAGGATGATTTGTGGATTGGTCTGAACTTCAACGTGCACCACTTCTTTAACCATGGTCAGCACCATGTCCACCAGCTGCTTTTCAACCTGAGCATTCATCAGCTCCAAAGGTTGAGCAAACTGGTTCGCGAGCCCCATGAAAATAGCCACTTGTTGTTGAATATATTCTTGACCTGCGGTGACACCTTCGAGCTTACCAGCTTCATTGCCTTCTGCGTGGCCTGCGGCAAAACCTTCTTCTTTGCCTTTTTCATAACCTTGCTTGAAGCCAGCTTCCTGACCTTGATGCAGACCTTCTTGGTAAGCGCCTTGCTTGATCAGCTCGATTTGCTCTTCGGTCAGAACAAGCTCTTCATCTTCAATAGCTTCTTCAACTGTCGGCATCCAACCTGGGTCGTAGTTAAACGCCGTTTCTTTAGCTTGTTTACTCACATCAGAGGTGTAGTCAGGCAGCCCCCATTTCTGAGGTTGGGCAACCGTATTATCTTCTTCAGGGCGAAGGAAGCCGCGTTTTCTATCACCTGACATATCAGTACCTATCTATGAGTGAGTCCAACTGTTTTAAATTCAAACAGCTAAACTGTAATTAATCTGTGGTTCGAGGTTGGACAAAGAAAAGCCCCAACGGTGTGGGGCTTTTGAGGTTTCTGTATTAAAGGAACTCGTCGGCGCCACCAGACAGCATAATCTCGCCACTGTCGGCCATCTTCCTCGCAATACCCAAAATTTCTTTCTGAGCCGCTTCTACGTCAGAGACTTTCACTGGCGGCATCGCCTCAATATCGTCTCTCATCATATCGGCAGCACGTTTAGACATGTTCTTGAAGATCTTCTCACGCAGGCCTTCATCAGCACCTTTAAGTGCTTTCTGTAGAACGTCTTGTGGTACGTCACGTAACAGTTTCTGAACGCCTTGGTCATCCACTTCAATAAGGTTTTCAAAGACAAACATAAGATCTTGAATCTGCGTTGCCATGTCTTCGTCTTGATCGCGGATTTGATCCATCAAGACACCTTCTACGTTGTTGTCCATGTAGTTCATGATCTCTGCCGCTGCTTTCAGGCCGCCAATTTTGGCCGCTTGCGCACCAGCTTGACCCGCGAACTGTTTCTCCATGATTTCGTTCAGCTCAGCAAGCGCCGAAGGTTGAACTTCTTCAAGGTTAGCAATACGCATCATCAAATCTAGACGTACACGCTCAGGGAACTGGGACAAAATCTCAGCAGACTGATCGGCTTCTAGGTAAGACAACACGATGGTTTGAATCTGCGGGTGCTCGTTGATGATGATACTTGCCACCTGACGAGGGTCCATCCACTTAAGAGAATCCAAGCCTTTTGAACCTGTTCCTAAAAGGATTTGGTCAACAAGGTTATTAGCCTTGTCTTCACCCAGAGCAGCCACCAGCGCATTACGCATGAAGTCTTCACTGCCCATACCGATGTTGGTGTACTTCTGAATATCATCCAAGAAAGCACGGTGCACTGCGCCTACCTTCTCTTGTGATAAATCCGTTGCACGCGCCATGGCACTACCCACACGTTGAACCTGCTTAGGTTCTAGGTGGCGAATAATACCCGCCGCATCTTCTTCGTTTAAACTCAACAACAAGATCGCTGCGCGCTCATCACCTGAAATAGAGGCGATATCCACACTCGCGACATCAAGCACTTCACCGCCTTCAGCTTGTTGTGGAACAATTTCGTTAGCCATCTGCCATCCAATTCTTAACTACTTGAGCTGCTAGCTCTGGTTCATTCGCTACAAGTGCACGTACTGCTTTCAGCACGTCTTCATCTTTATGAAGGTTTGGTAAGTCGATGCTTGAACCAAATTCAAACAGCTCGCCACCTTCAATATCACCACCAATTAGGCTGGTCTCCCCATCGGCACCAATTGGCATGCCATCAGGGCCGTACATCTGTTCATCGTTGTCTGCAGCTGGGTTAAGCAGTTTCTTCATTGCTGGGCGAACAAGGACTAATACCACAACAATAATAACCAATGCGCTCGCAAACCAACGTACCCAATCATTGAAGTTAGGGTGCTCCCAGATAGGCACATCAGGAACCACATCTGTGATTTGTGGTGCGAACTGCATGCTTAATACATTCAATAAGTCACCGCGGCTTTCATCAAAACCGACCGTACCAATCAGCACTTGGCGGATCGCGTTGATTTCACTGGCTGGAATTGGCGTGTGCACCACTTCACCGGTATCTGGGTTGATGGATTGACGATCTTTAATCGCGACCGATACCGTTTGACGGTTCACCGTGCCAGTCTGCTTACGCTCATGACTGATGGTGGTGTCTAATTCGAAGTTTCGAGTTGCTTCTTTATGAACCGAGCCCTGGCCTGTCATCGCGCCATCTTTCATCTGAGCGACATCCTGAGGGATAGACGCATCTGATGGAGGCTGGTTACTCAGCGCACCCGGAATACCCGCGACAGTGTTGCCGTTATTGTAATCTTCTAAGGTGTATTCGCTTCGCGTTGCCGGAGTGTTCGGATCAAAACGTTTTCTGGTTTGTTCTACTGCGCTGAAGTCGAGCTGAATATCAACCTGAGCCGTGTAGTTTCCAAATCCAAGAATAGGAATAAGGATAGAGTCAATTTTCTCACGCAGTGCTTGCTCTTGATTACGCTCTAGCTCGTGCTCTTTGCGGCGCGCCGCTGACATAGGGTCTTGAGAGCCGGAGCTCAGCAGTCGGCCATGTTGATCAGTCACGGTAATACGCGACGTTTTCATTCCCGGAACGGCACTCGCCACCATATCGACAACAGAGTCAACCTCTTGCTGCTTAAGGTTAGTACCCGTTTTGAGGGTTAGGAATACAGAGGCAGAGGCTTCTTGATTATGACGAACAAAAACACTTTGCTTCGGCAGCGCCAATAAAACCTGCGCTTTACGCACCTGCTTCATCTGCTCAATGGCTTTCGCAAGCTGTCTTTCGCGGCTTAATTTGAGGCGTTCTTGCTCTAAACGTTGTGATACACCAAAACCCATGTCTTGCATGAGGATGTCATCACCTGCGTTTCGCTCTTGGTTCAAACCAGCGCGAACCATATTAAGCTTCAGGGAGTTATATTCACTTGCTGGCACCGAGATGGTATTACCCTCAAGCGAGTACTCGATCTTTTGCTGATCTAAGTAATCCAGAACTGGGATCAACTCTTCGGTTTCATAAGCCCCTAATGGACGCATTTCTGGCTCTTTAACCCAGAAAAACAGCATCACAATAAGCGCGACACAGATTGAGATAGACAGCACTAAGACGACCTGACGAAGTAAATCGAGGTCACCTACGGCCATATCAAATTTAGATGAACTACGTTCACCTAGATCCGGGTTTTGCCCTTCTCCGTCCAGCTCAGCACCCGCAATGAGTGCGTGGTCGTTACCATCGCTCACGGTTAAATCTGTTGTTTGACTATTATCTGCCACTACTTAACTACCCAACTTATACCGGCATATTCATCAGCTCTTTGTACGACTCAACCAACTTATTTCTAATTTGGATTGTCGCTTCAAAGGCCACACTAGATTTATTACGAGCAATCATCACATCAGACAGCGACACACTTTGGTCACCGCTATCAAAACGAGTTTGAAGATCCCCTGAGGTCTTTTGCAATGAGTTCACATTGTTGATGGCTTGCGTCAGCATGTTGCCGAAGTCTGCACCAACCGCTTGCCCTGTCGCAGCAGGACGCGCGCTCGCAGCTTCAACCATCATTGCCTGCATTTCGCCTTGTAAACCATCTATTCTCATTTACTACCTCAAGGAGTCAAATTTATGACTATCTATTTTGCTGTATTATTGACAGAGCAATTAGCGTGCCATACCTAAAAACGACTAGATATCGTATTACACTAGTCAGAAAGCTGACACTACTAATCTGTGCTTAGTTTGGGATATCTATTCCAGCATCGCGCATTTTTGCTAACTTATAGCGCAATGTGCGAGGGCTAATACCGAGTTTCTCAGCCATATCTTTACGTCGGCCGTTACATGCGATCAAAGTTTCAAGGATGATCGCATACTCTTGATCTCTAAGCTCATTCCCCAGTCCTTCACTGCTTGAAGCGATTTTGTTGATTGGGTTTGCTTCCGCAATAGGCTTGATATCTGGTGTTGCCACATCGCTACCTTCCACAATCTGCTGTAGGCCACTAGCGTCTTGCCAATCCACCCCTTCAAGTAGGATATGCTCACCAGAAATTTTTTCTTCTTCGCTCAGAATCAACGCGCGCTGCACGACATTATCAAGTTCACGTACATTACCCGGCCACGGATAATTGACGAGTTTGCTGATCGCTTGAGGTGACATGACCGGAACTGGCATACCCAGTTTGGTACAGTGGCGCTCAACTAAGTGCTTCGCCAAAGGCTCAATATCACCTTTACGTTCACACAGTGGAGGCCAAGAAATTGGGAAAACATTCAAACGGTAGTACAAGTCTTCACGGAAATTACCCTCAGACACATACTGTTTTAGATCTCGGTTACTGGTCGCGAGTACACGAACATCAAGTTTAATGCTCTTACGGCTACCTAAACGCTCAACTTCACGCTCTTGCAGCACACGCAACAACTTAGCTTGCAGGCCAAGATCCATTTCACTGATCTCATCGAGTAAAATTGTACCGCCTTGAGCTTGTTCAAACTTACCTGGACACGCCTGAATAGCGCCAGTAAATGCACCTTTCTCATATCCAAATAGAGTCGCTTCCAACATATTGTCAGGAATTGCCGCACAATTAATCGCGACGAACGGACCATCTTTACGGTTTGAGGCGTTATGGATGTAACGCGACATCACCTCTTTACCAGAGCCGCTCGGGCCCAAAACCATGACATTGGCGTCCGTTTTTGCCACTTTATCGGCCAGCATCATTAGCTTGATGCTTTTTTCATCAGCAACGATGGCATCACCATTGTCGTCCGATTTTACGGGAGCATAACGGCTCACCATGTTTAGCAGTACTTCTGGCGCAAATGGCTTTGCCATATAGTCGATAGCGCCCTCTTTCATTGCAGCGACGGCGTCTTCGATGTTGGCATAAGCTGTCATCAACAATACAGGGAGATTTGGCCAGTGCTGCTTGATGTTTCTTAACAGCGCTAAGCCGCCCATGCCTGCCATCTGAACGTCAGAGACAACGATATCAACGGAGTTCGATTTTAGTTTGACCAGAGCATCTTCTGCGCAATCTGCTTCTAGCCATTCATAGCCAGCAAGCGCGAGTGTATCGACAAGGGCCTCGCGTAGACCTTCATCATCTTCGACGATTAACACTTTGCTTTGAGCCATAGGATTCTCCAGTGTAAATTCAGTTAAAACTTATTAGTCTTCAGTAGAAGCGCTTCTTTCTAGTGGCAAGCACATGGTAAAGCATGCGCCATCACCTTCTTCTGATATCAATTCCAGTCGACCTTCATGTGCTCGACATACCATTTGTACAACCGCCAAGCCTAAGCCTGTCCCTTGCGAGCGAGTGGTAAAGAATGGTTCCATGATTTTACCTTGAAGCTCTTTCGGTACGCCGGGACCACTGTCTTGTACTGATATCTTAAGCTCGCCGTTTACCGGCCTAAAAAATACATCTATCTGTGATTCTTTGCCGGCAATTTGAACCGCGTTCAAAACCAGATTACTTAAAGCAGAAGCAATCGCGTTGGCATTGCCGAACATTTGAGTCTGTTCGCCTTCCACTTCTTGGCAGTAATCAATTTGGTTCGATTTCAACGCTGCTTCGACCATTGGCTGAAATTCTGTGATCAATTCAGCCACAGTAAAAGGTTTCACCACCTTATTATCGCCGCCCTTAGCAAACAGCAGCATGTCATTAACTTGCTTCTCTAAGTCATGAAGTCTATCCATAAGCTTAGATTGAAAACGTGTCTTCGTTGCCGGTGGTAGATTCGGTGCGGCAAGGTTTGACGCATACAACATTGCACTAGAGAGCGGTGTACGAACCTGATGAGCAAGTGACGCCACCATTCTACCTAATGACGACAGACGCTGGAGATCACTAACTCGTGATTGCAGCAAACGCGTCTCGGTCAGATCGGTAATCAAAATCAGCTGACCCGTAGTCGAAGCAGAAATCGCCAAACGTACCTTTCGACCATTCTTTAATGAGATCTCATGACCATCATCGTCTTTGGGATCAAAAGCACTTTGGATAACAGAAAACCACTTCTCTCCAACCAACTCGACGCCAAGAATGCGGTGCGCTTCTGGGTTTGCTTCTCTTACTTCACCATGGGTATCTAACAAGATGACACCAGCAGGCATAACATCGAGCACTTGCTTGTAGCGCTCAACCTGTTGTTCAACAGAATCTAGGTGTGATTGATTTTCTGGTTCGTTAGATACGTGCATGTCAAAAATTTGCCTCAAATACTAAAACAGCCTGACACGCACAAAACGAGTCAGGCTATTTGCTATATTTATCACATAGTTAAGCAAGCAACAACTCGACTATGGTTTATCTTATCGCTTAGCTAAAGTGAACGATTAGCTAAAAATTTCGTGTGTGTTTTTCCGTTTTTCGAAAAGCAGAACACTAACGCTGCAGATTGTATTTACGCATTTTCTCAACCAGAGTGGTTCTGCGCATGCCTAACATGTCTGCCGCTCGAGCAACAATACCGCCTTGAGCTTCCAAGGCTTGATTGATCATATTCACTTCCATATCAGCGAGCAGCTCTTTCAGGTTCACACCTTCCGGTGGTAATTCCTGAGGTGCATTCGCATTATCAGTCATATCATCTTGCTGATCGAAGCTGAAATCTTCCGAGAACAGGTCAGCTAAAGCGTCACGCTCTTGCTCTTCCTCAGACACAAAGCTATTAAACTCTGGTTGGAATTCAGGGATGTCACTGTACCGATACTTAGTTGGCAGATGGTTTACGTCCACTAAGCTATTCGGATAGAGAATAACCATGCGCTCCACTAAGTTCGCCAATTCACGTACGTTACCTGGCCAATCGTGCTCCATCAAAGAGTTAATCGCGCGAGGCGTAAAGCAGATAGGCATGCTACCTTCCGCTTCCATTCTCGTCATAAGCTCTTGAAGTAGTAGAGGGATATCTTCTTTACGCTCTTGTAATGCCGGCATTTCAATCGGGAATACATTCAAGCGGTAATAAAGATCTTCACGGAATGAATCATCGTCGATCATATCTTCAAGGTTACGGTGTGTAGCCGCAATTACTCGAACATTCGCCTGGATAGTGCAATTGCCACCTACACGTTCAAAGCATCGCTCTTGTAGTACGCGTAGCAACTTAACCTGCATCGCCATTGGCATATCGCCAATTTCATCAAGAAATAGTGTGCCACCTTCAGCTAGCTCAAAACGCCCTTTACGTGCCGTAATTGCACCTGTGAATGCGCCCTTCTCATGACCGAAAAGTTCACTCTCCAGCAAATCTGGTGGGATTGCACCACAGTTCACTGGAACAAAAGGACCAGTGCGACGTTTTGAATGGTAATGAATGTTACGAGCAACCACCTCTTTACCGGTACCAGATTCACCGAGAATCAGTACGTTGGCTTCGGTAGAGGAAACTTGTTCAATCAAGTGACGAACTTCTTGAATGCCAGCACTTTGACCCACTAGACTGCGAAACAGTGTGTTCTTACGGGCTGAAGAGACAACCTGAACACCTTTGCGTCCTAAGAAATCTTTACAGTGTCTTAATGCATCACTTAATTGAGGATAGTTAAGAGGCAGCTCGAGTTCACCAACAAAATTGGTGAGCTCGTCAACCGGGTGGTTGTTTTTGCCAATCACAAGTAGAGGGATGTGATTCGCGTGAACAAGCTTATCATTCAGTAATGCGTTGAAGCCTTTACCTTTTATTGAGCCAATAATGCAACCAGCCCACTGTAGTGACCAGTCGACTTTGCGCGCTTGTTCAGAGCTGATTACTTCGCAGCTCTCTCCTACAAACTCTAATATTGTGCTTAAATTGTGACGATCTTGAGCGTTATCGTCGACCACAAGCAGTTTTGCCAAACCTTGCATAAGTAGGAATTATTGCCTTTATTTTGGTGCGATGCGGAAAAACGGTGAGCAACGTATTCCATAAAATTAAGAATTCTATCTATGATTATGGTTTACGAGGACAAATTTATGAAATCAGCAACGAAAAAAAGCCATTAGGCTATCTAATGGCTTCTATTTTATTTGATTAAAAAAATAAGGCAACCAACCAATTAGCGGATCTAAGGTTAGTTAAAACTGCAATTTTTCTTTAAATACCGACTTCAGCAGACGTCAAGTTGTGATATTCATTCGGAATTTGGTCCCAAGCGCTCTTAATTTCGCGGATAATATCGATAACATCATCAATAGGCTGTGGGTCATTTTTGTGATTTGCCGCAGAAATTTGCGTGATCATGAACTCATAAAGTTGATCTAGGTTTTTCGCAATATCACCACCATCGTCCATAGAAAGGCAGCTACGAAGGCTAATAATGATGTCTAGAGCCTTACCTAGCCGCTCACCTTTCACCGGGATATTGCCCGCTTGCATTGCCGCTTTACCTTGGATTAAACGCTCGATAGCGCCGGCCATTAGCATTTGCACAATCTTATGCGGTGAGGCAGCCGTTAGCTGACTATCCACTGATACCTTTTTATATGCCTGTAAAGAACCGCGCATAGTAAACCTCTTCTATAAAAACTTTTTGTATTGTTGAACTGACTTGGCACCATGTCGGTACTTGTGCAGGGTTTTCCCTACCCGTCCAGTTTCAGACTGCATCAATTCGACTAATTTTCTTGTTCTCGAAATGGCTTCAAACCACTCCGAACTTTGCTTAACGTCAGGGTGTGAATCGATGAATTGAAGCACGTTTTGCAATAACTGTTCTCTGTTATCGACAAGCGTCGCTATTTCTTCAGCATTAATTTCACTAAATTCGAGCTTAGAGATAATTAATTGATCTAGTTCACAAAGCTCTTGAAGCTGACTGGTCATCTATTAACCCAACGCATTCATCATGCTACCAAGCTGAGACTGCATCTTACTGGTTGCATCTTGCATGGCGGTGAACTTAGAGTGAGTACGACTCTCAAGACTGTCCATACGGCGATCTAAGGCGTTTTGGTCGTCTGCTAAGCGGTAGTTTTGCTCAACCAGACTCTTTTCTCGAGTACGAATTGAACCAGTAATACCAGTGATACCCTGAATCGCATCTTCGACTTTTTTAGCAAAGCCATTGTTGCCGCCAAAAAACTCGCCCAGCTTATCAAAGTTATTGTTTAGCTGTCGGTCGAGCATGTCGTAGTTGATCTCTAACGAGCCTTGCCTAGTGGTCGTGATACCAAACTCTGTTAAAGACTTAAGGTTCTCTGGCGCCCCTTCGATGCTTGAAGAGAATACCCCTTTCAATCGTGAGTCTGCGTTACGGACCGTGCTGTCACCAGAAAGTGGGCCTTTTTGTCCAGTCGCAGGATCGACACCCGCCAAGTTTTTAGACACTTGGTAAAACTGGTTGTAAGAATTCACAAAGGCTTCGATGTCTTGACGAACACTATTTCGGTCGTACTCAACTCCAATTTCTGCTGGCGGCTTATCTTTTGGCGTCTTTCCTTTCACCGTAATATCAATGCCTTCAACGGCATCTTCAATCACATTGTTATTACTAGAGAGCTGAGCGACACCATCCAGTACCACCATTGAATCTTGACCAGCTTGGACTTCGGTCATGCCGCTGTAACTATCAAAAGATTGTTGAGCAAGCGCCAAATCAGCTTGCGCCTTGTCGACTTTCTCTAAGCGCTCTCGCTCTTCAGGCTCTAATTTGGCACGCTCGATATTTTTTGCTTGCTCTGCGGTCAATTCACCGTTTTCTACTTTCTTGGCCAGATCCGCTTTTTCTTGAGCGATCTTCTCTTCGATACGTGCTTGCTCTGCCTCTAGCTTTTGCTGGGCTTCTTTCGGTGTCACATATGAATCAGTCAAGGTACCTGAGGCCGTGTTTGACCAACCAGGAACATCAGGCGCCTTCTCGATCGCTTTTTCGTCAAGCTCAAGTTCTGGTGTGTAATAAGAATCTAACAGCGTGCCAGAAGCCGTTTCCGTCCAACCTGGGATATTGTCTTCAGGCATGACAGATTTTGCCGCCTGAGCTGCATCTAGGGCAGCTTGGCCATCTGCAGCGGCTTGTTCACCGAAGCTAAGGCTTTGAGAGCCATCTTCTGCAGGAGACGTTGAGTCCGCTTGAGAACCTGGAATGATATTGCCGTCTTCGTCGACAGCTTCATCGGCTTTCGGGACATCGTCAGAGATAGCCTCATCGATAAGATCAACGGCTTTTCCAGCAGGTGTAAGACCAAGTACGTCTTGAGCGGCAATACGAGCTTTCTCTAGCGCTTCGACACGTTCTTCAAGGGTTTTGTATTCGAGTTTTTTTAGAGGATTTGACGCATCAGAGTCGACACTGATACTAATTTGTTGATCGGCACCAGATTGGTTGGAGGCGACAATAAGTCGTGGGCCTTCGACATCATTGATAATAGACGCGCGAACGCCTGGGTTTCTATCTGCACCGTTGATGCTGCGAACAACATCGATTAGCTTTGATCTATCGCCAACTTGCACATCAAAGCTATCATCACCAAGCGAAACCTGCAGCTTACCTGGGCCAAATTTCATGTCATCAGATAGAACATCAGACGCTACTTTATGACTCTGGGCAAGCTGCAACACATCGATGGCATATTTGCCAGCGATCGCTTCAGTAGTCGCGGTTGCAGAAACAAGCGCTTCATCAGTACTTTCCACTGTACGTACAGCGAAAGCTTTTTCCTGACGAAAGTTTGTCATCAGGTTTTTCATCGAATCGAGAGATTCTCTGAGTCTTCCATAGGCACTAATGCTGGTATCGATTCGCGCTCTTTCATTGTCGATTCGTTGCTGTTTAGGTACACGCTCCGAATCCACAATTTTGCTGACCATGGAATTGATATCCATGCCAGACGAAATCCCCATTGGGCCAAAACTCATTAAACCACCTCAATAATACGACTTAGACCTTCACCTCAAATATTCTACTATTCGAGTTTTGGGCTGCTAGGCGTCTTAGAATTTCAAGCATTTCTTCATCGGGTATCTGACGAATAATATCGCCGGTTGTGGTTTCATAAATAGTCACCACATCCCTTCCCGATTCTTCATCGACCTTAAAGGCAACCCCCTTGTTAAGAGAGGAGATAAACTCGTTTACCTTCTCCACCATCTTGACTCGCTCTTCATCATTTAGCTCTTTTCTCTCTTGAGCTAATTGAATCGCTGCTTCGGTAGCTTCTTCTTTCGATTTCTCTACCTTGCCATAAGAGGTTGCTTCTTTCAGCCGTGAAATGCTCGACGCACTACTACCTTCATCGCTTGCAATTTTAATGCCATTAGGTGAGCCATAAGGCTGGATGTTCGATGCGTTAGATGGTATTTCCATAACACTCTCCCTCCATCCTTCATGAGCCAACGGTAAAACTCCACGTAAAGCGGAGTTTACCGCTACTTACCGAGGTAAGTTTAGCCCAATAAGCTTAAAGCTGCTGATGGTGATTGTTTTGCTTGAGCTAGGATAGAAGTACTCGCCTGTTGTAGGATTTGAGACTTCGTCATTGCTGTTGTTTCTTTCGCGTAATCGGTATCTTTGATACGGCTCTTAGACGCATTAACGTTTTCGTTGATGTTTTCTAAGTTGCTGATTGCGTGGTCAAAACGGTTTTGGAAAGCACCAAGAGATGCGCGTTGGCTATCTACAGATTTTAGAGCGCCATCGATAATAGATA
Source organism: Vibrio sp. 99K-1 (assembly GCF_013114585.1). Lineage (NCBI taxonomy): Bacteria > Pseudomonadati > Pseudomonadota > Gammaproteobacteria > Vibrionales > Vibrionaceae > Vibrio > Vibrio sp. 99K-1. Next base: position 108,441 of record NZ_VTXF01000027.1, read on the forward strand.
CCGCTTCGTTTGCACCCGCAACTGATGTTACGTCGATGTCATTTACGGTTACATCTTTGCCTGCGCCAATACCTAGCTCACTTGCAAGGCTGCCACCAAACTCAACATCACCTTCAACTTTTTGGCTAGAAGCGAAAAGTTGTAGTTTACCGCCTTCACCTACCGACGCTTTAACGTCTTGGCTTTGACCGTTGATGTAAGTTGCTAGCTCTTCGATATCGTTGCCTTCTTTAGCAGAGATAGATAACTCTTGAGCTTCACCGAACTTATCGTTGTATTTGATAGTCAGGTCAGCGCCAGCGCCTACACGCCAAGATGCATCTTTACCTTCAGTAACACCGTAGCTCTTACCACCCATGTCTTGAGTGTCAGTACGCATGTTGCTCATAGAAAGCATTACCGCTTCACCTGAGTCAGCACCGATTTGGAAAGATTGGCTACCGTAAGTACCGTTAAGAAGCTTGTTACCACCAAAAGAGGTTGTTTCAGCGATACGGTTAAGTTCTGTGTTTAGAGCAGATACTTCTTCTTGGATAGCAACACGCTCAGACTTGCTGTTTGAACCGTTTGCAGATTGAAGAGAAAGGTCACGCATACGTTGCAGAATGTTGGTTGACTCATTCATCGCACCTTCAGCTGTTTGTGCAATAGAGATACCGTCATTCGCGTTTTTCACAGCCATATCTAGGCCACGGCTTTGCGACGTTAAGCGGTTAGAGATTTGTAAGCCTGCAGCATCATCTTTTGCGCTATTGATTTTATAGCCAGAAGACAAACGCTCCATTGATTTTTGAGTACCTTCAGCCGCGTTATTTAGGTAACGCTGAGCCGTCATTGCAGACACGTTAGTGCTTACATTAATCGCCATAGTTGATCTCCTTTAGGCATTTTTTAATGCACCCATGTGACTCTCACCTCACACAAATACATATCAATTTGTTTACGCACCACTGTCTCTCTCACCTTACATTGGTACATATCATTTCTCTCAATCCCTTTAACGGCCCCTTAATTAGAAGCTTTAATAAAAAATGTGTTTTTTTTCGCATTATTTTCAATAACAAAGAAAAGTGTGATCGCCATTCAATTAATCGACCGATATGCGCTAAAGTTTCCCGTTTGCTTAGATTAATAAGCATGGGGTTGAATAAAAAAGACAACTAAGATCCCTGATATCTCGTTCTACTCGATTCTGGGATGACGGAATGATGCTGAAGATTGATAGACTAACCCGTCATTCCCTACAGGGAGGGACGACCGTGATAGGGAATCTCGCTTGTCATCCACACCTTACTTAGCAATTCCCCTACACATTTTTGCGATTCGTAGAAAAGCAAAAACCCAGCCGAAGCTGGGTTTGTTTAGCGCTCATCTCTCACCACGAGCTAATTTGTGGAGGCCTTACGTTAACACTTTATCTCAACAACACTTATAGTCAACGTGGCTTTTTAATCGATTAACCTAGTAGGCTAAGTGCCGAGTTCGGCGCTTGCTTCGCTTGAGCAAGAATCGAGCTTGAAG
>NZ_VTXF01000028.1:0-74437 GCF_013114585.1 Vibrio sp. 99K-1
AGATGTGTATAAGAGACAGCGCCTAGCCACTACGCCCTATCTTATTGAAATTAAAGATATGAGCTATTGGTCCAAGTAATTCACTGCAAACCAAGTACAAATCGTGACATTGACACTAGGTTTCTTATTTTTACTAATTAAAAATAACTTTACATATAGACATCACAAATAGTTGACCACCGTTAAGACTAGGATATTCATCTTCATAAAAAGTAAAATATGGATATCGAAACGTGAACAATATAAATATTAATCAATGTTTAACTCTACGAAATACCTTTAACAATACAAAGAAAAAAAGCTTCAATAAATCGACCTTAGCCAAAGCGATTTTACCTCTTTTCACCGCCACTTTAATTGCAGGTTGTGGCAGTGATAATAACAGCGACACAGATACTGGTAATAGTGGTTTGTATCCAGCTGCAGAAAACGAAGTGGTTATTTACTACAAACGTGATATTGCAGCTTCAAGCACATCAGGCTCGACTTATGACGGTTGGGGGCTGCATTTATGGAATGGTGAAGGCTGCACCAGCACAGACCTAGAAGCGATGGGATTAAGTGCAACAGGTACAGATTGGAACAGCCCATACGAATACGATGGTATTAGCGATACTTACGGCGCTTACTATGTATTGAAAGTCGATCCAGACGCTTCTGACCCACACCGATGCATGAACTTTATCTTGCACAACGGAGATGAGAAAGCCTTTGGTAGCGCAAACTCAAAAGTAGAACTGGATAAACTTGGTGAATCTCAGGGAGTATTTGGTTTCCATGGCAGTAGCGAGTTGTACTACGAACCTATCTCAGAACGACCTGTAAATATTGATGGTCAAAAAGCACATTGGCTTGATGCAACGACCATAGGTTGGGAAGCGGCTGGCAATGCAGACTCCGTAAAGCTCTTCTATGCATTAGATAACAGCATCTCAATGAATGATGACAAAGAGATTGTCGGTGGCACTGCAATTGAACTGAGCAAAGATGGCGAGCTATCCTCTGAATTAAAAGAACGTTTCCGCCACCTAGCAAGTTTACCAGCAGTCGCGATTGACGTTGATGACACTACACTACGCACGATTTTGAAATCTCAGATCATTGTTGTAGCCTACAATGCCAATGGCGATGTTATTTCTTCAACCGAGATTCAGAAACCAGGCGTGCTTGACGCGGTATTTGCTAGTGAAGATACCGGTAATGCAATGGGTGAAGAACTCGGTGCTATTATCGACGGCAGCGCAGCTACCTTTAAACTATGGGCTCCTACAGCCCAAGATGTTGAGCTAGTCTTATACAGTGAAGATCTAAAAAGTTCACAAGTCATCCCAATGACGGAAAGTACTGAGACAGGCATCTGGGCAACAGAATCGGTGTCTAACGCCGTTAACATGTACTACCGCTACCAAGTGAAAGTTTACCATCCAACCACTGGCAATATCGAAACTCGCCTTGTAACGGACCCTTACTCACTGAGTTTGTCGAAGAACTCAGCATACTCTCAAGTCATCGACCTGAATGATTCTTCCTTGATGCCAGAAGGCTGGGTTGGCTACGAACGACCAACCGTAAAGAAAGACGAAGATCATGTACTTTACGAATCTCACCTGCGTGACTTTAGCTTCAACGACAAACTCGGCACAGCGAGCCTAAATGGAAAATACCTAGCACTCACAGAAGCCGATCGTGAGTCGGTCAAACATCTTCAAGCGCTGAAAGATGCAGGTTTGACGACGTTGCATATCTTGCCAGCTTTCGATATCGCCACCGTTGATGAAGATGAAGCAAGCCGCGTCGATATTACCGATACCGTTGGGAAACTGTGTGATGTAAAACCTGCCGCTGCCTTATGTGGTAATGAAGATGAAAACAGAGTTATCGAAGACGTACTCGACAGCTATGACCCTTCAACGGGCGACGCCCAAGCGTTAATGAACGACTTACGCATGCTCGACAGCTTCAACTGGGGTTACGACCCATTCCATTACACGGTTCCTGAAGGAAGCTACGCAACGGATCCAAACGGATCAAAGCGTATTCTAGAATTCCGTCAAATGGTTAAGGCCACGCACGACATGGAACTCAAGCTGATTATGGACGTGGTGTACAACCACACCAACGCATCTGGGGTGAATGATAAGTCGGTACTAGATAAGATTGTCCCTGGATACTACCACCGTCTTAACGTCAACACAGGTGGCGTAGAAAACTCGACTTGTTGTGACAATACTGCGACTGAAAACCTAATGATGGGTAAATTGATGGTCGACTCACTCAAGGTGTGGGCTGACGACTACAAAGTCGATGGTTTCCGTTTTGACTTAATGGGCCACCAGCCAAAAGACGTGATGGTCGAAGCGCTGGAAGAAGTGCGCAAAATCGACCCGAATACCCTGTTCTACGGTGAGGGTTGGGATTTTGGCGAAGTAGCCGATAATGCACGCTTCGATCAAGCAAACCAGATCAACATGGCGGGCACTGAGATCGGCACATTCTCGGATCGACTGCGTGACGCTGTACGTGGCGGTAGCCCGTTTGATGGCGGCGTCGACTCAGAAGGTAACCACCCACTCCGCTTCAACCAAGGTTTCGGTAACGCTGCGATTGCCAATGAAGAAACCAAAGTTGATCAAGACTCCATCAACGGTCGCTTACACAACCAAGATCTTGTTCGCTTAGGCATGGCAGGTAACCTCGCTGACTACGTGCTGATCGATTACAAAGGCGATACCAAGCTAGGTAAAAACGTCGACTACAACGGTGCACCTGCGGGTTACACCAAGATGCCTTCAGAGAACATCTCCTACGTTTCAAAACACGATAACCAAACACTTTGGGACAACAACGCTTACAAGATCGCCACTGGTACTAGCTCTGCAGATCGTGCTCGAATGCAGTCTGTATCACTCTCTACCGTGATGTTGGGTCAAGGTATTCCATTCATCCACATGGGTTCTGAACTGCTTCGTTCTAAGTCGATGCAGCGCGATTCTTATGACTCTGGTGATTGGTACAACCGCGTAATGTTTGATGGTACTGGTAACAACTGGAACGTTGGCTTACCACGTGAAGACAAAGATGGTGCGAACTGGGATCTGATCAAGACTATCATTGCTGACCCAGCAGCTAAACCAGACGAAGACGACATTGAACTGACTAAGCAGCAATTCCTAGAGCTATTAAAAATCCGTAGCTCAAGTGAACTGTTCCGCTTAGACACTGCAGACGAAGTCATGAAGCGAGTCGATTTCCGTAACGTTGGCGAAGACCAAATCGAAGGGCTGATTGTGATGTCTATCGATGATGGCGTATCAGCAGGCGAAGACCTTGACCCTGCCAATGACGCCATTGTCGCAGTTGTAAACTCAACCAATGAATCTCAATCGTTCAAAATCTCAGGAGCAACAGGCTTCGCGCTTCACGATGTTCAACAAAACTCAGCGGATGACATAGTGAAAGGCGCAAGCTTTGCTAATGAATCATTCACTGTTCCAGCACTAACCACCGCTGTGTTTGTACAAGCACAAAACGGTGCACAAGGCGCTGGTTTGCCGGTTGATAACTCAGACAAGGATGTATCTAGCATTCCTCCGTACGGTCAAACTACCGTGTACGTGCGTGGTGATATGAATGGTTGGAACCCTGTTGATGATTGGGCGATGAGCTTTGTTGCTAATGGGGTTTATTCTGTAACAGGCAACTTAGACGCGGGTAGCTATGGCTTCAAGTTTGCGGATGCTGATTGGAAAACACCTAACTTTGGTTGCGATTCTGTAGAGCTTGCAAGCGGGTCAATCGATATTGGCACAGGTGGCAATTGCCAATTGAGCGTAACGGAAGCGGGCAGCTACACCTTCACTTTGAATGCGATTCACGAGCTTGACGACAATGTAGACAAAGCTGTAGTATCTGTAACTAAGAATTAAGCTCCAAGCTTAGGTTCAAGTAACAGATAATAAAACAAGCGAAAGCTAGCCTTTGGGAGACGTCAGTCTCCCTTTTTTGTACCCAATAAACGCCAACCTAAGAAAGCCTTCTCCTAACACACATAAGTCACATTCAACCTTTAGTGATTGAGGAACCTTGTTGGCACTTGGTGAATAAGAAGGCTTCTTTTTATTCACTTTCGGTTGCAGTTCCTGTATCCAGGATAAGCTTTCTTGAATCAAGTACATGAAATAGAGAAATAAGAGATGCTGTCTAGGCCAACGCCTACTTAATAGTAATCACGGATCCAAATGACATTGACCTCGTTAATCAGCTAGAGCGTTAGTGAATATCTATAAGCTTGCGTCTTCGAATCTCAAATATTTAACTAATTAAAGTATTTCATTTATAGCTAGCAATAAAAAAGGACCCTATTAGGGTCCCCTCTCTTAAATCAGACTTTGTAATTGTATCAGTTACTTTTTATTAACTGCTTTTACAAAGACTTCTTGTGCGCCTTCAATGCCTAGTGCTTTCGCTTCGTCTAATAGACCCAAAGCTTTTGGAATATTGTCTGCTTCGACAGCGGCTTTGATTGCATTGTGGTAGTAAGTTTGTGTCTCTGGCTGAATCGCCTCAACCTTCGCTGCTGCTGGCTTAGCATTTGATTCACTGCTTGAACCGAACGAGAAGAAACCAACTCGATCAATCGCTACTTCTATTTTGCCAACGTTCGAGTTTGGAACTGGAATATCTTCAACTTCTGGTAGGTAGTTACCACGGCCTTCCGCGTCCAAACGAGCTGGGTGAATGACATCAGTAAAACCATCAAGGTCTGCTTGATCTGTATAGATAACTAAGTAAACCGACTGAGATGTGGTCGGCGGGTAGAAATCGTTTTCAGCAACAAGACGGTTGCCCAAATGTAACCTAGGCTTCGCGTATTCGAAGCTATCTTTACCGTAACGTTCTAACTCACGACCGTTCTTATCATAGATAACCGCATTAGGGACAAATGCAGTGTCGCCGATCATGCTTGTAATCTTAATAGAGTATTCACCGCGATCCGCCGGTAGCTCGATCGCGACTACAGGGCTATTTATACCCTGATAGTTCAAAATTTGGCTGTCTGGTGTTACATCGAAAATTGCCGAGCTCGGAAGCTTCATCGGGGCAAATTGAAGACCAGCAAGAGAGTTAACTTGTTCAGCTTGTGCCACTTGCACCTGCTCTACAACTTGTGCAGATTGACAACCAGCCAACGCAACACAGCCACTCAACATTAGAGCTTTAAAATACATAACTCTTCCTTCTTGTTATTTTTTTAAGAAATTTACTAACTTTAATTACCACAAAGAAAACTATTCACCTAGGGAACGATCCACTTAATCGTACATTCCTTAAAAAAATAGCCGACGCGAGCCGGCTATGAATTAGGACAGTTTAGGATTGGTTAAGCTAAGTGTTTACCACCAAGCTTCAGCTTGGATACCGAATACATATTCTGTATCGTCGCCGTTGAATGCATCTTTGTTTTCAGTATCTAGGATATAAGAGCCGTAAACGCGGATTTCAGGACGAGCCCAGAAGCTGTCACCCATAGCCCAAGCTTGAGCTACTGTGAATTTAGCGTTACCGAAGTCTTCTTTCGCTAGACCACCGTCAGCAATGCGCTCACCAGCGTTGTAGCCAGCTTCAAATACTGTGCGCATTGTGTCGTTCCACTTGTACATTGGACGAACTACAGCAGAGTACTGGTCGATGTCAAAAGTTTTGCCTGTCGCCTTATTAGAGTCGTCACCGTCGCCACCAATTTGACCACCGATATCGCTACCTGCTAGGTAAGCTAGTTGGTGACCCATTTCCCAAGATTCGCCAAGGTTCATTACACCCCAGTTAATTAGACGGAAACCAGATGCTTCGTTAAATGCTTCAGTACCACGTGCGTAGTAAGAACCAGAACCCCAGAAGTTTGCAGCTTGTACGCCGTAACCGTTAGTACCGTACTGAAGTACTGTCTGGTGGAAGCCGTTGCTCGTTCCTTGGTGTAAAATTGCAGAAGCTAGTAGGCCGTCGTCAGCAGACTCGCTCGCGTTATCTGAATCAGTTGCGAAGTTGTACGCTAGTGCTAATTCTAGAGATGCATCTTGCCATAGGCCGATGTTCGCTAGACGAGCATCAAAGATGTAGCCAGTTGAATCGTCAGTCGCGCCATCTTGGATTAGTGCAACAGATAGCTTTTGGTCACCGATTGAAATGTTTTCAACACCACCACCAGTACCAGATGTGTTTAGGAAATAGAAGTCAGTGATGTGGATGTCTTTACGTTGGTAGTATGTTTTACCAGCCCAAAGAGTCGCTTCTTGGTCGAAAGATAGAACGCCCTTCGCTTTAACTGCGAACTGAGCAACGTTAAAATCAGAATCTTCCCAACCATTTGCGCCTGGTGCACCAGAAGCAATCATTGACTCAACGCGCCACGTTTGCTCACCAGTTTTTAGTTCTTCAGCTAGGCCAAACTCAGAGTAGTTGTCATTTTCGTTACCTAGACGACCAATACCGTTTTTGTTAACTGATACATCACCATTACCGTTGCCGCTGATACCAGTACCAGCACGCATGTAACCATTAAAGTCAACAGCGAACGCAGAGCCAGCAGCTAGCGTAGTCGCCACTGCAGCAGCAATCAAACTTACTTTTTTCATTCTTAACTCCATTAAGGACGATTTATTTTAGGTTTTTATATTTTGCTCTCTTGCGGCAACCAAAGGCAGTTATGGTAGTCGTAAGATAGAGAGGTTTAGGGTTTCCCCTGATTCGTTTCAACGGGGTCAATATTAAGAGGGGATGACAAGTTTGACTTCCTCCACCCCCAACTAAATTAAGGGGGACTAGAGGGGAGTAGAAAATATACAGAATGGTATTTTAAAGAGGTAGATCACTTAATCTAGGAGGAGTAGACAGCACGAAGATCTAATTATTCAGCATAAGTGAGATCTACTTCAAATATATAATTTGAACTTCATCGATCAATTATTTTTTTAACCGTAATTAATCTGTGAAGTTGCTTGACCTTACTGTGACAAAGCCTTTTACTAATAGTTCACTGATGTTGATAAACGAACAAGAAATCAAGCAATGACTAGAACGCTCGCTCGCCCTTATCCGCTAGGCGCAACGCTAGGTAACACTGGCTGCAACTTCTCTATTTATTCTCCTGACTGTAAATCTCTTTCACTCGCTCTTTTTGATGAGAACGAGGAGTTCACAACTTATAAATTGGACAATGAATACGCTGATATTCGATATGTATTTATCGAAGGTATTAAAGCGGGGCAAAAATACGGATTCATTGCAGAAACAGCTAATGGTCCAATATTACTTTCTGACCCTTATGCTAAAGCGATAAGTGAGCCGCTCCACTACACCACGCCTTATAGTAATGAGAAAAGCTTTACGATGGCGAAATGTGTCGTTGTTGATGATACCTTCGACTGGCAAGGCGTCGAAAAGCCACGAATTAGCCGTGAAGAAACCGTTCTGTTTGAAACGCATGTTAAAGGCTTGTCTCAACTTCACCCTGAAGTCGCGGCCAACACTAAAGGCCGTTACCTGGGGTTAGTGAGCCCTGAAATGCTTGCGTTCTACAAACAACAAAACATCAACTCTCTACAACTTTTGCCCATTGCGGCTTGCATGCACGAACCCCACCTGCTTGATATGGGTAAAGTGAATTACTGGGGCTACAACCCATATTTGTTTATGGTACCCGACCCTCGCTATGCAGAGAAAGACGCCGTAACTGAGCTCAAAACTGCGATTCGTGAACTGCACCGCAACGGTATCGAAGTGATCTTAGATGTGGTGTACAACCACACAGCAGAAGGCGGCGAAGGTGGCACAACCTTTAACTTAAAGGCACTAGATAGCCGAACTTACATCAAGCACGGCTGCCATTATGCAAACTTCACAGGCTGTGGAAACACAGTCGACCTTACCCACCAGCCAGCACTCAACCTAGTCATGGACACGCTTCGTTACTGGGTAAGCGAATTCCAAGTCGACGGCTTCCGTTTTGACTTGGCAGCCACACTGGGGCGCGAAGGTGACAACTACAACCCTGAGGCTGCTTTCTTTAAAGCCGTCGCTCAAGACCCTGTACTTAAAGAAACTAAGTTAATTGCAGAGCCGTGGGATATTGGCCCTAATGGTTATCAGGTGGGTAATTTCCCACTTGGTTGGAATGAATGTAATGACAAGCTGAGAGACATCACACGTAGTTTCTGGCGCGGTGATCAGGGTTACCTAAAAGAGTTTGCTACACGCCTAATGGGATCTCGTGATATCTACAGTGCAGCGCACTGGCCTTACAAACTCACCGTTAACTACATCACTTACCATGATGGCTTCACCATGCAAGACCTTGTCTCGTACAAGCACAAGCACAATGAAGAAAATGGTGAGAATAACCGCGATGGGCATGGTGATAACCGTTCTGAAAACTACGGTGTAGAGGGTGAAACCGAAAACCTCTTGGTTATCGCGACTCGTGAAAAGCAGAAACGTAACTTCATGGCGAGCCTGCTGTTTGCTTTCGGTATTCCACACATTCTGACAGCAGACGTGTTATCTCATACTCAAAAGGGTAACAATAACGCTTACTGCCAAGATAGTGAGACGAGTTGGCTGAACTGGGAAGATTCAGAGCGCAAGACCTACTTCAAAACTTGGCTGTCAGAGATGATCGCCGCACGTCAGCAATACATGGTGCCTTTTATCCAGGCGTTCAGCGGCGAAAAACGTAACTCTAATCGCATCTTCTGGAGCCGTGTCGATGGCACGCTGATGGAGCATGATGATTGGAACCGTTTAAGCTCAGTAGCACTGCATCTTGGTATTGGTAAAGATGGCGATGAGCTGATTTATCTGATCAACCAAACCAACGCCCCAGCGCGTTTCAGCTTACCCAATGACCGTGAACAAAACTGGGTGACGATATGTGATACCAACCTGAGAAACGTAAAGCCAGGTCATGCCGAAGGGGAATTGCTGCTATCACCAACATCGATGGCGATTTTGCACTATTCGCCAAACAAAACTGAGTTAAGTGAAAGTTAAGCCCAGTCAATAAAAAAGCAAAAACCATAAAAGCCAGTTATATTTTTAACTGGCTTTTTTGTTAGCTGAATATCACAAAATTCATTCTTTTATATGGAATCATTTGCATTGATGTGATTGATAAAACTGTTTAGTATGGCCGTACTATAAAAATGAATCTATCACGTCTTTGGATATCATGGCTTTACCTAAAACACTTATTCGGCTTTTTAAACCATACATAATCTTATTAACCGGAGGAATGCTTTACCTCGCAGCAGCTCAATTAGAAAAAGTAGAGACCGCAGCAACCAACCAATCAGCATCAAACATTCGCATCGCAAGCGCGACTATTCGTTCCAACATCGAGGCCGTATTCGGCAAACTCTATTTCTTAGAAACCAGTCTAGGCTTACCCAACACCACCGACTTTAGCGACCAAAAGTTTCGTGAACTCAGTGATAATATTCTAAAAAGAACGCCAAACTTCTCCGATATCATCCGATACCAACCCAACTCCCAACATTACGTCTCCACCCGTGGCCTTCCTCTTTCCAATGAACAAATCGCCACAATACAATGGCATTCAATAGACGGTGTTGTAGAAGATTTTTACATCTCTTCCGTTTACCAAAAAGCCGATGGACGATGGGTTTTCGCCGTTAAACACACTGCAGAAAAGCTCAACGAAGAAATCTGGATTGAGTTTGATTTAATGCATACCACGCAAGGTTTAAGAGATTTAAAAACGCTTAATAATGGCTATGTATTTGTTGTAGACAGAGCAACAGAGCGACTGGTATTCCACCCGGATCCACAGCGTATCGGTTCTAAGTCCATCAGCTTCCATGCAGGGATCAGCCACCAACTATCTCAAGGTGAATTGGCGGGCAAACATGAATACTACTATCAAGATAACTTCAAAATATCGGTATTTGATGCAGACAACAGCTTAAATTGGGTGTTCATTGCGGGCACTGATCGCCATGACATCTTAACCAGCTCACATCAATTTACGTTGACGGGCTTAGTACTGGGCTCACTCCTGCTATTGTGGATTGGTGCCAACTATCTGGCTTATCGTTTAAACGTCTCTTTGTCTCAACTCAACAAAGTGGAAGACCTTGCGAGTTTTAAGCGCAAACTGAAATCAATTTTAGATAACTTTACCTACCACAAAGGTATTCAATTCTGTCTCTACCAACCAGAGAACCACTCATTCAGTACACTTGATTATCATGGAAACAAATCGACAGTGCATTGTGATAAATCGCTCTCTGAACGTTTTGTCGCAAACGCCATGGTTTATCGAAATGGTAAGGACGCCGATCCTCTCGCACGCAAACTAAAAATAGACCAACGTCACTACTGCATTCCTTTGTACTCACGTCAGCAATTGATTGCTGTGTTGTATGTGAATGCGCGCTTGCCGATCAGCCAGAGTATTCTGCGTATGATCAGAGATTACACCGAAGTCTCACTGTCTAACTTACTGCTTGAGCACCAGTTGAGTAGCAAGGACTTGATGACACAATTAGACAACAAAAGTAGCTTTAATATTGCACTGGAAAACTACGCCAACCAGCCTGAAACCTATATCGCTCTACTCGATATCGATAATTTTGACCACGTGAACCGTGCTTATGGTGAAGCTGTGGGTGACAAGATGATCAAGCTGACAGCAGAAGCACTACGCTCGTACTTTCCGAAGCCTAAAGGACTATGCCTTGCTCGTGTTGGAGGCAAAGAGTTCGCAGTATTATTTAAAGCAAACGGCGCCAACGACGCCAAGCTCCAACTAGACCAGTGCCGAATTGGCGTAGCAGAGAAAACTATTGTGACGCCAGACATCAGCCTCTCTTTAGGCGTGAGTGTCGGCTTTTCACAAATAGAGGGAGAGCCAGATACAGCTCTAGCACTGGCGGAGCAAGCAAAGCTGATTGCTCAACAGCTTGGAAAGAATCGAGTTGAAGGCCACATCAGGGCAGTTGCTAAAGCATCATAGGCTATAGCTAACGCACTCATATCGCACCGTTTGGTATGATACCGATAACAACAAAGCACCTAGGATTCATACCCTAGGTGCTTTTGTTTTTATGGAAAGTCATTACAATGCGCGTTCAACAAGACAATACCTCATTTCTAACGACACGAGCCTTATGAAGCTAAGTAACCGACTGCAAACTCTCCATTCCCTTGTCAGCAATGACTACCAACATATTTGGGACTGTTGTTGTGATCACGGTTTCTTGGGTGTCCAACTGTTGGCGGATAACAAAGCGCCTCACATTCACTTTGTCGATATTGTCCCGTCTCTGATGAATGAACTGGAAGGCAAGCTAACACGTTACTTTCCCCAAGATAATTCAGAGCAACAAACGGTTACCAGCCAATGGCAAGTCTACTGCATGGATGTCGCCGCTATCCCGCTTGAGAAACATACTGGCAAACACCTGGTGATTATTGCGGGCGTCGGTGGCGATCTTACTCAAAAGCTCGTAGATGATATTCATCGCCAACACCCAGACAAAACGATCGATTTCTTACTCTGCCCTGTCCATCAGCAATTCGAGTTGAGAAGCCACTTACAATCGCTCAAATTTGGTCTTATTGATGAAGTGTTGATTGAAGAGAATCGCCGCTACTACGAAATTTTATTGGTCAGTAATAACCGAGGCGAAAGAGAAAATACTTCAACAGCAAGCGAGATTTCAAACGTCGGCGATAAGATCTGGACTCCAAACAGCGATGAGCAGATTAAAGTATCACAGCAATACAAAGCCAAAACACTGCAGCACTACTTGCGTACCCACCAAGGCCAGGAGAAACAAGGTAAACCTAGCCAAGTAAAGCATATTATTGATGCTTACCAGGCGGTTAAGCCATAGTAAGTACTAACTTAATGGTTTGAATATTAAGAAAGTCAAATTAATAAAAAAGCCGATAGTTCAATGAACTATCGGCTCTTTTAATGCTATCGATTCAGTTTCAGCTTACTGTTCTTGTTTCTTATAAGCCACATCAGGCTCGTCAACTGTCTCAACCTCAGAAGGCTTATCAACCCCATAGACCGTATCAAGGTAGGCATCTTTCTCTTTCCAAGTGTTGTTTAACCAGCTATGGAAGCGACGTTTAAATGCCTTGTCTTCAAAGTAATTACCATTCACGTTCTCATCCATTGGATGCAATTTAATACGCACAACGACCTTCGTCATTTTGCCCTTCAGCATATCTTCAAACGGAGAGGTTTGGTTTTCAGGGTAAGCTAGCGTCACATCCACTATGCCATCTAAGATTGGGCCCATTGCAGATAAAGCAAACGCCACGCCACCAGTTTTTGGCTTCAGTAGGTGACGGTAAGGGGTTTTCGCTGACGCCAGTTTATCGTGGTTTGCACGAGTCCCTTCAACAAAGTTAACCAATGTTGTCGGTGCTAATTTAAACTTAGTACACGCTTTGTTGATTGCATTGAAGTCATCATTACGGCGTTCTGGGTTACGTAATAGGAACTCACGAGAGTGGCGTCTCATGAATGGCATATCTAAGCCCCAACACGCCAAGCCAACAAATGGTACGTACAACAATTCATGTTTCAAGAAGTACTTCGTCATCGGCATTTTGTCTTTTAGGATTGAAGAAAAAATCACAATATCTGCCCAGCTTAGGTGGTTAGACATCATCAAATACCACTGCTTGGTCGAAATATCTTCCCCCCCTTCCACTTGCCATTCGATATCGTTATTGGCGTTCAACATCCATAAATTAAGAGAAGCCCAGCACCAGAATGTGAAGTTAGCTAAGCGAGTGCATAATTTTTGAACGACAGAAATTGGCAAAATCAGTTTGATTAGGGCAAACAGGCTCACAGCCAATGCGGTGAATGCAGTATTAATGGTCACGAACAATACGTTCAAGGCCATACGAAGATTATCAAGCATAAAACACAGTTATATTGAGAACGAAAGCCGCCATTATACGCATCTATAAATTATTCTCTTCAGTAATTGATTGAATATCCTAGGGGTCAAACCACTCAACCTATGCTAACGATGTTCAACCAGCTAAAGCCTATTAAAACGAAACCAAAAACACACAGATAAGTCATTTAGACACCATCGGCATGTTGTCTTTTTGACAACATTCGATCCAATAACCACCCTCCAAACCAGTATTGATAAGCATTCTCATCATTGGCATGGTACATGCAACTCTAAAGTGTAAATAGTTGAGTATCCTTAATGAGATAACTTCTCTTCTTAAAGGTGGATGATATGACAGATATTCCTCATGGTTTGGTCACAGGTAAAGTCCTAAACAAGACAGAATGGACAGATCAATTGTTCTCACTCCAAGTCAGTGCACCTGTCTCTTCTTATCAAGCAGGTCAGTTTACTAAGCTTGGCTTGCTCAATAACGAAGGTGAGTTCGTGAGACGTGCTTATTCGATGGTGAATGCACCAGAGCATGAGCAAGGCCATCAACATCTAGAATTTTTGATTATTAAGGATCAGAACGGTCAGCTCTCGCCTCAACTTCACGAATTGCAAGCTGGCGATGACATCTTTGTCGGGAAAGACCCAAGTGGTTTTATGACATTAGATGAGATCCCAGAGATCACAGACGATCTATGGATGCTTTCAACCGGAACCGCGGTAGGCCCGTTTATCTCAATGCTTGAGAGCATGCAGATACAACAGAATGAGTTGGCTTCAGACAAAGCCTCTTCATTCAAAAATCTGGTTCTGGTGCATGCCGTAAGAACAGAGCAAGACCTCACTTATCGAGATCGTATCACTCAACTCGTTGATCACTTTCAAGGGAGACTTAAATATGTGCCAATTATTTCTAGAGAATCAGTTACCGGAACTTTGCGCGGACGAATCCCAAGTTTGTTACTTGGAGGCGACCTCGAGCAAGCCACGTCTGTCACTTTCAATCAAACCCGCAGTTTCTTCTACCTTTGCGGCAATCCGCAAATGGTTCGTGACACAAGTGACGCGCTAACCAGTTTAGGTTTCGAAAAGCATCTACGCCGAAAGCCTGGTCAATTCAGCAGTGAAAATTACTGGTAAAGATAGGCCACCTAAAACACCGAAGTACCTATTTCAAAGAACAGTTAAAGTTAAATAAGAGGTTTTATATGAGTCATTTACGTATTCCTTCTCACTGGAAAATTCAACGTTCAACACCGTTTTTCACTAAGGACAACATCCCAGCAGCACTACTCAATCATCACAATACAGCTGAAGGTGTCTTTGGTCAGATCTGCGTAATGGAAGGCACAGTGACCTTCTATGGTTTTGCTGATGCAGAAGCAACAGAACCAGAAACCATTATCACTATCGAAGCAGGGCAATTTGCCACCAGTCCACCTCAATATTGGCACCGAGTAGAGCTGAGTGACGACGCACAATTCAACATTAACTTCTGGTCAGAAAAAGAGACCAAGAAGATGTTCAACACTCGAAAGTAATATCTATTCGATATTGATGAACTTATAAGCAAGCTACATCGTAATGTGATTTTTGATGTTCAGTAAATAACAGCAAGAGACCAAATAACCATAGTAATTACAATGACTAATGGTGATAGACAAGAGAAAAAAACTCTAGCACACTGAACGAAGTTGTTAGGCCGTGTTGACCTTTCGAGCTGATTTTTGCAGCGAGTTGCTGGGTATTTATACAAGGCAGAGGCGTCGATATGTAGCTAGCCTACATGAGAAGCCGATAACGCAGTAGAAATGACCAGCAAACGCTGCCCGAAGGGTTCGAGCTGGGCGCCCCCGCAAAAAGCGTTTTACTCTTTGTTGAGGGGGATTTACTTAGAGTGACTAGGCTACTTCCCCCTCGCCGCGATTAAAACGCTTTTATCTCGAACAAAATTTAACCACGAAAGGTCAACACGCCCTAGCTTTTACCCCTTATCAAATAAACATAATTGGGGTATTCATTTTTTAGGTAAGAGAGGAAGCCATGCTCAACATTGCTTTTTTTAGCTCAAAATCATACGACGAAAAATCATTCAACCTTGCGAAAGGCGAACTCAACGCTGAGTTTCATTTCCATGATTTTCGCCTCACCACGACTACAGCCAAAATGGCGCACGACAACGAAGTGGTTTGTGCATTTGTAAACGACGACCTATCGCGAGAAGTGCTAGAGATTCTTGCACAAGGCGGTACAAAGCTGATTTCAATGCGCTGTGCTGGCTTTGACAAGGTCGACCTAGACGCAGCTAAAGAGCTTGGCTTGCAAGTGGTGCGCGTTCCTGCGTATTCACCAGAGTCTGTAGCAGAGCACACTGTCGGTATGATGATGTGTTTGAACCGTAAGCTTCACAAGGCATACCAACGCACTCGTGATGCAAACTTCTCTCTAGAAGGCTTGGTTGGTTTCAACTTTTACGGCAAAACTGTGGGTGTGATTGGTTCAGGTAAAATTGGCCTAGCAACGATGCGTATTCTAAAAGGCTTGGGCATGAACATCCTATGTTACGACCCATACCCAAACCCACTAGCCGTTGAGCTAGGCGCTAAATATGTAGAGCTAGACGAGCTTTACAAAAAGTCTGATGTGATTTCTCTGCACTGCCCAATGAGCAAAGAGAACTACCACCTATTAGACGCGACTGCATTTGAGAAAATGAAAGATGGCGTGATGATCGTCAACACCAGCCGTGGTGAACTACTGGATTCAACGGCTGCTATCGAAGCGCTTAAACAAAGTAAGATTGGCGCGCTTGGTCTTGATGTGTATGACAATGAGAAAGAGCTGTTCTTCCAAGACAAATCAAATGACGTGATTGTTGATGACGTATTCCGTCGCTTATCTGCATGTCATAACGTGCTGTTCACTGGCCACCAAGCTTTCTTGACCAAAGATGCTCTGTTCAACATTGCCAATACAACACTAACCAGTGTTGACGCTTTTTTTGCAGGCAACACAAGCGGCAATGAGCTTGTTCAATAACGGACTGAGTTAAAAACAAACTCGCTCTACAAATATAAAGCCACGCTACCCCTAGTGAACAGCGTGGCTTTTTGGTTTATGCCTGTATCGTAAACAGAACTAGATGCAGAAGTGGCAGTCCTCGATATCTAAGCCATAGGTGCCTTTTCTAATCGCCAGATGCTCCTCCCCTGCCTTCAGGCCCATCTCATAACCTGCATCTAAGATGCTTTGATCCATGGTGAGTCGCTTAACTGCGAACGTTTCCGGTGGCGCAATCACCTTGATAGTCGCATCTTTTGGAGGGTTACGAATGAACTCCAAAGATTGGTTATAGTTTTCGGCACGCACCGCCATCGACTCTGCAATGTTAGGGAATTTCTTTAACAGCTTTTTCAGCATCCATTGATACTTCTGCGGCTTCATTCGGTAGCTCAGTGGGTGAGAAAGAATCACGGTAATATCGCGCGCTCCACGGCGATAAGCTTCACGAACCGGAATCGAATCGGCTACACCGCCATCGGTATAACAGCCACCAGAGAAACACGGAGTTTCACGGTAAGCGATAGGTAAAGCCGTTGTTGCTTCAACCACGTTCGAGAGGTTTTCTGGCTTGATGTGATAATAGTCTGCACTACCTGTGTCGACATTAGTCACCGCGGCAATCAGTGGAATGCTTGAAAATAGCTCTCCACAATCCAGTGGGTAACGTTGATTTGATTCATTCCATAACCACTTCACGTCAACCAAGTTACCACCTTTAGCGAAGCGGGCTGGGCTAAAGAAAGTTTTATCGGTCGCCATCGTGGTAATCACACTGTAGCTACGTTTTGGCGCCTGAGATAAGTAACCAACCAGATTAGACACACCCGCAGATACACCAATCGCAAAATCATAAGGACGAAAATCGTCTTGCATAAAGGCGTCTAATACTCCGGCTGCAAAGATGCCTCTCATTGCCCCACCTTCAACGATTAATGCACTTTTACTCATCTCAAACTCTACTACTTTATAAACTGATAGCCGTAGGATAATCCCACCCAAATCATAAAGATAATGGGCATAATTTATTACTTCGATAGGGAAAAACTATCGTTAGGTAATTGTCTAAGATTCAATAGTTTACTTATACCAATGATATAAAAAAAGCCATTGAGTATTTAACTCAACGGCCTTCCATTTAACTAAATCAAGCTTATTGATTACGAATTAAATTCGCTTACATCGATTTCAAGCAACTTACCAATGCCTTCACCGTATGCTGGATCGGCTTTGTAACAGTGTCTCAAGTGACGCAGTTGAATCTCTTTAGGCACGCCGCCTAGGTTACGAGCTGTGTTATCAAACAGAATCGCTTGTTGTTCTGCAGTCATTAAGCGGAACAGATCACCCGGTTGTGAGAAGTAATCTTCATCTTCACGGTGGTCCCAGTGTGCTGCCGCACCATCAAGGTTTAATGCTGGCTCTGCAAAGTCTGGTTGCTCTGCCCATTGGCCTTCATTGTTTGGCTCATAGCCTAGTGTGCTACCAAAGTTACCATCAACACGCATTGCACCATCACGGTGGTAACTGTGTACAGGACAACGAGGTGCGTTCACTGGAATATGCTGATGGTTAACACCCAAACGGTAGCGCTGCGCATCACCGTAAGCAAACAGGCGACCTTGCAGCATCTTGTCTGGTGAGAAGCTGATACCCGGAACCACGTTTGCAGGGTTGAATGCAGACTGCTCAACTTCAGCGAAGAAGTTTTGCGGGTTACGGTTAAGCTCTAGCTCACCCACTTCAATCAATGGGTAGTCTGCATGTGGCCAGATCTTAGTTAGATCGAATGGGTTGTAAGGTACTTTCGCTGCATCCGCTTCTGGCATCACTTGAACTTTAAGTGTCCATTTCGGGAAGTCTTGGTTATCGATACTTTCTAGCAGATCACGTTGGTGACTTTCACGATCTTCGCCGATCAGCTTCGCTGCTTCAGCATCCGACAAGTTCTTAATACCTTGCTGAGATTTGAAGTGGAATTTAACCCAGAAACGCTCATTATCACTGTTGATAAAGCTAAATGTGTGACTACCAAAACCGTGCATGTGGCGGTAAGTCGCAGGGATACCACGATCACTCATTACGATAGTGATTTGGTGAAGCGCTTCAGGTAGAGAAGTCCAGAAATCCCAGTTGTTCTTCGCGCTACGCATGTTAGTTCGTGGGTCGCGTTTCACCGCGTGGTTTAGGTCTGGGAATTTAAGAGGATCACGTAAGAAGAACACAGGCGTGTTGTTACCCACCATGTCCCAGTTACCTTCTTCAGTATAGAATTTCAATGCAAAACCACGGATATCACGCTCTGCGTCAGCCGCGCCACGCTCGCCCGCTACTGTCGTAAAACGTGCAAATAAGTCGGTTTTCTTGCCAACTTCAGAGAACAGTTTTGCCTTGGTGTATTTGGTAATATCGTGGGTCACGGTAAATGTACCGTAAGCACCTGAGCCTTTTGCGTGCATGCGACGCTCTGGAATCACTTCACGATCAAAGTGAGCCAATTTCTCTAAAAACCAAACATCTTGTAGAAGCTGTGGGCCACGTTTGCCCGCCGTTTGAACATTCTGGTTATGAGCAACAGGACAACCCGCAGCTGTAGTTAGTTTTTTACTCATGGTCTATTCCTTAAGGTAAAAGATATCGCATCGTTGCCATATCTTAGATTTAAGTGGATTCAATACTTTAAAAACCACTAAAATAATATGGATAAAGAATAGACCTGAGTGAGCAGAAAATATAATCGTTTATATTTATCGTTGCTATCTATAAAACCTATCGAACAGGTGAGTTAACTAAGCCTTTGTATCACCGAACTTTATTTAAGAATTGCACGACCTAACTTCAGCGTCGAAGCTATATTTCTTGCCGTTCTAGTTAAGTTCAATTCAGCTTCTCGTAGTACTTGCTCGAGTGACTGTGGAGAGCGCACAGTCCCGAACAAACTGCTCATTTCACCATAAAGCGCTTCGACTTCAGTGCCCAGTGATCCGGCAATACCTATGGTTGGAATACCTTGTAAACTTGCACGCTTGGCAATGCCATAAGGTGTTTTGCCTTGCAGGGTTTGGTTGTCCATTTGTCCTTCGCCCGTTATCACAAGGTCGGCACCTTTCAATATCTCATCAGCTTGTAATACATCAAGCACCATCTCAATGCCCGGTTTAATCTGCATGTTGAATAGCAAACTCATCCCCATCGGTGTGCCACCAGCAGCGCCATAACCAGCAAGGCTGTGAACGGGTTCATCGCCACTAACACAACCCTGCGTTTCAGCGATTTGAGCAAAATTCGCAAGCGCCTTATCCAGCATCACAACTTGTTCTGAGGTTGCTCCCTTTTGTGGGCCGAAGATATGACTAGCACCATTATCACCGCATAACGGATTATCAACATCACATGCGACAATCAATTCAATATCCGTACAGCGCGAATCTATGTCAGCTAAATCAATAGAAGCTAACTCCGATAACGCGGCACCACCTCGGCTGAGCTCTTGCCCTGTACTATTGAGTAACTTCCCCCCTAACGCTTGAACAATCCCCGCGCCGCCATCGTTGGTTGCACTGCCGCCCAAGCCTAGAATGATCGTTTGAGCGCCCTGCTGCATCGCTTCTAAAATGAGCTGACCTGTACCGTATGAAGAAGCCACCAGAGGATCACGCCGCTCTGGCGTTAGTAAATCTAAACCGGACGCCGCCGCGATCTCAATCAGTGCCGTTTTTTTCGAGGTTCGTGCGGATGGCTCAAGTATCGCCCATTCTGCATTTACAAGTTCACCCAACGGCCCTTCAACCTGCGTTACTCGCTTTTTCCCTGCTAAACCTTGTAGCAAAACATCAACCGTACCCTCACCACCATCGGCCAAAGGCAAGGTCACGTAATCCGCGTCGGGGAAGACTTCACGAAAACCTTGTTCAATACACGCCGCCACCGATACAGCCGATAAAGATTCTTTAAACGAGTCTGGTGCAATAACTATTTTCATAAAAGCTGACTCCAACACTTAACGAAGATCTACCAACAATAATTCCAACACAACAAAACCACTATATAGAAGAGAGGCCAACTGTGCGTATTTCCCTCTCTGAATTTGACCGCTCCCTCAGATTTCAACACCACTATTTTATATTCAGTAAAGTTACGGTTTGCTCAAATTCCATAATTTGACAAGTTTATTCCCACTAAATTATCGAATTTCATTCGATTTAGTCTTGGAAACCTGATCCTGGGCACGCTTTTTGTTCCGCATTATGGAATTAGAGAATCTTTTTGTTTCATTTTTTAACTCGTTAACAGTTATTAGAGAAAAACTTAATAAGAAAATAAAGCGCCACTTTGCTCACAGTATTAATTTGGAATCTCAACAATAATTCATTCCGCATTATGGAATTTACATTATCGGAGAACAGAGATGCCTTTAGTATCCACTGAAAAACTACAACAAGAATATGAACGAATCCTACTAGCTCGAGACATGAAACCAGAGATGGCGACCAAGCTTGCCGCAGGTTTTGTTGAGATGGCTAATGAGGGTACTTATTCGCACGGCATCAACCGTTTCCCAGTGTTCATTGACCAAGTAGACAAAGGTCAAATCAAGCTTAACGCAGAGCCTGAATGTGTGAACAGCATGGGTGCACTTGAGCAATGGGATTGTAATTTTGGCCCTGGCGTACTGAACGGTCTTATCTGTGCTGAACGTGCAATGGAACTGGCTCGTGACTACGGTATCGGCATGGTGGGTATGCGCAACTCGAACCACTGGATGCGTGGCGGTGCATACGTTCTGAAAATGGCTCGTGAAGGCTTTGCAGGTATCGCATCAACAAACTCTATTGCAGTAATGCCAGCTTGGGGTGGTAAAGATCACCGTGTTGGTTCTAACCCTCTGATCATGGCGATCGCAGGCGATCCACCAGTCGTGGTTGACTGCTCAATGACACAATTCTCATACGGACAACTGCAAAACTTCGTACTTGCAGACAAAGAACTTCCTGTTGTGGGTGGCTTCGACAACGAAGGCAACCTCACCAAAGACCCACACGTACTTTGGGAAAACAAACGTCTACTGCCAATGGGTTTCTGGAAAGGCTCTTCAATGGCAATCGTGCTAGACATGATGCTAACCGCAATCACTGGTGGTAACTCAGTTCCAGCACTAACAGAAGACATGGGCGGCGAATTCGGCGTTTCACAATTCCTTATCGCGATTGACCTAAGCAAAACAATGGGTGAAGGCCAATACGCACAAGAAATGAAGCGCATCCGTGACTACGTACTGGCATCAGAGCCAGCAGAAACAGGTTCAGTAATGATTGCAGGTTCTGAAATTCAGAACTTCATCGACAAGCACGCAGCGGCTGGCGGTATTGAAATCAACGATGGAATCTGGGACCAAATTACGTCTCTGTAATTAGCCTGAGGTGGGGAAAGCTTTATGCAAAGTGTATTTAAGAGTATTTGGAAAAGTATCGACGTCATCATGGCCGTTATTCTGACTTGTATGATTGTACTGGTCTTCACAAACGTAGTGCTGCGTTACGGCTTTTCCTCTGGTCTTCGTCCCTCTGTAGAACTATCTCGCCTTGGTCTTGTATGGATTGTGATGCTCGGTGCAGCCGTTGTGCTGCGCCGAGGTGAGCACCTCGCTGTTGCGGAATTCTCTGAACGACTTTTCCCTAAAGCAGTGCCCGTACTAAGACGAATTTGTTGGGTGGTAGTACTGGTTTCAGTCGGCATGCTTTACATCGGTTCATACCGTCAAATGATGTCCAACTGGTCAGATATTTCTCAACTTACAGGGCTTCCTTCAGCATTATTTTATTTAGCTGGCGTGGTGTCAGGCGTGTTAATGGGTGTGATTGCGTTTGTTCGAATCTTCAACCCTGACTGGCAACTAGATAGCTTAGAAGAGGAGAAAGAATAATGACGTTAGCCATTTTCTTATCGGTATTGATTGTCTCAATCTTACTTGGTCTTCCCGTTGCGTTTGCACTGCTATTGTCTTCAATGGCACTGATGCTGCACATGGATTTCTTTAGTGCGGACATTCTTGCGCAGTCTTTAATTAATGGTGTCGACAGCTTTACGCTACTCGCAATCCCATTCTTCCTAATTGCTGGTGAAGTAATGGCGTCGGGCGGCTTGTCACAACGTATTGTTCGACTAGCGACTACGTATGTTGGTCACCGCCAAGGTGGCTTAGGTTACGTAGCCATCATGACTTCGGTTCTACTTGCCGGCCTTTCAGGCTCAGCGGTAGCAGATGCAGCTGCATTGGTAAGTATCCTTTATCCAATGATGAAAGCCGCTAAATACCCTGAAGCACCATCAATGGGTCTGCTCGCTTCAGGCGGCATCATCGCCCCGGTTATCCCACCTTCAATTCCACTTATCTTAGTCGGTGTTGCTGGCGGTATTTCAATTAAAAACCTTTTCCTAGGCGGTATTGTTCCTGGCCTATTGATGGGTATGACATTGATGTTCGTGTGGCGCATGACGGTTCGCAAAGAGAACTTAGCAACCTCTGAGCGCGCAACAAAAGCAGAAAAACGCGCAGCACTTAAAGATGGTATCTGGGCTCTATGCTTGCCTGTCATCATCATTGTGGGTATCCGCTTCGGCATCTTTACCCCAACAGAGGCGGCGGTTGTCGCAGCAGCGTACGCAATCTTCATCTCAACGTTTGTTTATAAAGAACTAACGCTAAAGAGCTTCTACCACATTGTGCTTAATGCCGGCCGCTCTACAGCAATGGTTATGTTCTTGGTTGGCTGTGCCATGGTGGCAGCTTGGCTAATTACTGTTGCTCAATTGCCACAACAGCTTGCTGAAATGTTAGGTCCACTAGTCGATAGCCCTCGACTACTAATGGCCGTAATTATGCTGCTTGTTCTGTGTGTTGGCATGGTGATGGATTTAAGCCCGACCATTCTAATTCTGGTTCCGCTACTGATGCCTGTTATCAAAATGGCTGGAATCGACCCAACTTACTTTGGCCTGTTGTTCGTTATCAACTGTTCAATTGGTCTGATTACGCCTCCAGTAGGCACCGTACTGAACGTAGTGTGTGGTGTAGCTCGAGTGCCAATGTCGACTGCTGTGAAAGGCGTACTACCCTTCATTGCTGCATACATGGCCCTACTCACACTGTTTGTCATCTTCCCTAGCATTATCACTGTGCCAATGTCGTATGTCATTGGTTAATCCTCGACGGAGAAAATAATAATGAAAACCCTACTAAAAATGACTCTACTTGCTTCAACCATCGCGATGAGCGCTAACACGTTTGCTGCAACAACTCTAAAGCTTGCACACGCTGCACCTGAGTCTGACCTGCAACAAGATCTATCTCTTTTCTTTAAGAAAGAAGTAGAAGCTCGTTCAAATGGCGAAATCAAAGTCAACGTATACCCTCAAGGTCAGCTAGGCAGTGATAAGCAGATGATCGACGGTTCTCGTGCTGGCATCGTTGATTTAACGATGGTTGGTTTGAACAACTACAACGGCCTAATGCCTGAATCAGCAGCGTTCACTCTGCCGTTCATGTTCCCAGATCGCCAAACGGCATACAAAGTACTGGACGGTGAACCGGGTAAAGAAGTGCTAACTAACTTCGAGAAATTCGGTCTGAAAGGTCTTGGTTTCCCAGAGAACGGTTACCGCAACATGACCAACAACGAAAAACCTATTCGTGTTCCTTCTGATGTTGAAGGTCTGCAAATGCGTGTAAACGGCTCTAAAGCACTGAACGATATGTTCAACGAGCTAGGTGCTAACCCACAACAGCTACCAGTTTCTGAACTATACACAGCACTTGAAACGGGCGTTGTTGATTCACAGGACCACCCAATTCCAGTAACGCTGTCGTTCAAGTTTGACGAAGTACAAAAGTACCTAAGCCTGACACAGCACGCTTACTCACCGTTAGTTCTGACAATGAACCTACGCAAGTTCAACAAGCTAAGTGCTGAAGAACAAAAAATCATCGAAGAAGTATCGGCTGAAGCAGTCGCAATGCAACGTAAGCTAAGCGTTGAGAAAGAAGAACAAATGATTTCTCAGCTTGAAGCGAACGGTATGCAAGTTAACCGCGACGTTGATGGCAAAGCCTTCCAAGAAGCGATTCAACCAGTATGGAACGCATACATTGAGAAAAACGGTGATGTGATGATCAACAAGATCAAGGTTGCAGCTAAGTAAACCTAAAGCACATCAATCGATGAAGGCTGCCCAGCCTATCCACTGAGGCAGCCTTAATTTCCATCCTTCTGACTTCTACTTATTGAACATTGGCAAATCACTATGTACCAAGAATTAAAAGAACGCGTTCTCGCAGCTAACTTACAACTTCCTAAATACGGCCTTGTGACTTTCACTTGGGGCAACGTCTCTGAAATCGACCGCGAACGTGGTGTCATTGCGATTAAACCTTCTGGTGTTGAATACGATGTAATGACGGCAAACGATATTGTAGTTGTCGACCTTGAAGGCAACCGTATTGAAGGGACAATGAACCCATCTAGCGATACCGCAACTCACATTGAACTCTACAAAGCGTTTCCATCAATTGGCGGCATTGTTCATACGCACTCTCGCAACGCGACGATTTGGGCTCAAGCAGGCCGAGATATTCCAGCACTAGGTACCACACATGCTGACTACTTCTACGGCGATGTACCTTGTACCCGACTCCTTACCAAAGCAGAAATTGAATCTGAATACGAGAAAAACACAGGTCTTGTGATCATCGAAGAGTTCAACCAACGCGATATTGATCCACAAGCAATGCCAGGCGCAATCATTGCCGGTCACGCACCGTTTACTTGGGGTAAAGATGGTTCAGATGCTGTCCACAACGCTGTTGTGATGGAAGAGATTGCAGCAATGGCAACCGCAACTCGCTCAATCAGCCCAGAAGTCGCGATTCAACCAGAACTGCTTGATAAGCACTACAACCGTAAACACGGCAAGAACTCATACTACGGACAGAAGTAAGGCCTCGTACATGCATACGTCATCACCGCACAAGTCTGGTAAACATAAGCTTCTAGCTCTAGATCTCGATGGAACAGTGCTCAGCTCTCAACACACCATCAGCCAAGAGTTAATCGACACTATCAAGAGCATCGCAAAAGACACACATGTGGTGATAGTGACAGGCCGTCACCATGTTGCTGCTAAACCTTACTACGAACAGTTGGGGTTATCGACGCCGATCATTTGCTGTAACGGTACTTATATCTTTGATTACCAAACCAATACTGTTCTTGAAGAAAATGCCATCGACAAACAGATGGCAGCTAAATTTATCACGCTCTCGCAAACGCATGATCTCAAAATGGTGATGTATGTGCGTGACGCCATGCTCTACTCGAAAAGTCGTCCTATCGAATACATGGAAGCGCTACTTGAATGGTCTGAGACATTTACACCAGCACAACGTCCGAACATCCAGAAAGTAGACGACTTCCATCATGAAGCCGCTGCGTCCGAGTACGTTTGGAAATTTGTCGTCGAGGGTGAAGTCGACCAATTCGCCAAACTTCCCTTTGTCCAAGAGCACTTTAATGGCGAGCGCTCTTGGGTCGATCGTGTCGACTTCGCAGCGAAAGGAAACAGCAAAGGCAATGCGCTTACTCGTTACATCGAGCCACTAGGCTTCCGCCTTGAAGAGTGTGTCGCTGTCGGTGATAACCACAACGACATCTCAATGCTGCAAGCCGCAGGTCTCGGTATCGCCATGCACAATGCCGACGACACCGTTAAAAACACCGCAGACCTTGTCACAGACAAAAATAACGATGACAAGACAGGGCTCGCAGAGCTTTTAAGCCGCTTATTTAAATAGAGAATTTTATGCTAGTCGGAAATACTCAACCTTCTAAATTTACCCGAAGCTACCCAGTCGCTGTTCAAAATGTGCTTGAGCATATCAACAGCCTAGATACTGATGCTCTAGCGATTGGGCGCCACACCTTACCTGGTTTTGATGCAGACCAAGCTTGGTTCGTTGTACTGGAATATAAAAAAGAGCCACTCGCCTGCTTTAAGCCAGAAGTACACATGCACTACTCAGATCTACAAATTGTACTTAAAGGTTCAGAGATCATGGCTTGGTCTAAAGACACTGGCGACCACAAGCTCGCAGAACCTTACAATGAACAGAGAGATCTGCAGTTTTATGAATTCGAAGGCGTTGAGCTGAACTTTATTCATGCCAAACCGCAGCAGTTCTATCTCTTCACACCCGATACCGTTCATATCACCAACATTGAAAATGATGACAGCTCGATCGTTAGAAAGATGGTGGTAAAAATTCACAATGACTTACTGGATGCCAAATAATGAATTACTACATCGGAATTGATTCTGGCGGTACCTTTATGAAAGCCGCGCTGTTTAATGCCAAAGGCGAACAGCAAGGCTTGGCACGTGTCTCAGCGAGCGTCATTAACGAAAAGCAAGGTTGGGTCGAACGTGACTTAGACGCGCTGTGGGGCAACGCTGTAGCCGTGATTAAACAGCTACTTGAAACCACACAAGTTGAGCCAACAGCCATCAAAGGCTTAAGTATTTCAGCGCAAGGTAAAGGCGTCTACTTGCTAGACAAGCAGGGTAAAAACTTGGGCCACGGCATCATGTCGTCAGACTCTCGCTCGCTACCTATCGTTAAAGAATGGTTAGAGCAAGGCAAAGCACAAGAGATCTACCCAACTACATTGCAGACTCTGTGGACAGGTCACCCAGTATCGATTATTCGCTGGATCAAAGAGAACGACCGTCAGCGCTACGACCAAATCGGAGCGGTCATGATGTCGCACGATTACCTACGTTATCGCTTAACGGGTGAAGTTGCCGCTGAACTGACCAATATTTCAGAAAGCAACTTCTTCAACTCCATTACTGGCGAATACGACAAAGCATTACTGAAAACCTTTGGTATTGAAGAGATCTGGGATGCGCTGCCACCGGTAGTAAAACCTCAGCAGCAAGCAGGCAAAATTACAGCCGCTATCGCTGAAGAGACAGGCCTTGCACTAGGCACTCCAGTCTTTGGTGGTCTATTTGATGTGGTTTCAACAGCCATCTGCTCTGGTATCAACTCATCAGAAGACACTTTGAATTATGTGATGGGCACTTGGGCAGTAACCTCTGGTATTTCCAAGCAAGTCACTCAAGAGACGCACAACTTTGTCTATGGCCACTATGCGGTCGATGGGGAATACATCATTCATGAAGCAAGCCCAACCTCAGCTGGTAACTATGAGTGGTTTGCTGACTACCTTGGTGAAGATGGCAAACTGGACCATGCTCAGAATCAAGCATTAGTCGATGCATTAGACCCGGCATCTAGCTCGGTCTACTTTGTGCCATTCCTTTATGGCTCAAACCAAGGCTTAGGGCTTAAATCTGGCTTCTACGGATTACAGTCTCACCACACCAAAAGTCACCTAATTCAAGCGATTTGGGAAGGGATTCTGTTCTGCCACAACCTTCATCTTGAACGTATGCGTCAGCGTTTCCCGAAAGCGGATGTGCTGAAAGTGACTGGCGGTCCTGCCTCCAGCCCAGTTTGGATGCAAATGCTGGCAGACCTTACCGGAATGACAGTTGAAGTCTCCGACGTAGATGAAACAGGGTCACTTGGCGCAGCCATGATGGCTATGGTTGGCGCTGGTGAATTTGCTTCTTTAGCAGAGTGCACGCAAAGCGTTACTCACTCAGCTTCTCGTGTTGAGCCGAACCCAGCAAACTACGAAAAATATCAGAAGAAATACAAGCACTACCAACGACTGGTTCAGTTGTTTAAACAATTTGAGGAAGAAATGGATGCCTAAATCCTTATTAAAACCATCTAAGCCTTTGTTACAAATGGCGCTTGATGCTACGGATATTGATACCGCACTCGCGTCTATTGAGCATGTCGCAGACAAGCTCGACGTGATTGAAATCGGGACGATTCTGGCCTTTGCTCACGGCGTAGACAGCGTAAGAATCCTGAGAGAAAAGTACCCAAACCACACTATCGTGTGTGATATGAAAATCACCGATGCGAGCGCAATTTTGACCCGCCTAGCAATGGAAGCCGGTGCCAACTGGGTAACCGTTAGCGCAGCCGCTCACATTGAAACTATCCGCTCCGCGAAGAAAGTCACTGACGAATTCAACGGCGAAGTACAAATTGAACTGTACGGCCACTGGACAATGGATGACGCACGCGCTTGGGTCGATATGGGTATTACGCAAGCAATTTATCACCGTTCACGCGATGCGGAACTGGCTGGTGTGAGCTGGACCGAAGAAGATTTGATAAAAATGCAGAAATTATCGGATATAGGAATTGAACTATCCATTACTGGTGGTATTGTGCCAGACGATCTGCATTTGTTTAAGAATCTGTCTGCAAAGTCATTTATTGCTGGCCGCGCTTTAGCCGGAAGTAATGGACGTGATATTGCAGAAAATTTCCATACTGAAATAGGTAAACACTGGTAGCACATATATGAGTGAGCAAATTAAATCGTTGTCTAAAGCACTGACTGTTCTGGAATTCCTTGGGAATTATCCTAATGGCGTTTCACTACAGAAAGTGTCTGAAGGGACAGGCTTCAATAAGTCTTCTGTCCACCGTATTTTGGCAACGTTTGAAGCCTCTGGTTATGTTGCTCAAATGTGCTCAGGCAAAGAGTATCGCTTAACAATGAAGCTAGTTCAGCTAGGTCACGCAGCCATCAACTCTGACGTGACTGGCACTGTTAAGCCTTACCTCTCTGAGCTGCTCGACGATGTGAATGAGACGGTGAACTTTCTCTCTTTTGACGCTGACAACATCATCTTCAAAGATAAGTTTGAGCCGGTAAATTCCGCGTTTCGTACTCGCACATACGTCGGTTTGCACTCTCCTATGTACTGCTCTGCCGCTGGTAAATGCTACCTAGCGTTCAGCTCTGACGCTGTGCGTGAAACATACTGGCAGCGCAATGTCAGCACCATGAAGCCATTAACTGAGAACACGATTCTCGATAAATCTCAGTTTTTCGATGTTCTCGACAAGATCAAAGCGCGCGGTTATGCGCTCGATGATGAAGAGAACGAAGCAGGCATTTCTTGTGTTGCTGTCCCTATTTTCGACAAGAACAAATCCCCTGTATACGCGGTAAGTGTCTCTTCACTAACGCCAAAAATGAAAGCGTTAGGCTATGAAGAAATTGCCAACAAAATCCAAGACATCACGGCGCGTATAGAACAACAACTCTTTTAAGGAAAAAGAATGTTTGATTCTAAAAACAAATTCAGATTAGGTATTTACGAGAAAGCAATGCCGGCTTCTCTCACTTGGGAAGAATGTTTTATTTATGCTAAAGACGCGGGGTTCGACTTTATCGAAATCTCTGTCGATGAGACCGACGAGCGTCGTGCACGTCTCGATTGGTCAGACGAAGAAATTTACGAGCTTCGCCGCCTATGTGAAAAGCATCAAATGCCTTTCCAATCAATGTGTCTAAGCGCACACCGTAAATTCCCATTCGGTTCTATGGATGAAGCGATTCGCACAGAGTCTTTCATCATCATGGAGAAAGCGATTTCTCTTGCGTACAAACTGGGCATCCGCTGTATTCAAATGGCGGGCTACGACGTGTATTACGAGCCACAATCATCTGAAACACATGCACGCTTTATCGATGGTATGAAGCAAGCAACGAAAATGGCAGAGCGTGCTGGCATTATGCTGGGCGTGGAGATCATGGATACGCCTTACCTCAACTCGCTAAGCAAGTTTGAAGTACTAAAACGTGAGATCCCATCTCCTTACTTCATGGCCTACCCAGATGTCGGCAATATCTCTGGTTGGAATTACGATGTTTGTACTGAGCTGAAGCTGAGCCGTGACCACCTAGTGCAAGTGCACTTAAAAGACACACTGCGCGTTTCTGAAACCTGTAAAGGTCAGTTCCGAGATCTTGTGATTGGTGAAGGCCAAGTCGACTTCCCTGCAATTTTCAAAACCTTGGCAGACATTGATTACAGCGCACCACTAGTGATCGAGATGTGGGCTCAAAATGACAACTGGTTAGAAGACATCAAACAAGCGAAAGCAACCTTGAAGTCAATCGCGAACCAATCTGGCTTTGAGCTATAAGGAGCGATCATGACTATTTTTCGCACCGCATTTTTCGAAGCTGATTTAACCGAAGAGCAAAAACAAGACTTCTACCAATACATGGAAAATGAAGTCGCACCGATCATTCGCACTTTCCCGAATAATCAGGGTTTAACGTTGAATAAACCTGAAGCGATTGAATCAGAAAGCCATAAAAACCTGCTACTTATGATGCAGCACAGCTACGAAAGTGAGTCAGCAATAGCGGAAGCCCTCGACTCTGACGCTCGCATTAAAAGCATGCACGCTACTAAGGTGATCATCGAAAAATACAATATTCATGTGCATCACATTAATTTTGTACGTGACTAATTGTTAGTAACTTAAATCAAAAGCAGAAGATCATCTTCTGCTTTTTTTGTCGCTATTTATAAGGAATCACTATGAAAGTATTCCAGTTAAAAGATGCCCCTCTGGTTTTGCTGTCTCTGATATTTTTTATCTGGGGGCTAATCACCGTTTCAAGTAACTCACTCATTCCTTATTACAAAGAAGCTTTTGCTCTCGACTATAAAATGGCAATGCTGTTTCCGATGGCGTTTTTTATCACTCGAGTGACCGTCTCGCTTCCGACATCATTCGTAATGGCAAAAATCGGCTATCGCCGCACATTAAAAGTCTGTTTACTTTGGTGTGTATTAGGCTGCTTGGTGATGGCTTATTTAGTCCGCTCACAAGAATTAACGCTTACCTTGCTTGGTATCTTGTTAATGGCATCGGGGCTCTCTGCTATTCAAGTCGTCAGTTCACCTTATGTGTCTCTGCTTTCAACACCCGATAAAAGCGTGATTAGACAGAGCATCGCAACAGCGTCTAACTCGATAGGAACGGTGTTGGGACCTTTAGTACTGAGTGCGGTAGTAGTGATAGCGACAAGTTATCAAATTAACAGCACAGCCGAGCAAGTCTCCATTCTCTTTCTACTGATTGCGCTCTTTTTCCTTGGTTTGCTCGTATTCTTTCAGCGCATTGATGTCCCTGATATTAAACCTAAGCAACTAACTGGCTTCTGGCGTGGGTTGCTAACGTTATTGAAAAATCACCCTTTCTTAAAATTAGCTCTGGTTCTTCTGTTCTACATTGGGGTTGAAGTGAGTTTTGGTACTTTCACTATCACCTACCTGGCAGACGCAAAGTATGGTGATTTAGGGCTTATCTCAGCTACCCAAATCATTGCTGCGTATTGGGTATTTATGTTTATTGGCCGTTTGTTGTTTGCCAAGTTTGGCCAACGTCTGAACTCACACACTCTGTTTTTGTGTTCATGCTCGGTTGCCATTGCTATCAGTATCGTCGCATTGCTGTTTGATCACCTTTGGACAGGCTATTTACTGCTGGTCGTCGGCCTTTGCAACTCGACACTTTATCCGATCATTTACGCTCAAGCGCTTCAAGCTGCTGGCAAACAGAGTTCACAAGGAGCCGCGATTCTGATCATGTGTTCTATTGGTGGAATTGCATTGCCTTTTGTACAAGCGAGCTTAATTGACGCATTTACGCTGAGTATGAGCTATGTTGCGCCAGCATTGGCTTATATCGGCATGGTCGTGTTGTATTGGTCGGTGGTGAAGCACCAAGCTAAATCAATCGCTTAAATAGAGTTTAAATATAACGATGAGATAGAGATCAGCATGACTGATGAAGGAAGTACAAGGGAAGTAAGGAAAAGTTGAATTGAGCTTGAACTAAGTTGTATCAGTAGGTGATATTGCATCACCCCTGATCACACTTAGCTAGTGTTTATCTGTTGAGATTAAGCCCAAGCAGAAGCAACAAGCAGGATGATTGCACCCATAATTGCCGTAGACTTTGCAAAGAAAAGAACTTCATTCATTACAGAAGGTTTTACTAATGTTTTGCTGCTTTCGTTTGTGATTACTGTAGCATTCATTGTTCGTTCTCGTTGTTGTGTGATCTATGGCTAATTTTCCTCCTAAATGTGATTGAAGTCAACAATTTCTGTAGTTTTATTACACAATGGTAAATCGTTAGTTTGGTCACGCTAAAGATAAGCTAACCACACCTTAAGGCTCTTCTAGACAATATTCACTCTAACTCTAGATTGAGAGATATAAAAAAGGCTTGGAGCCCCCTTTAGATCAAGGAGAGACCAAGCCTATTAATTGTCGAGCCTTTGTTGGCGCTACTTAGCCAACTCCGCTCTCATCGCGTCAATCGTCTGCTGATAGTCTTCACTATCAAAAATCGCCGACCCAGCAACAAACATGTCAGCACCGGCATCAGCAATCTCTTTTATGTTATTTACTTTCACCCCACCATCGACTTC
The DNA here is from genome assembly GCF_013114585.1 of Vibrio sp. 99K-1. Classification (NCBI taxonomy): domain Bacteria; kingdom Pseudomonadati; phylum Pseudomonadota; class Gammaproteobacteria; order Vibrionales; family Vibrionaceae; genus Vibrio; species Vibrio sp. 99K-1. Next base: position 32,465 of record NZ_VTXF01000028.1, read on the forward strand.
CAAACGAATTGCACGCCCCGATTGGTTAATACGTCGTCTAATTTCACGCAGTTTATCTAGCGTAGCAGGAATAAACGACTGGCCTCCAAAGCCAGGGTTCACAGACATCACTAAGATAAGATCAACTTTATCCATGATGTAATCCAAATGGCTTAACGGTGTTGCAGGGTTCAGCACTACGCCCGCTTGGCAACCACACTCTTTGATCAGCTGTAGCGTACGATCAACATGTTCAGACGCCTCAACATGGAAAGTAATCATACTCGCCCCTGCTTTTGCAAAATCAGGGATCATTGAATCAACGGGTTTTGCCATTAAATGGACATCAATGGGAGCAGTAATACCGTAATCACGCAGAGCCTTTAACACCGGAGCACCAAAGGTTAAGTTAGGTACATAATGATTATCCATTACATCGAAGTGAATCACATCAGCACCTGCTGCAATGACATTTGCAACATCTTCGCCTAAACGAGCAAGATCAGCAGACAGAATGGAAGGCGCGATAAGGTAATCTTTCATAGGGTTCCTTGAGGTCATTATTGTATATTTGAGTTATTCGTTGTTGGCAGGTATGAACGTGGTGACAACCCCCTCTTCCACCATAAAACAGTCCATCCCGGCACTGCTCGCCGCTTGCTGCCCTATGAGTGTGTCTTCAAACACAACACAGTCACTTGGTAGTACATCAAGTTGCTGCGCGACTTTCAAAAACGTATCTGGGTGAGGCTTGTGATTATCCACATCATCGGAAGTCACAAGCGCAGTGATCATTGAAGGAATGTCGGTGGTATCTAGAATGGCTTTAGCATGCTTAGCTTGTGCGCCCGTACCAATACCCACTTTCTTGAGCTGATAATAACGCTCTAATATGGCGTAGGTTTCGGGTAATACGTCGCCCTTGTGCTCAATTGCTTCGAAGTTTGCAATTTTGTCTTTGGTGATCAGTTGTAGGTCAAGAGATAAGTCATATCGCTTCATGATCTCAAGCGTGACTTTGCGTGAAGGCATGCCACCCAGTTGATCCAACCACTCTTTGTCATAAGGGATGTTGAACTTACTGCAAGTCAATTCCCAAGCATGGGCGTGGGCAACCATGGAATTAACCAAGGTACCATCTAAGTCAAAGATAATTCCTTTATATTTGTCTAAATTCGGCATGACTTTTTTAATCCTTTTACCACTTATCATAATAAGAACAGCGCACCGGAACTATCAATTCTTGTTGTGAATATGATCTCCGCCACCAATACGGTAAATAGTTTTTGCAGTGGTAAACAATGAGTGCTTTTACTCTTGAAATCCTATTTTGATCGGATCGATATCCGTTTTTGAGGAATGCGTATAGAGTTGAATAAAATGAAAGTGATATAGTCCACCAAAATTCAATTTTGGAAAAATACCATGCATTCAACCGACGCAATTGAACTCGTCAAGCTAGGCGTAAACATCGAAATCACAAAAGACTCTTCTCTACACCCAACAGACGCACTAGAAATCGTAAAGATCGCCAGTGAAATTGGTACTCACGTTACCGTGAAGAAGAAGTACCACACAGATGTACTAATGGAGATGGCAAAGGTAGGACGCGACCACATCACTGTTGCTATCTAACCAACGGCGATCGAGTCCTTCACCGCAGAAAAAGCAGAACGTGCAACATATTGGGGGCAATATGCTGCACGTTTTTATTGCCAGAAAGGAGCATGAATTTTCTGACATTAGCGATGTTTGATTCGCTAATCGATTAAGCCAACTGAGCTGCTATTCTGTTATTTTTGCGCAATCTCAATCTACGCGATTAGCTTCCAAACGCTTCTTGTCCAAACGATTAGCTTCCAAGCAATTCATTTCCAAACAGGGGCATTACTCCCGTTTGACGACAAACTTCGTTTAAGCGAACCTGAGCTTTCAAGATGTTCTCTTTCCAATGTTCATCTTGCGCCCACATTTCGATAACAAGTGGTACTACACACTCCGTTTCTTTCAATGTTTTGAAAATCGCATTGAAATCGACTTCTCCCTCGCCAATCACTAAATCACGGAACTGCCCTTTATATTCAGGAGTGACGCGATACGTGTCTTTAAGGTGAATCTGCGTAATACGCGGCTTACTCAGCTTAAGCTCTGTCACGATGTCATAGTTCCAACCTGAGATATTACCGACGTCTGGATACGCAGTGAAATAAGGCGAGTCAATCTCACGGCTCAACACTTCAAACTTACTCAGAGAGTTAAGGTAATCCGTATCCATGATCTCAACCGCTAGCATCACCCCTGCTCGCTCCGCTAGTTGTGCCGAGAGCTTCATACCTTCGATAAAACGTAGGTGTGTCGCTTTGTCTGCAGGTTCGTAGTACACGTCATAGCCTGCTAATTGAATAGTACGAATCCCCAACTTGTATGCAAGCGTAATCGCTTTCTCCATATGGATAACGGCTTGCTCTCGCACTTTCGGATCGGCAGAGCCAAATGGGAACTTACGGTGTGCACTCAAACACATCGACTGCAACGGCACTTGATGCGCTTCACACAAGCGGCGTAGGCCATAGACCTCTTCATCACACCAGTCTAAACGGCTGCGTCTTTCATCAGATTCATCGACTGAAATTTCAAGGAAATCAAAGCCTAACTCTTTCGTCGTTTTGAGCTTATCTTCCCAACTTAAGTCATTCGGAAGGGCTTTTTCATAAAGCCCGACACGATGGCGCGTTAAGTTTTGGTACATAACGCCTCCTAGTTCCAGTAGCGGTTAATTTGTTCTTTCAGTGCTTCAGCGGTTTCTTGGCCTTTTTCACCCGCCAACGCGCGGCCAGCAATGAAGGTTTTCGCTTTAATGCCTTCAAATAGGTACAAATCTTCTGGCACGATGCCACCTGTGATAGAAAGCTCGATGCCCAGCTCAGACAAAGCACGCATCTTCACTAAGTCTGCTTCTGTCCAGCCCACGCCCGCCAACTCAGCATCACGAGAACGGTGGTAGATCGCTTGTGTAATACCTAGGTCAACCCAAGCTTGAGCATCTTCCATAGTCCAGTTACCGTAGATCTCGATTTGAATTTCACCATTGAACTCATCAGCGACTTTCTTACATGCATCAATGGTTGCAATGTGCGCTGCTGCTGAAACCGTGATCCAGTCAGCACCTGCTTCAAATGCCATACGAGCCAGTATCGCCCCGCCATCTGTGGTTTTCATGTCACACACTAAGATATGGTCAGGGTGGTTATTACGCAGTGTCGAAACCGCCTTCATGCCTTCAGCGAACGCAAGGATAGTCCCCACTTCTATCACGTCTACGTAGCTCTCTACGTTGTTCGCGACTTCAATAGCAGCAGGTAGGTTCGTTTGGTCTAGGGCAATTTGAATCATTGGTTTAGTCATGGTTTTATCCTTTAATTTGTTCACGTATTAGATGGGCAAGGCCATCTTGATTGTTGTCTGTTTTGCACACGACTTGAGCGTTCGATTTGACGGTGTCGTCAGCATTAAACATCGCTACGCCTAAGCCCGCGTATTGAAGCATTGATATGTCGTTGTGATTGTCACCAACGGCAATCACTTGGGAGGGCTTAAACCCCAGTTCATTCACGTATTCAGCAAGGCGTAGGCCTTTACTATTTCCCTTGGCGGCAAAGTCGATTCGGTTCGACCACGAACGTTCGCCGTTAAAGTGGTCTTTGACCCAAGGCGCTTGCATCAAGCGGTCAACCGACTCTTGCTCCCCTTCCACCACAAACTTCCACACAAACTCGGTGTTCTTCGCCGTTTCGGAGAACGAATCCACGCGATAGATATTTGGCTTATGGTGCTCTGGCGCTTGCTCAGCCCACTCTTCCAACGCCAACATGTAAGCGAATGGGTTGTAGTTGGAGTAAGTCATCGCATCGGTGATATACATCACCATCTTCAGCTTGTATTCCTGTGCTAAGTCGATGAACGTCAGAGCATGTTCATGCTCAATTGCGTTCTGAGTTAAAACGGTCTCGGTTTGGTAGTCATACACATAGGTCCCGTTGCAGCAGATAATTGGAGTGTCTAGCCCTAACTCATAGTAATAAGGCCTTGCTGCGGTGTGATGCCTACCAGTCACGATCATCACGTGGCAATGTTGCTTGGCCTCTTGGATCGCTTTTTTCACTTCAGGATGGATGGTGTGATCATCGGTCAACACGGTTCCATCAAGGTCTAACGCCAATACTTGATACATCGCCTCTCCTCACATCACACTTATTGCTGCCCGTAGTAAGCATTTTCACCGTGCTTACGTAGGTAATGTTTGTCTGATAGCTCCGGCTGAATCTTGATGCCGCTGTTTAGCGAGCGTGTAGCCAATGCCATTGCCGACACCTCCTCTAGCACCACCGCGTTATGTACGGCGTCTTTGGCATCTTTGCCCCAAGAGAAAGGTGCGTGTCCTGCCACAATCACACTCGGTACAGCCATCGGGTCGATACGACGCTGAATAAACTCTTCGATGATCACCAAGCCTGTGTTCTTCTCATACTGATCAGCAATTTCACAGTTCGACAGCTTGCGAGTACATGGAATATCACCATAGAAATAGTCAGCATGTGTCGTGCCCAGAGCTGGAATATCAATGCCCGCCTGCGCCCAAATCGTTGCACTGCGAGAGTGGGTATGCACAATGCCGCCGATTTCTGGGAACGCTTTGTAGAGCTCTAGGTGAGTAGCAGTATCACTTGAAGGATTCAGCTTGCCTTCAATGATGTTGCCCTCTAAATCCACTACCACCATGTCTTCAGCCGTCATGTCACTGTATTCAACACCTGAAGGTTTAATCGCTATCACGCCATTTTCACGGTCAAACTCAGAAACATTACCCCAGGTAAATGTCACTAAGCCGTACTTAGGAAGCTGCAAGTTTGCTTCTAAAACACGTTGTTTCAATTGGCTATATTTGGACATATCGACTCCTTAAGCCGCTTCAGCTTGTGCGAGCGCCATATCAATCAGGTTCGCCACATCTTGCGGTGTTTTACATGCACGTAGTTTTGAAAAATCTTCATCAAACTCGATTAGGTTCGCGACCTGCATCGTGCCTTCAATGTGCTCTTCTGAATCTTTACCTGCCAAAGTGATCAGCACATCGACTGGCTCATCTACATCATCAAAAAGAACTGGGGTTTCTAGGACCGTTAACGCAAAGCCTGTTTTGATCACGCCATCTTCTGGGCGGCAATGCGGTAGAGCAAATGCGTCGTGAATACAGATGTATGGGCCTTCAGCCGAAATCGCTTTGATGATCGCGTCGTAATAACGCTCTTCAGCCACACCTGCTTTAACCAGAGCATCAGTACCGATTTTGATAGCCGACTGCCAGTCGGTTGCTTTTGCATTAAGTTGGATTGAGTTGTTGGTAATCAGAGATTCTTTCAAGTTCATTGTTTTGCTCACTTAGTAATTTGTTATTAGTATTTTTATTAGCCCAGCCGCTTTGCCGCTGGGCTAATTCAATTATTTATGGAAGTTGTTTTCGATAAGTGAAATCAGCTCATCACCAAAGGTTTTCACCATGATCATGTTCTTCACTGCTAGCTGCTGTTTACCTTCCGGTAGGTTGGTAATCTTTTCAGCCAGCGCAACCGAAGTAACGATGATGTCGAATGAACCTAAGTGTGATTTGTAGTCTGTGATTGCACTGTTGAATGTGGTTGCTGGAATCCCTTTCTTATCTAAGAACTCTTTGATCTTCTTAGAGCACATCATTGATGAGCCTTGACCAGAGCCACAGCACACGAGAACTCGTACTGGTTTCTGTTCAGTAGCGCTGCTCGCTTGTGGAGCCTCAGCCACCGCTTGAGATTTTACTGGCGCTTCTGACTTAGGTGTTTGCGAATTAGGCGCTTCAACCTCAACTTCTACGCCTTCTGGCGTTACTGCTGTCATGGTTTGCGCTTGTTGCGCTTCGCCGTCTTCTTCAGCACGTAGTGCTTTCGATGCGAAGTACATGTACACACCAGAAAGTGCGACAACAACAAAGAAGAACATGCTAGAGCTAGAGATACCTTGCATGATTGGTGGGAATACGAGAGCCCAGTCAGCCATACCCATCCAGCCGTTAAACTCAGTACCTGATTGCGCGAAGATGTGAATAGCCCAAGCTGAGCCAACTACTTCGATAATGCCCATCACGAAACAGATCTTCATCACCGCTTTCCAGCCACCGAAGTGGTTAGCGAACACACCAATCGTTGCGTTAGAGAAGAACATTGGAATAAAACCAGGGATAATCATAATTGGCGCATCGAAAGCCAACATCGCCAATACTGCTGTGAATTGACCCACTGCGCCCCAAAGGAAACCGAACACCATTGCGTTTGGTGAGTATGCGTAGATAGCCGCACAGTCAATCGCAAGAACCGCATTCGGGATGAGACGTTGAGAAATACCGTTGAACGCTTCAGAAAGCTCGGCAACGAACATACGTACACCGGTTACGATTACTTGAATCGCTACTGCGAATTTCAGACCCGTTTCGAAGATGTAGATAAGCCAGTGCGTGCTACCTGCCATCTCTTGAAGGTTATCAAGACCGAAAGAGAGAAGGATGATGCCGAAGAATGCCGTCATGACTAACGTAGTCGCAGCAATACTGTCGTGGAAAATGTGTAGCCATTTCGGTAGGTTAATGTGATCAACGCTGTCGTTTTTATCACCCAACTTCGGAGCAACTTTAGTTGCAACCCAAGATGCAAATTGCTGTTGGTGACCAATCGAAAAGCCCGCTCCGCCTGTCACCTCTTGTGTAGGCTTGAACATGATATTGGAAGAGATGCCCCAGTATAGAGCCATCAAAATTGCAGAGTAGATGATGGTTTCCCACATACCCGCGCCAAGCACGAAGTAGAAAACAGCAATCAAGCCAGCTTGTTGGAACATGATGTGTCCCGTAAGCATGATGGTGCGGATACCCGTAATTCTGCGGAAGGCAACCAATAGAATGTTGATGCCCAGTGCCATAAGGACTGCGTACCCAACCCAAGAGTAATTGTCGCCCATGGTTTCCATGGTGGCCATCATGGAGGTGTAAGGGTCGATTACCGAGCCTGTCAGTCCATGAATTTCACTCATCTTTTCAATAACAGGTTTAAAACCTGCTACCAGCGTTCCCGCACCCACTTGAACAATCATAAAGCCAACAATGGTTTTGATTGAACCGGAGATAACGGTTGTTGCGTCACGTTTGAGAAGGATGTAACCGAGACAAGTTACGATACCAAGCAGCAAAGGTGCTTTGGTCATAACCTGACTATAAAAAATATAGAAGATATCGTATAAGAACTCCATATCTTTACCCCTGATATAATTTGTATTTTTAATGATTTGTAGGATTCAGTGATGTCTTGTTTTGCTCACGAGATAGACTTTAACAATCAAAAGTAATCATTCAATGCTCACTTGTGATTACTTTGATTTATATCAATTATCCACCATTAGAATGTGGTTAATTGGGCATTGGATCACACCCAAAACATAAAAATCAACAAAAACAACAACTTATAAAAACTTGTGATTAAAGTCTTGTTTTACAACAGCAAGGATTTGACAATCACAAATGTGATTATTAGAATCAAAACAAATCAAAAGTAATCATCAAGTTGTCACAACGACAAATAGAGTGATAAATATGAACGAAGTGCAAAGACACAACGGCATCCTGTCGTTACTAGAAGAAATGCAGACGATTAATGTCTCTCATATTATTGATAATTTTAGTGTTTCACCGGCGACAGCTAGACGTGATATCGCAAAATTAGATGAGCTAGGTAGACTTCGAAAAGTACGAAATGGCGCCGAAAGAATAGAAAACCAAAAGAGAAAGTGGTCACCGCTCAATATCAACAGTACTGAGTTTTATGAAGAGAAAGCTCAAATAGCGCATGCCGCGGCCGAGCTTTGTCAGGCGGGTGACACTGTAGTCATAAACTGTGGTTCCACCGCTTTCCTTTTGGGTCAACAACTGTGTGGAGAAGACGTTCAGATCGTAACGAACTATTTCCCACTAGCCAGCTACTTGATCAACGAAGATCATGACGACGTGATCATCATTGGTGGCCAATACAACAAGGCACAAAACATCTTTTTAAACCCAGCACCAAACTCATTGGGTGGATATGCCGGGAACTGGATGTTTACGTCAGGTAAAGGGTTAACTGATGCAGGTCTCTATAAAGCCGACATGCTAACCGCGGTTGCCGAGCAACAGATGTTAGAACAAGTCGACAAGTTAGTCGTTGTGGTAGACAGCTCTAAAGTTGGACAAAGGACCGGAATGCTGTTTTGCGATGCTAAACAAATTGACATCGTAATCACCGGTAAAGATGCCAACCCAGACGTGGTTAAAAAGATTGAAGCTCAAGGGACGCAAGTCATCTTAGTGTAAATCTTATGGGCTAACCCGCCCTCAAATAATAATAAATTTCAGCTCAGTGCCTTAGTCCAAATTAAGGCGCTCGGCTCCCTACATCCAAAATTAATCAAATTATTGAAATAAAAGGTATTATCATGAGCAATGTAAACGAAATCACTCGCGAGTCTTGGATCCTAAATACATTCCCTGAGTGGGGCACATGGTTAAATGAAGAGATTGAACAAACTGTAGTTGAACCAGGCACGTTCTCTATGTGGTGGCTTGGCTGTACAGGTATCTGGTTAAAATCAGAAGAAGGTGCAAACCTATCAATGGACTTCTGGTGTGGTACTGGTAAGAAGACACAAGCGGTTCAAAAAATGAAAAACCAACACCAAATGATGCGTATGGGTGGTGTTGAAGCGCTTCAACCAAACCTACGTACTGCTATCTTCCCGCTAGACCCATTTGCGATTAAAGAAATTGATGCGGTAATGGCATCACATGACCATGGCGACCACATCGATATCAACGTTGCAGCAGCAGTTCTACAAAACTGTGGCGATCACGTGAAATTCATTGGTCCTAAAGCGTGTGTTGATTTATGGATGAAATGGGGTGTGCCAGAAGATCGTTGTGTTATCGCTAAAGTTGGTGACGAGATTCGCATCAAAGACGTAAACATCAAGGTTCTAGACGCATTCGACCGTACAGCGCTTGTCACTCTTCCAGAAGGTACATCTTCTATCGATAAAGACATTCTGGATGGCATGGATGATCGCGCAGTGAACTACTTGGTAGAAACAACTGGCGGCTCTGTTTACCACTCTGGTGATTCTCACTACTCGAACTACTACGCGAAGCACGGTAACGACCACAAAATCGATGTAGCATTGCTTTCTTACGGTGAAAACCCACGTGGCGTGACTGATAAAATGACGTCTTCAGATATTCTTCGTGCTGCTGAATCTCTAAACTGTGAAGTGGTGGTTCCATTCCACCATGACATCTGGGCTAACTTCCAAAACGACCCACGTGAAATCGAAATGCTATGGAACATGAAGAAAGAGCGTCTTCAATACGGCTTCGCTCCTTTCTTCTGGCAAGTGGGTGGTAAGTACACTTACCCAACAGACAAAGGTCGTATGCACTACCAGCACTTCCGCGGCTTTGCTGACATCTTCAAGAATGATCCAGAACTGCCTTACCGCGCATTCCTATAACCATTAACCTTACTCAATAAGGGAGCACTTTGCTCCCTTTTTTAATATTCAAATAAGGAAGTTGGTATGTTGTTACGTGAATTCAAAGAGCACTTTGGCCGCGGAGACTTGAAAGCTGCGATCGGAGTGGTTTCCCCAGGAACCAATGGCTATTATCTACTCGTAAAAAGCCATAAATGGGGAGTAAACAGTTTTCTTGAGTCTGATAGAAAGATGCAACCAAGAGTGTTTAAGAGTCAGCAAGCCTTACTAAATGCAGCCAAGGCCATTGGCTTCCCTTATCAAGAGATTGATATTCAACATTTATAATCAGTGCGTTAATCTCTCATGCAAGCTGAGAAGTAATACTTACCCGATAAACAGCTAAAACATTCAGGTGACGAATAGCCTAAAGGAATAAGCATTTATTAATCCACTCGATAAAAATAATTCTTACAATTAAGCGTGTTTATTCGTTAATAATATTGTTACTCAACGGCATAATAGTCACGAATCCATTCAATGAGTTAGGTTATGTTCTGCAAGCGCCTTTTGGCATTGGTTTTACCCATTTCTGTTATCTTTTCTACGCACGCTGAAACCTTCGGTGAGCGAATAGAGCGCATCGAGCAAGAAAACGCACTAGCGAAAACAATGAGCGAAACACAAGCTGAGTTAATACAGAAAGTCGTTCAAACTAACCACTGCGCTAAAGTAGCATTGGTTCATCACCAACGGATTCTAGGTCAATACAAAAAACCAACCTCTTCTTCAGAACTATTCGTTAAATGGCGAGAGCAAGGCAAGCGACTAGACAGCAAATATGAAACGAATTACCCGGGATATCCCAAGCACGTATTTCAAGAATACCCAGCCGCTTCAAGCAAGGTTGATGGTTACCTATTTGCCTTAATTGACAATGGCTTGAATGAAAAGTCATGGCTAGCCAAAGAGTTCAAACAGTGTAAAAACAACAAGCTGATTTCAAGGGCCTAATTCAATCTTGGAAAAGAGTGGGCTTCCAAAATAGAAGCCCGACAAACAACTGAAAGCACCTCGAGTTTCACGCTAATAAAGTAGAAACAACCCTTCATACCCGCCAATTTCTATCTGATTAACATATTCACCAATATTGCCATCTGCATCGACTGGCTTCATCGGAACATCCAATGTAATCGTCAGTTTCTCTATCTCATAAAAGCTTGCGCTCTTACCGTGGAAGTCAGTGCGATACAGCACTCGCCCATGATCAAACTCTCTCGCTAACACCATATCTTCAGGTCCACCAGCGACCACTTGCTCTTCAGATTGGTAGATAAAATAGGTAAATGTCGGCAATACGTGTGTCATTCCGTCGGGTAAGTCTTGGTGTACCATTTCGTTCATCGATGTATCACCGACTATGGTGTAATCAGCCGGCACAGGCGTACTTGTCGAGAGCATTAGAGGGATCGCGTCAAAGCTTTGTGGAATGTGGTTCGCTGGCTCACCTAACTCAATAGCTAACAGCGAGCTTGGCTGATACGCCAAATTCTTAGGTATACCACTCCGCCAAAAGTTATCTGATGTGGTATTGCCACTGCCATATACATAGCCGTTATTCCATTGGTTAAAATAGCTATAGTGAGGGTGGCGACTCAAATGGTAAATCGCTAAAGCAGAGTACTGATCTTGCTTCCAGTTTTGTTCACTATTCCCGTAATGATGAACTCGTCCATAGCGCGTAGTTGCCTGAAAAATAACGCCCTGCTCAGCATAAGCGAGTGCAGAGTTATCCCAATGTTTTGATATTCCTGAGTAGCCACTAAAACCGGTAGAAGGGAAAATATAATGCTCTCTGAGGTATAGAGACCCGGCTTCTCGTAAGTGAGATTGACCATTTCTTCCTAGCAAATTTGCCGTTCCTATATTCAATCCAATCAACGCAGCACTATCCAACAATGATAGATTTTTCAGGAACTCTGAAAATTGCAATTTATAGATTGTATCCGCTTCACTTGAGCCAGCGACCGCACCAAGCTCCTGGACATGCCCACCAGAGTAAACAAAGAATTGATTAGAGCCGATCAGCTTATTGGTATCATCGTTGTAAGCACCATTGAGACCTTGTTCGCCCCAACTTTGTTGGTAATAGCCCTGTATTGCCGATAGGTAGTCCAAACTATCCATATTCGTTAACGCCCAAGAGGAATTTGCACTCCACATTCGACCAAATGGAATGACTCTCGATTCCCAGCGAAAGCGAGCGGTAGCATTTTTGTTTGTGCGCTTGCGGTACTCGCTTTGTGACAAGTAGTTATCACCATTGAGGTCTGCAGCGACATCAAAACCACGGATCTTTCGCCATTGGCTGATAAGACTTCCATCTGGCGTGACTATTGGTGCATCGGTCAGTTTCACCGTCGGAAAACTGTTTTTCAGCGTCACGTCTTTCAAACGCGGGCGGTCTTGTGGGTTATCCCCCTGCCAACGAACCCTAACAACATAAAAGCGCCCGCCATCTCTTACAAAGGTTGAACCAAAATACTGCCCACCACCATAGCTTGCACCACTGCCATCGTGTGTCGATGCTCTCACCCAATCACTTGGTGGGTTCCAAATCACAAACTGGTTTTTGGTCATATTGAGGGTTCTATCTTTCTTGATCTCTAGTGTTTGCCACTGCGATACCAACCCATGAGAATCAACGGCTGCTGGGTATTCAATCCAAAACTCGCCACCTGCAGCAAACTGAGAAAACTTGAAGGTTAAACGATCAAACGGCTCAGCATGGTAGATATAAAGCGCTCCACCGCTTTCGAAACTCTCAAATACATCCGCATCCCACGGTGGTTGTTGGTAAAGCCAAAAACCCGCATGGTCTTCACTGGCTGTGTACCCGACAATTACGGGTTTTCGGTTTAAAAGCGTGTTTTCACCGTGCGTTTTATCAACTTCAGCAATGACCGTATCTTCCGAGAAATGAAGGAAATAGTCTTCGAAATTAATGCCATCCAACTCGGCTTGATTACGCAGATCGTTCTCCAACCAACCAGAATTCACCGCCATCGCTTGGTTATACATATAACCAATTGTTGTAGCGTGCTGGTTGTCAGTGATGTCTGAATAAGCGCCGAATACAATGTCGCTGTTAGCGATCTCCCAATCGATAACATCATCCGCAGATAAAGGAGAGCCGTCGAGAGCAGTGCCGGGCTCATGTTGCCCAGGTAATACTACCGCTGTACCAACGGCAAATGAGTGACTAGCAACCAAGTATGATGGTATGAGCGCTAGTACCCAGAGAATGTAGGTTTTCATTATCAAAAGTTCCTAATCGATACTGTCGTAACTCATATAACGAGACGAAAAGTCAGCCAACTTACGTGTCAATTTAGGAATCAAAATAAGAAAAAGTATTGGTTAGATATAAGTATTGATCAAGGCTGATCCGCCTGAAAGCCAGTTACCTGCCAGCAGCCCATATAAATAGATATTCAAACTCAGCGCGTTACAGGGAAAGCTCAAAACTTATAATCTTAATTTTTCTCGTAAGGGAAGTTTCACAGATAGTGAAAATTGAGGGGGCAATTATTCTCAAAATGAGAATTTTGGATAGAAAGAGATTGTGGTGTTTCCAAAGCAACACCACAAAACTGCGTCACCGTTGATCGAGTATCAAGGTATTCTGATGGGAGAACTACAGCCTTAAATTCCACTTGCCTTGGTGGTCACGGCCGCAATTTTCTTGTGTATCGAAGCTTAGGTGCTTATCAATGCTCTTCAGCTTAATCCCAACCTGATTGAATGCGCTTTGAATAACGGAAGCCACCTGCTGTTGACCACCAACCTCTAAGAAATTCGTTCTATCTTGATTGCTATCGAATACACAGACGATTTTCAAACTTTGCGGAAATGAAGAGAAGTTGACCGAGTGAGTCACCCACAAAAAACCATCGAAGCCTTTTAGCGTGTCTTCACAAACGTCAGTTAGCACATCTCTGATTTGATTTTCGATCTTCTTATCTGATTTACGCATGAAGCAGGCATCCTATTTAACACCTTAAAAAATAAGGTTTTTAAGTCAATATTGTCTTAACCGATATTGGACACTGTGGCTGTTTCAAATGCAAAGTATTTATTGAGGATAATGGGCGAGAGGGATTAGAGAAACACCTCATGCTTGATAGCTTACGAAGCTACCAAGTATGAGGCGTGTACAGGGTTTGACAAAGAAACTAGCTCGCCGCTTGTTCCCAATCAGTCAGTAACTTCATGATTACGCGAGAGTCTTGATGAGTCGCCATAGGTGCTGCAAGCTGTGTGTCACCTTGCTCAACCGCTTTTCGGATATTGCGCACTTGATAATGGAAGCCGTCACCTTGCGCTTCGACTTTTACTTCACGTTTCGATGTTTCATAGATCTCAACCGTGAATGTATTCTCTTCAGTCGGTAACCATGGGTTGGTGTCGAGAGTGATGCAACCTTTGCTGCCTAAAATCGTAAAGCCATGCTTTAAGCCGTGGTCTTCTGCAGTATGGATTTGCGCAGTGAAGTGGTCATTGAATCGCATCATTGCTGACGACTCGCAGATATTTCCATCTTGACTACGTCGGCCAATGGCTGAGATCTGCAGATCATCAAACACACTCTCACCAAACTGGTGTTGCGCGACAGAGTGAATCAGCGACATTGGGTAACAACCCAAGTTGTATAGCGCACCTTTACTCGCAGGGTTCACAAACTGGTCAATCGCCGCAACGTATGAGCCTTGAATTGAGCGTACTTCACCAATCTCACCAGTCGCCAGTTCTTGATGAAGCTTGGCAATCAATGGATGGTTTAAGTACATCAATCCTTCTGCGAAAAATACGCCCGCTTCTTCTATGGCTTGTAAAGCTTGTTCGGTTTTTTCCATATCAACCGATAACGATTTTTCACACAGAATCGCTTTGCCTTTTTGAGCGGCTTTAATCACGTATTCGTGGTGGACGTGGTTAGGTAGCGCGATATAGATAATGTCGACCGACTCATCTTCAATCAAGGCTTCATAGCTGTTGAAGGTTCGTGTTGGTTGGTACTGCGCTGCAAACTCATTGAGTGTTTTCTCTGTGCGTCCTGCAACGGCATACAGTTCACTTAGAGTATCGCCTTTAATCGCATCCGCCATAACGCCTGAGATAAAGCTGGTTCCTAGGATTCCCCATTTCATGCTTAGATATCCTTCTTGTGAGTTTCAAAGGCTTGTACTAATTCAGTTATATCACGCTCGATAAATGCTTGCGTATGAGGCATTCCAAAGTGCTGATTGATCGCTTCGCGGTTAACGTATTGTTCCAGCAAGATCACACGATCGCTTTGGTTTTCGTCATAGGTTGCTATTGCTTGTAGGCAGCCCGATTCGCTCCGCATATCTAGGCAAAACTGTTCGATGGCTTCAACCGCAGCCTCACGTTCAATATTGGTTTTAATCTTAAGTTCGGCAGTAACAAAGATGGTTTCGTTCGTTTGAGGCATTTCACGCTCTTATTTTAGTTAATTATCGATTTGCCATTAATATAATTAACCCCTAATAATTGATAAACTCACCTTTTGTTTATTATTTATCAACCAAGAGTGTTTAATGGATAAGTTAACCAGCATGAAAGTCTTCGTTTACGTAGTGGAACAGGGCAGCTTTCGCAGCGCCGCCAACCACTTCAACCTGTCGGCGACCATGATCAGTAAACATGTCCATCATCTTGAATCGAGCCTCAACTCTCAACTGATTCATCGCACCACACGCAAGCAGTCTTTAACCGATTCAGGGCAGCTCTACTATCGAGAATGTAAACGAATTCTGGAAGACATCAGCAATGCTGAAAATCTAATTCAAACCTTAGAAAACCAGCCTCAAGGCACGGTCAAAATAAACTGCCCAGTGACCTATGGGAACAAGGTGCTTGCCCCGATAGTGGCGAAGTTCCTTGCCAATAATCCGACGATTAATGTCGAGCTCGTACTGAACAACGATCTTGTTGATCCCTACTCTTCGGATATTGATTTAATTGTGCGAATTGGTGACCTGTCTGACTCCAGTTTAGTCGCCAGATATTTAGGGGATTACGAGATGTGTTACTGCGCAGCTCCTGCATACCTAAACCAACATGCAGAGATTCGTGTATTAGAAGATCTCGCGCGACACCCATCACTTGGATTCAGTTATAGCAGTCGTCGTGATGTGAGTGGTCGAGATGCACAAACGCGGAGTACGCAAAACAATGAAGCGCAACTCCTAGCCTCTCAGAACCACCAAGCAACGCATAGCGCGGTGAATAAAGGGCAAGTGCGTTTGATGTCGAATAATGGGGATGTGTTGCGATATGCAGCCCTACAAGGCGTGGGCGTGTTGTTACAGCCGACTATCTTAGTCTCAGAAGAGATTGAGCGTGGTGCTCTGTTGGAAATCCTACCCGGCATGGCGCCGTTACCCAAGCCGATTCACTTGCTCTACAAAACCAAGCAACTGTCGTTGAAGAACAGAACCTTTGTCGAGTTTTTATTAGCCGAGCTTGCTGAATAACGAGATGGTTTATGTAACTAGGGCTTTTAAGCAGCGATAAACGTTAAACCATTTGCCAATGACTCATCAAGCGCTTGCCAAGGTCGGAAGGCGTGGTGTTATGGACGACCACCTCATCACATTGGTTAAACACCATGAAGTGCTTTAGTTCTTCGCATAAAGCGTGAATCAATGACTCATGAGTTTTAACTCTGTCTTCAACAACTAAGTTGCGAATGTTGAGTAAACGGGTCTTCCTGTCAACCTTACAATCCATTCGCGCCACCAGCTTACCTTGCCACAGAATCGGTAAACTAAAGTAACCAAACTGGCGCTTGGCTTCAGGAACATAACACTCAAGAAGGTAATCAAAGTTAAACAGTGATTGCATTCGCTTACGTTGAATCAACAGATTATCGAACGGAGACAATATCTTTAACTTAGTTCGAGAAAGAGACTGATTCAGAAGCTCAAACGCATTAGGCAACACATAATAGTCAGAGCCTTGAACATCCACCTTCACGACTTGTTTGTCTTCAAGCATCTGCTGGAGTGTTTTCTGAATCAGTGGTTTGGTGTTCTTAAGGAGATAGCTCATCTCAGATGCGATTCCCACACCGTTCGCTTCTAAATAACGCGTGATCAGATGCTCGATGTACTCTTGTTCTGTCGGCTCAGAGGTATCAATTCCGCTCGGTAGAACTCGCTCGGTTAGGTCATACACCTTATGAAAATTAACTCGGCTTGGCACCATTAAATCGCCTTGCATGAACAAGGTTTCTAAAGCTTGCTTAGCCGGTTTACCGCCCCAACCTCCGGGGTTTGGTCGATCCCCTTCAAAGTCTTTCGCCATCAATGGCCCTTCGTTCTCAATGCGTTTGAGGACATGTGCCATGAGTGCGTCGTCTTTTTTATACCAATGCTTAAGCTTACCGCTCGCAAACCCATTCTTTCGATGCAGGCTGAAGCGGTAGTCTCGCATAGGTAAATACGCGGCGGCGTGCGACCAATACTCAAACACTTCTCGACGCTCTAACAGCTTATCCAGATGATTCAGTTGGTAGTCTTGATTGCGATTCCAAAGCGTGTGGTGGTGAGCTCGCTGAATCACAGAGATGGTATCAATTTGCACATAGCCAAGGTTTTCAATCGCTGACAGCGTGTTCGCCAAAGCACCGCCATTACGTTGCTTTTTGGGCGGTAGCTTCTTAGGTGGCAATTTTTGCGAAAGCAATACCATTTTTTGTGCTTGTGCGAGTGAAAGTGATTCCATGAAATTCAGACTCTAATTAATACCAATGATCGGCTTATGATTCGGCCATAAGCTCTTGAAGGATTTGCTTATACGTTTCGACCGTCTGTGCGCCAGTGACTGCACTTTTGCGGTTGAATACCACAGTAGGAACAGCTGAGATGCCCATGCGTTGCCATTCAAACTCTTGCGCTTCTATTTGCTTTAAGTTGTCGATGTTCTTTAGGCGTTTCAGTGCCTTCGTTGAATCCAAACCAACCGCTTCAAGTTCTTGTGCAATCACTTCAAGATCAGACAGATCTTTTTTCTCTGAAAAGTGCGCAGTAAAGAAGCGTAGCTTTAACTCAGTCTGTTTACCGTGCGCGAGAGCAAAATCAAGCAGCACATGTAGGTGACGTGAATTCACCATTCTCATGCTGTCATAGAAATTGAAATCAAACCCAACCGCTTTGCCACGAGCTGCCAGTTGCTCACGTGAACGTTGGCTCTCTTCCGCACTAGAGCCGTATTTTCTCATGATATGCTCACGCAGGTTTTCACCCTCTTGTGGCATATCTGGATTCAGCTCAAACGGCTGCCATTCAAGTTCAATTTGTTGTTCTAAGCCAAGTTCTGATAAGGCTTGCTCTAGGTTTTTGTAGCCGACAACGCACCAAGGGCACATTACGTCAGAAATAATATCGAGTTGAAGTTTCTTGCTCATCGTCATTCCAAATATCGTTGCTAGGGCGTATCCAATTCGAAATGGATACCCATATTTCTGATCAGACTACAATAAACTGAACACTCGTTCAAATTTAACTCAATGCACCAGTAGCGAACAAAAAAGCCGACTCATGTTAGTGAGTCGGCTTTGATAAAAATCTAAAAAGGATTTCGAACGTTATGCGAGAAGTTTCTCTAACACTTGGAATACGCCTGCATCAACATTACTTGGCGCACCAAAACGAGCAATCTCTTTCAGTTTTGGATGTGCATTTTCCATCGCATATGAGTGGTAGCTCTCTTTAAGCATCTCGTAATCATTTAGGTAGTCACCAAAGCTCATGGTCTGTTCGTAAGTGAAACCTAATGTGTTTTGTAGATGCTTAATTGCCGCCCCTTTTGAAGCCTCAGCATTCATCACATCCAACCAAATTTTCGCGCTTACAACCACTTGGTAATTTTCACCAAACTTAGCGTTGATGCTTGGGTTTACTTTCTCTTGCGAGCCGTCAAAGTGGCAAATAGCAACCTTGATAAACTTGTCTTCAACCGCCAAAAGGTCTTCTACTTGCTCGCGGCGATGGTAGTACTTAGAGATCTCCGCTAGAGCACGTTCGTCTTTGGTTTCGATGTATGCTGACTTTTTACCACACAGCACCACATGGGCACCTTCGATAGCACGCGCTTCTTTGATGATGTCTTTGATGGCATCAGTATCAAGCAAGCAGCTGTATAGCTCTTGGCCTTTGTGCATCACCAATGTGCCGTTTTCAGCAACAAACATCATACGATCTTTAATAGGAGCAAAGGTTTCCATCAAGCTGTAATACTGGCGACCCGATGCCGCAGCAAAAATAATGTCTTGAGCTTCTAGTCGCTCATAGAGGTTAAAGAATTCAGGGTCTAACTTTCCGTGTTCATTAAGTAGAGTGCCGTCCATATCAGCAGCGATAAATTTGATGTTCTGTTGTGGCATTTCAGAGCTTACCTATAAGTAATACCAATCGTAGTAAATAACTGTTCATCGTAGCTGGTTAAAATACTCGATAACTGCGTTAGAATTTTTGATTGTAGAATAACTACTTACCAAAAAATTCCGCCTTGTTCTCAAGTCTTTTTCCTGCGCTATTTCTGATCATTTACTTACTGTGATTGGTATAAAAATTAAATAGTAGATTATGATTTTTCGTTATCTTGGGTAACGGTTCTGCGTTCGATTATATCGCTATAGTAGCCAGTGAATGCAATGCTTTTCGGTGAGTTTCTTTGCTTAAATCTTAGATATTGCTTATGTACCATAAGGTTTAAAATCGATAGCAAATCGGGTATCAAGCTACGTCAATACGACAAGCTGCGTCGGCCCATTTAAGGCAACTTTTAAAATTCGCATTGACCGACAAAAGAAATAGGCTTACTATTAATCGTCTTTTAACGATTAGAATTAAGTGAGCTACCTAAGTATGACTGCAACATGCCAAGCAACAGAAAGCTGTTCTCTACCTCTTCCGCCGAGTAATGCTGAAGCAGAAAAAGAAATGGCAGTGTTAGCAAAAGCACTCGCGCATCCAGCGAGAATTCGCATACTTAGTATCTTGTCTGCATTGGAAAAGTCGGGCGGCTGCTTAAACAGTGATCTGGTAAGTGAATTGGGTTTAGCTCAATCAACGGTATCAGAACACTTAAGAATATTGAAAAGCTCTGGTTTTATCACTGCTGAGTCTATCCCGCCGAAGATGTGTTACCGCATCGACCGCGACAATATTCAACGCTTCGAATCGGTATTTAACAGCATTCTAAAATAGAAGTTCACGCTTGAGGGATCGGCTTTGATAGCCTTTACTTTTAAGCGTGTTTTTTTGCCACAATCAATCGTTTTTCGACGATTTACGATATCAAAAAAGAGAGATTACCATGAAACCAAAGTTAGGTTTTCTAGATCGCTACTTAACACTATGGATCTTCATCGCCATGGGCCTTGGTGTACTGCTAGGTACCCTATTCCCACAGATCGAACAGTGGAACGATTCAATGTCTGTTGGCACCACCAACATTCCACTCGCGATTGGCCTTATCTTAATGATGTACCCACCTTTGGCTAAGGTTAACTACAGTCTATTGGGCACTGTGGTAAAAGATAAGAAAGCCATCAAGCTCTCTTTGATTATGAACTGGTTGGTTGGCCCTATCCTAATGTTCGTATTAGCGCTTACATTCTTGGGTGACCACCCTGGTTACATGGTCGGCGTGATTCTAATTGGTCTTGCACGTTGTGTGGCAATGGTTCTAGTTTGGAACGACATCGGTGGCGGTAACAAAGAATACGGTGCCGCATTGGTTGCTCTGAATAGTGCGTTCCAAGTGGTTAGCTACAGCTTTATGGCGTGGTTGTTCATCAGCGTTCTTCCTCCAGTATTCGGTTACGAAGGCATGCTGGTTGATATCTCAATGATCGATATTGCACACAGCGTACTTATCTACCTAGGTATCCCATTCTTAGCAGGTTTCTTAAGCCGTAAGATCCTTGTGTCGATGAAAGGTGAGCAATGGTACACCGACGTGTTCATTCCGCGCATTTCTCCAATGACACTGATTGCTCTACTGGCAACGATCGTTCTGATGTTCAGCCTAAAAGGCGAGATGATTGTTGAGTTGCCAATGGACGTATTGTTGATTGCTGTTCCACTGACAATCTACTTCACTGCGATGTTCTTCATCAGTTTCTTCATTGGTAAGAAGATGGGCATTGAATACGACAAGAACGCATCAATTGCATTTACAGCAACAGGTAACAACTTTGAATTAGCGATTGCCGTAGCAATCTCTGTATTCGGTATCAACTCAGATCAAGCGTTTGCAGGCGTTATCGGTCCACTGATTGAAGTACCTGTACTGATTTACCTAGTGAACGTGGCACTTAAGATGAAAGACAAGTACTACAACGGTCTAACAGTGAAATCTGCGAACTAAAAAAATCGCGTATCGCTTAAAACAGAAAGGCTCACAAAGTAATTTGTGAGCCTTTTCTCTATCCAGATTAATCCAATTTAAGTCTCATCCAGCTTATGTTTCGTCTAATAGGCCTTTCAATGCTTGTTCAAGCCATAGCAATGCTGGCCCTTTAGAGCGTGTTTTCGATAAAACCAAATCAACCGGAGGCGACCACGTTTTATGGTCAAATGAGACGTTCACCTCTATCAAACGCTGTTTACTTAACTCTTCTTCAACAAGGTGTTTAGGTAAGTACGCCCAACCGACATCACTACCAAGGATCATTTCTTTGATAACGATAAAGCTGTTCGACCACCATACCTTGCCCGCTATAAGTGGAAACTGATCCATCATCTTACCTTTGTCGCCCCTCAGCATGAGCTGACGATGTGGCAGTAAATCCGACAATTTCGCTACACCCGTTTTGGCTAGCTTGTGGCTTGGGTGACAAACAGCAACAAACGGCAGATGCCCAATAAAGCAAGGTTCAGAACCGACATCAAAAGCCAAGTTGGTGAACATCAAACCAAGGTCTGCCTTCTCTTCAACTACGAAGGGGTTCACTTCTGTTGTGGTACAAGCGATCAACTCAACTTCAGTTGCAGGGAAAAGTTGGCTGAATTCACTTAGGATTCTGGATAGGTTGGGGACCAATAAGGAGTCATCTAATGCGATTTTAATAAGCCCTTCTTCGCCCGTTCCTATCGCACTAACGGAAGCATTGAGATCTTCAACCTGAAGGACGATTGCTTTCACTTGTTTAAAGAGCTGTTCACCTTCTTTCGTCAGCGAAGGTTTGCGAGTCGAACGATCAAATAACTCCACATTGAAATCTATTTCAAGATTGTTGATGCCTTGGCTTACCGCCGATTGCACCTTACCTAAATGACGAGCACTTGCTGAGAAAGAACCCAGCTCTACTGCGTAAACGAACATTTTAAGTTGTTCAATGTTATACATACCACCAACCTATTATCACCATTGGTGATAGTTACTATCTTTCTATAATCATAATTAAAGATAATATACCTTTCAAACAGCAAATATAGATTCAACAGAAAGAGAAAATACATGTCACACAAAGAACGAATTCTACATATGGTGCTATTTGAAGTGTTCGCACTGATCATGATGGCGGGGCTAGCAACCTACATTACTGGCAATGGAGCTGGGGAAATGGCGGGGTTAGCACTTGCGATGTCGCTAATAGCAATGGCTTGGAACTACGTCTACAACTACGGCTACGACAAAATCTTCGGGGCAGACAGAACAAAACGAACGAAGAAAACCCGAGTTTTACACGGATTAGGGTTTGAACTTGGTTTAATGACAGTGACGCTACCAGTCTTGATGTGGGTGTTGAAGCTGGATTTCCTAACCGTATTGATTATGGACATCGGCCTAGTCATTTTCTTTGTACTCTACGCTATCGGATTTAACTGGGCGTACGATTCAGTAAGAGACTACTTTGTTACACAAGGCAAAGTTAACGCTCTAAATTAATTCACCGATTCGCTCAAATATCATCACTGAGCGATAAACAAAACGAATTGCCAGATTCAGTATGGATCTGGCATTTTTTGTCATAGCTTAAGTACATCCTTGTTTGTTAACGCTTTTCCAACATTTGAGACCCCGGATAGGTCCACAAGATCCAAGTTTAATAAACCACCACTCGCGAATCAGCATCACAAATCCAGTCATTAACTCCTCGTACCAGTTGTGCATCTGCTTACATACAGGTACTTTTAGCGACCTCCCGAGACATACATTCGCGCAATAGCGTCCATACAAGCTTCTTTTTCGAGCAAAAGTGTTCGGTTTAACATTTCAAGCCAGTTTAATTAACAATTTTATGCTCAAACGCTCATTTTTAATGCTCGTTTATTTTCGAGTTCGCAAATTTATGCACAATACGCGTGCTAGATAAGCAAAAATAACAAGGACTCGAACATGACAACAAACAAACAACCTTCTTTATTTGGGCAATGCCTCGCCGAATTTATCGGTACTGGCCTGCTCATCTTCTTTGGCGTTGGCTGTGTGGCTGCACTGGTATTAACAGGTGCAACATTCGGACAATGGGAAGTTAGTATCATCTGGGGCTTCGGCGTATCTATCGCGATTTACTGCACAGCTGGCGTTTCTGGCGCACACATAAACCCTGCAGTAACCATTGCATTAGCCATGTTCCATGGATTTGATAAGGCGAAGGTAGTGCCTTACATCATCTCTCAATTACTTGGTGCCTTCTGCTCTGCAGCTTTGGTTTACAGCCTATACAGCAACTTGTTTACAGATTACGAAATTGCTCATAACTTTGTTCGTAGCAGCCAAGACGCACTATCAACTGCTGGTATCTTCTCGACTTACCCACATGCTTCACTCTCTTTCTTCGGCGCTTTTGCGGTGGAATTCGTGATTACTGCAGTATTGATGTTTGCCATTCTTGCACTGGGCGACGAGAACAATGGCGCATCACGTGGCGCAATGAACCCTCTACTGATCGGTATTCTTATCGCGGTAATTGGTGGCTCATTAGGTCCACTAACTGGCTTTGCTATGAACCCTGCACGTGACTTCGGACCAAAACTTTTCGCTTACTTTGCAGGTTGGGATTTTGCATTAACCGGTGCTCGTGATATTCCTTACTTCATCGTTCCAATTCTTGCTCCTATCGCTGGTGCGTGTTTTGGTGGCTGGTTGTACCCACGTGTTATTGGTGCTCACCTACCAGTGGAAGGCCATGGCTGCACAATTCCAAACCAATGTGAAACAGAAGAAGAAGCTGAACAAGCTCAAGCTTAACCCCAAGCGACCTTACATTTACTAAAATATAAATAACGGAACAAAAAGGATTCTTACCATGACCGAGCAAAAATACATTGTTGCCCTAGACCAAGGCACTACAAGCTCTCGCGCTGTAATCCTCGATCACGATGCAAACATCGTAAGCTCTTCTCAACGAGAATTTACTCAAATTTATCCAAAGGCTGGCTGGGTTGAACATGATCCAATGGAAATCTGGGCGACTCAAAGCTCTACATTGGTTGAAGCTCTAGCTAAAGCAGGCATTCGCAGCGACGAGCTAGCGGGTATCGGTATCACTAACCAACGTGAAACCACCATCGTTTGGAACAAAGAGACAGGCAAGCCGGTATACAACGCTATCGTATGGCAATGTCGTCGTACTGCAGAAATTTGTGAAGAACTTAAAGAGCGTGGCCTAGAAGACTACGTGCGTGACAATACAGGTTTAGTCCTTGACCCGTATTTCTCAGGTACAAAAGTAAAATGGATTCTAGACAACGTTGAAGGCGCTCGCGAAGACGCTGAAGCAGGTAAGCTACTGTTCGGTACGGTTGATACTTGGTTGGTTTGGAAGATGACTCAAGGCCGTGTACACGTTACGGATTACACTAACGCATCACGTACTATGTTGTTTAACATCAACGACCTATGCTGGGACAGCAAGCTACTAGACGAGATGGGTATTCCAGCATCAATGATGCCTGAAGTGAAACGCTCTTCTGAAGTTTACGGCCAAACGAACCTTGGTGGTAAAGGCGGTACTCGTATTCCAATCGCTGGTATTGCGGGTGACCAACAAGCAGCGCTTTACGGTCAAATGTGTGTTGAAGCTGGTCAAGCGAAAAACACATACGGCACGGGCTGTTTCCTACTGATGAACACAGGCCAAGAGAAAGTAACATCGAAGAACGGCCTATTGACGACATTAGCATGTGGTCCTACGGGCGAACCAGCTTATGCACTTGAAGGTGCGGTATTCATGGGTGGCGCATCTATCCAATGGCTACGTGATGAAATGAAGCTACTGGCTGGCGCAGAAGACTCTGAGTACTTCGCAACTAAAGTAGATACGTCAAACGGTGTTTACGTTGTTCCTGCATTTACCGGTCTAGGCGCACCATACTGGGATGCTTACGCTCGCGGTACAATTGTTGGCTTAACACGTGGCGTTAACTCTAACCACATCATTCGTGCAACACTGGAGGGTATTGCTTACCAAACTCGTGACGTACTGGATGCGATGCAAGCGGACTCTGGCATCAAGCTAGCAAACCTGCGTGTTGATGGCGGCGCAGTAGCGAACAACTTCTTAATGCAATTCCAATCAGACGTGCTAGATACAGAAGTTCACCGTCCTGAAGTAACGGAAGTAACGGCTCTGGGTGCAGCGTACCTTGCTGGTCTAGCGGTTGGTTTCTGGGACAGCATCGATGAGCTTCAAGACAAAGCGGTACTAGATCGCACGTTCTTGCCACACCACGATGAAGAGAAGCGTAACCGCCGTTACAAAGGTTGGAAGCGTGCCATCAAGTGTGCACAAGTTTGGTCTGAACTGCACGATGACGACGAAGAGTAAAATCGAGCGTTCGAATAATCACTCTCTTATCGATTGAATTGTTCGTTCCTCATTAAACGAAACTAAAAAGAGCACTATTTTGTGCTCTTTTTTGCGTTTGGAGCCAATTTTTCATTGTTTTGATCAACGTTTTTGCGGTTTGGACATAATTCCTTACTATCATTACTTCTCTCTCCTCATCAATTCGAGCACAATAGCGCGAGTTAATATTTTCGATTGTAACGCGCTAGAACCCATAGCGTGCAGGGAGTGGTAAGTTAAGTGAAGCAGATACCAAGACACCAGCAGATTGTAGACCTGGTAAAAACACAAGGATATGTGAGCACAGAAGAGCTCGTTGAAAAATTCGATGTTAGCCCACAAACCATCAGACGAGACCTCAATGAGCTGGCTGATAGCAACAAAATCCGTCGTTATCACGGTGGTGCAACCATTCCTCTTAGCTCAGAAAACACCTCTTACAACACGCGTAAAGCGCTTAACTTCAATGAAAAAGATGTGATTGCCGACGAGCTGGTTAAACACATTCCAGATGGTGCAACCTTGTTCGTTGATATCGGCACTACGCCAGAATCGGTGGCGCGCGCGCTGAACAAAAACCACAAACAACTCAGAGTCGTGACTAACAACATCAACGTTGCCAGTATCCTGCTACCAAACCCAGAGATAAAGGTTATCTTGGCGGGTGGCGAGGTAAGAAACCGTGATGGCGGTATCGTGGGTGAAGCAACACTCGATTTCGTGAAGCAGTTCCGCCTCGATTTCGGCATTCTAGGGATCAGCGGTATCGACTTTGACGGCTCACTGCTTGATTTTGACTACCATGAAGTTCGAGTGAAGCAAGCCATCATCGAAAACAGCCGCAGCATCTTCCTAGCAGTCGACCACAGTAAGTTTGGCCGCAACGCAATGGTTAAGCTGGGTAACATCTCTCAAGCACACATGGTATTCACCAATAAACAACCACCAGAAGAGATTCTGAACATCCTTAAAGATTCAGACATTCCATTAGAAGTTATCGAGACCGCTTCTCAACCACTAGCGTCGGACGAATAAAAAAACGCTCAGAAATCATGTTCATTAAAAGAGCCCATTATTGATAGATCACTTTATCGATAATGGGCTTTTTTGTTACTTAGAAAATCGTACTTGAACATGAACAGTCTCACTTCTATGCTCGAATAAGAGTCATTTTGAACCTTCGCTGTCATAAGCGAAGGTTTTTTTATGCGCAAATCACATAAAACGCGCATAAACGAAAATAATAAATGACCGCAAACGAAAGTTAATATAGGATTCAATTATGTTCTAAAATGCTCGTTCGCTCAGAAAGAGGTCAAAACCATGAGTGCTCAACAAACTAATTCAAACAATAGTACATCTTCAACTCTAGACTTAATCGTTATTGGCGGCGGCATCAATGGTGCGGGTATCGCGGCAGATGCTGCTGGTCGTGGTCTAAACGTTGGTTTATATGAAGCAAATGATTTCGCCTCTGCGACGTCTTCTGCAAGTTCAAAGCTAATCCACGGTGGCTTACGTTACCTTGAACATTACGAGTTTCGTTTAGTTTCGGAAGCACTCGCAGAGCGCGAAGTGTTGCTGAGAAAAGCACCTCATGTTGCACAACCAATGCGTTTCCGTTTACCGCACCGACCATTTTTACGCCCGGCTTGGATGATCCGCTGTGGCCTATTCCTTTACGATAACTTAGGTAAACGTACGACGCTTCCTGGAAGTAAAACGGTGAACTTGGCTCAATCAGGTTTACTGAAGCCAGAAATGAAAACAGGTTTCGAATACTCAGACTGCTGGGTAGATGATGCGCGTATGGTATTGCTGAACGTATTAGCGGCGAAAGAAAACAACGCAGAAGTACGCAACTACTGCCGAGTTGAAAAAGCGCACCGCGAAGGCGACATTTGGCACGTAACGATTCTTGATGTGATGACAAACCAACGTTTCGAGCGCAAAGCGAAAGCATTGGTCAACGCAGCTGGCCCTTGGGTGAAACAGTTCTTTGATGATGGTTTAGAGCAAACCTCACCGCGTAATATTCGCCTAATCAAAGGCTCACACATTGTGGTGCCGCGTGTTCATGACGAACCACAAGCGTACATCCTACAAAACAAAGATAACCGCATCGTGTTTATGATCCCTTACCTAGATAAGTTCTCGATCATCGGCACAACCGACCTTGAATACAAAGGCGACCCTCGCGAAGTGGCTATCGACGATGTAGAAGTTGATTACTTGATTGATATCGTTAACCAGCATTTTGTTAAGCAACTAGAGCGTGACGATGTAGTGTGGACATACAGTGGCGTAAGACCGCTTTGTGATGATGAATCTGACTCGCCACAAGCGATTACTCGTGACTACACACTGGAGCTGGATGCAGAAATGGATCAAGCACCACTGCTATCTATCTTCGGTGGCAAGTTAACGACTTATCGTAAACTCGGTGAAGCGGCACTGAACAAGCTAGAACCTTACCTGAAACACATGGGCGCACCTTGGACAGCTAACGACACGCTGCCGGGTGGTAACTTCAGCTGCAGCCGCGAACAGCTTGCAGCAATGATGCACACGAAATACCCTTGGGCATCAGAAGCACTGCTACTTCGTTACGTGACCCAATTTGGTACTTACACATGGGACCTGCTTGAAGGCGCTACATGTGAGGCAGACCTTGGTATCCAGTTCTCAAGCGAAGCACACGGTGTTTACCAAGCTGAGATTGATTACTTGATCAACCAAGAGATGGCAATGACAGACGAAGACATCTTATGGCGCAGAACCAAGCTTGGCTTGTACATGAACGAATCTGAGCAACAAGCATTGTCTGATTACTTAAAAGAGAAGCTACAACGTAAAGTGGTAAGCTTTTCTCAAGTAAGCTAATCCACCAGCCAACAAGCACAGTTCAACAACCTGATTAATAAACAAGCTTAGCGTCCCCCGCGCTAAGCTTTTTTATTATTTGCCTCCACTATTTGCGTTCAATTCCTTGCACTTCAGTAGTTGTCACTCGACCAAATCGCCCTATTACCCTCTTCTATTTTCAACAAAAGCTAAATAGTGTTTTATCAAATGGGTTAATTATCAATTTTACGAAAGGTTGCTATTCTTTATCTCAATAAAACAATTCATTCAAAACGCTCACGATGTCAGCGCTTTAATAAGGAATCTATTCCATGCAAAAAGTCATTCTGATAACAGGCTCTACCGACGGTATCGGCTTCGAAACAGCAAAAGCATTCGTTCAGCAAGGTCACCACGTTTTATTGCATGGACGTAACCCAACCAAACTTAAAGACGTTGAGCAGCAACTTGTCGCTCTCTCTACAGAGGCGAAGATCCAAAGCTACGTGGCCGATCTGTCGATTCTGGCAGATGTTGATGCTCTGGCTGACGAAGTGATTGCCGAGCATGAGAAGGTTGATGTATTGATCAACAACGCAGGTGTGTTCAATACCCCAAACCCAATCACCAAAGACGGTTTAGATGTTCGTTTTGCTGTAAACACAGTATCGCCGTATCACCTTACCAAGCGCCTGTTGCCAGTATTAGATTCGTCGAGCCGTGTGGTGAACTTATCGTCGGCTGCGCAAGCGGCAGTGAATATCGAAGCACTAGAAGGGAAAAAGCCACTTTCTGATGGCGATGCTTACGCGCAAAGCAAACTAGCGATCACCATGTGGACACGTGAGATGGCAAAAGAGCTAGGTTCTACTGGGCCAATGGTTATTGCTGTTAATCCAGCCTCTTTATTGGGCAGTAAGATGGTGAAAGACGCCTACGGCATTGCGGGCGGCGATCTGAGTATTGGCTCTGACATTCTCGTTCGTGCGTCATTATCTGACGAATTCGCACAAGCTGGCGGTCAATATTTTGATAATGACAACAACACGTTTGCGAACCCACACCCAGATGCGCTATACGGTGATAAATCACAGCAAGTTATCGCTAAAATTGAAGAGATCATCAAAGCGACGCTTTCTTAATTGCGACGACTCATGCTGAGTTGATTTGCAAATCTCAATAAAAAAGCCCTGTGTTTCTAATAAATTAACTTAGAGACGCAGGGCTTTTTCGTACAACATTTGCCTCTACGTTTGTTCCCAATACGGCGGGTTACCG
The DNA here is from genome assembly GCF_013114585.1 of Vibrio sp. 99K-1. NCBI lineage: Bacteria > Pseudomonadati > Pseudomonadota > Gammaproteobacteria > Vibrionales > Vibrionaceae > Vibrio > Vibrio sp. 99K-1. The sequence goes on from NZ_VTXF01000028.1 coordinate 62,037, forward strand.
TAGTAGTCCGAGAAGTAATCAATAAACGCTCTTACTTTGGGAGCAAGCAGCCTAGTACTAGGATACACCGCCCAGATCGCAGGTTCTGAGGTGAGTGGGTAATCTTCCAACACTTGAATCAGCTGACCACTTTTCAGTTGCTCATATGCACACCAATTCGACGTCACGGTAATACCAAGCCCACCGACTGCAGCATCACGTAGTGCCTCTCCGTTATCTGCTCTAAAAGATCCGGTCGCCTTAATCGTTTTCGGTCCGTTTTCAGTATGAAAGGTCCAGTTTTCTAGGCCAATCAAGCTAATGCATTGATGGTCATTAAGGTCCTGAGGCGTGGCAGGTTTGCCATATTTGATGAGGTAATCTGGTGATGCACATACCACTCGTTTATCTGTGGCAAGCTTACGCGCAATCAGAGTCGAATCCTTTAATTCAGAGATTCTAATCGCGATATCGAAACCGCCTTCCACAAGATCGACCACGGAGTCTGACAATCTGAAATCGACTTTTAACCCTGGGTATCGCTCAAGGAACCCCGGTAATGCTGGTATTAAGTGCAAACGTCCAAATGAAGCAGAGGCAGTAACACGCAGCGTACCGGTTGGTGAATCACTACCGACTCCAACCGCCGATTTTGCGGCATCGACACTCGACAGGACCTCTTCAGCATGAGGTAGAAATGCTTCTCCCTCTTCAGTGAGTGACACTTTACGAGTGGTGCGATGTACCAGGCGAACACCTAAATTGTCTTCCAATTTACTGATGTGGGAGCTGGCAACTGCGGGAGATAAACCCAACTCTTGGCCAGCCATGCTGATGTTATGTGTAGACGCTAAGCGAATAAACAATTTGAGGTGTTCAATGTTCATGTGATTACCAATAGAATCTTAAAAATCATATCGCAATAACCCACATTATGCGTCATCCCACTAACAATACAACATATGCCGCTACTTTGATGAGATTCAGATAATCGGAGCCAAAAAGAAAAAACTCCCGAAGGAGTTTTTATTATCTATCTCTAGAAACTGTCGTCCATTAGCTGTTCAAGCGAGCATATAACGCATCTTTCAACACAGAACGGTCGTGCTTCAGTTGGTGCATTGAGCCATCATCAATGGGTGAATCTTTCAGCTCAAGCTTACGAATCTCTTTATCAAGGTTGTCGTATGTCTTCATGTCAGTTGCAAAGCCATCATCAGTTTTAGCAAGCTCAGCAATTTTGTCTTTCATTTCAGGAAATTCGTGAACAAGAGAGTGATTTTCACCTAGCATAGAAACCTCTTAAGTTGATTAAAGTGATTGGTATTACACATTCATTATTAACCTTAGCAAGGGACTCAAATAACAAATGAGATCCAGTACACAGCATAGAATATAGACAATTTAGATTCACAAATTTACAACATCCCCCAACAAAATCGAGGGTGTTAAATTGAATTGTCTCAGTAACGATATAGGCTCACGAGAATCATGAATTCTCGTAAGCACTACTTTTATCTTGTTGGATTTGAATCCAGAGAACAGGTCTCAGTTTTGAGTGAGACCTTTCAGCTATCAGTTACCTACCAGGCAAAAGTTTGAATCACGCTATCCTTCGCCATTGGATTAGATGTGATCGCATGATTCACCTTGGCTAAGAACTGCTCTCTAGAATCAAGTAGGAAGCCTTTCTGAGTCACGATGTTGTTACCGTGGTCACCCCAATAGAAAGTATCGATATTGAGGTTCTCGAGTAAGTATTTTTCCTCTTCTAAGATCTGAAGTTGAGTCGGCATGATGAACGTACCGTCATTAACTTGCTGCTCCAAAGCCGTTCCTGGTTGTATTGCTAACGCCATTGGCGCTATCTGCTCAGGTTTCATGATATTCAGCAACCTTGTTGTCTCGAAAATGTGCTCGCGGGAACGCTCACGACCGCCGAGTCCAAAAATAAACGACAGTAGAGTTTCGATACCTGCCTCTTTTGCCAGCGCCATGCCCTCAATCGCTTGCTCTGGTGTCATACGCTTTTTGATATTATCGAGCACAACAGGATCACCAGACTCAAGACCCGCATACGCCATGCTTAACCCTGCACTTTTCAGCTCTTTAAGCTCACTCAAGCTCTTTCTACGGAAATCATTCAAACCGCTATAGAGTGATATTTTTCTACTTTCAGGAAAGGTGTGACGAAGCTTATCCAAGACCTTAAGCAGATAATCCGTACGAGCTGCCATCACGTTGCCATCAATAAGAAAAATCGATTCAACGTAAGGGTAGATCAGGCGCGCTTCTTCAATATCTTTAAACACGCCTTCAATGTCGCGAACCTTAAATCGCTTATCGCTGAACATATTACAGAATGTGCACGTGTTGATGCTGCAACCTAGTGTAGTTTGAATAAGAATACTCTTCGCCTCTATCCATGGACGATATACTTTTCCCTCATATTTCATATTGGTATCTCCGGTCTACAAGCACAGAGCGTGCTTGAATACACCAAAGCGTATCAACGTCAGCATTCGTTGATAATCCACAATATAGTCGAATCAGTTTTTAGATTTTAAATAAAATACCCTCTCCAGATGGAGAGGGTATTAATGTACTTATTGATAGAGGAGGAGCTTTAATCTCAATGTGAGATGATTAATAACCTACTGCTTAGGTTCATATAATTTTGTTGGAACTTCGGTTTCACAACGCTCAAGGTCATAATCTTGGGTCGTGCCACTATTACCTTGAAATCTCATTCTAACGATCATGCCTCTATCAACAAACCAACGAAGGTCTTGGCAAGAGAAACGATAGCTCGATTCCAAAATATGTGCAGTTGACCATCGAGAATTTCCCGGCAGTGACTCAACGTAATAGATCACGCCATTCTCTGTAATCGTCATTCCTTTTATGTCGCTTAGATGTTCAATAGCGGTATCAATTGTTTCTTGATCTGCTGTTGGTTGTAACTCTTCAATTGGGACACTCAAACAGCCAGAAAGAGCCGTTGCTGACAGACAAGCCAAAAAAATAGATTTCAATTTCATTTTTATTCTCATTCAATTACATAGCCAAAATAACGCTAGAACGAGATTCTATTCACGAGGTAAATAAATGTGTATTAGTATGTCCACTAATTTATAAAAAGTGTGATACAGAGTGCTTATTCACTTAATTTGGGGCTTTCTAAAAGAAGAAAATGACTCCTAACACACTCTCATAGAAAAGTCCGCAACCTATTGAAAATCAGAGATTTTAATTACGCATCAACCAACTGATGGTGTACGCGCCAGAAAGACAAGCTTAATGACTGAAAGCTAGCTGTAAGTTAATCGCTCGTCGCCAAACGCACCGCGGCTTCTGCATGAATGGCTGTAGTATCAAACAGGGGCACATCGGTATGTTGTTGCTGAATCAGTAAGGCGATTTCAGTACAGCCTAGAATGACGGCCTCTGCTCCTTGCTGGCTTAGCCTCTCAATGATCTGATTATAGATAGCGCGAGACTCTTCTTTTACTTCGCCTCGGCACAGCTCTTGGTAAATGATGTTGTGGACTTTCTCTCTATCATCCTTGGCAGGAATCACAACATCGATACCGAATTTATCGATTAAACGCCCTTTGTAAAAATCTTGTTCCATCGTGAAAGCGGTGCCGAGTAACCCGACTTTCTTTACGCCCTGTTCTAGCAGCTTTTGCGCGGTAGTATCAGCGATATGTAAGATAGGAACCGTGATCTTCTGTTCGATTTCAGGCACGACTTTATGCATGGTATTGGTACAAATTAAGATGAAGTCTGCGCCACCTTTCTCAACAGATAATGCCGCGTCAGCTAAAATATCGGCAGTCTCAGCCCAACGGCCTTGGTGTTGTAACTTTTCAATCTCATCGAAGTTCACGCTATACATACAAATCTTTGCAGAGTTCAACCCTCCCAGCGTCGCTTTAACACCTTCGTTAATGGATTTGTAATAGCTCATGGTCGATTCCCAACTCATACCACCAAGCAAACCGATCGTTTTCATTTTTTATTCCTTTAATTTCTGACTATCCCGATTAAAGCGTCCTGCGTTAAAAATTTATAGTACGATCTTGCTGAAAATGAGACGAAGTCTTCGCTATTTAGCAAAAGGCTCGAATGAACCATCCGAGCCTTTGTTGTTTTGTCTGAATGTTTGTGTGGGTTAATACACCTCACACCAATCGGATTTCATGTCGATTAACGTCCAATCATCTCTGGAGTTCGCTTCGTCGAGTGCTTTATCAAGCTTACCCACATGGGACTCACGATCATACTTCCACTCGCGCTCGGCATCGGTGTGATGAACAATCATCGCCATTGAGTTTAGTTGACTGGTTGCCCACTGCATCATCGCTTGATCGCCGTCTGAGTTACCTACTGCTAGAATCGGCTTCTTACCGATAATATGCTGAATGTTGGTAACCTTTCCGGCTTTGTCATCAATGGTCAAAATGGACGAATCTTTGGTAACGGTCGGATTGCCGTCGTTGTAGCTGTAGTTGTATTTAAGTGCGCTACCGATGATCTGTTCTGACGGGATATTGTAAGCATCAGGAGCCCACACTCTCATGAAATCAACACCACCACCCGACACGATGTAAGTCTTGAAGTCATGCTCTTGAAGGTAAATCAGCATCTCTTTCATTGGCTGGTAAGTCAGATCGGTATAGGCTTTGTTGAAGCGTTCATCTTTCGCTGCAGCTAACCATTGCTCAACATCTTTTTGGTATTGTTCAACTGTCATACCAGAATGTGTCGCCATGATGATTTTCAATAACCCTTCTTCACCGCTCCCTAGAACACTCTTGATGTCACCTTCAAGCACGAACTTAAACGGTGCTTCTGTTTTCCATTCAGGATGTTCAGGCGCCATCTCTTTGATTCGATCTAACGCGAAAGCCAATTGGAAGTAGTATGGCTTTTCAGACCAAAGCGTACCATCGTTATCAAACACAGCAATACGGTCTTGAATCGCAACGAATGTATCAGATTCTTCTTTCGTAGCTTGACCAACAAAATCCACGATAGCGGATTTACTGTCGCTGTCTTTCCATGAAGGCAGCAAATTGGGATCACAATCTTTTGCAAAAGAAGAGAAAGAGAGGCTAGATAAAATTGCAACGGACAAAAGGGTTATTTTCTTCATAGCACTACCATGTTGTTGAATTAATTAACGGACTTAATGTCATTCATCCTAGTTGCTCTACTCTGATTTTCCACTTATGAACACTATAACCGACGCTTATATTGCTGTTCCTTGAGTGCTTGCAAAAACGCGACTTCAAAGGCTAGTTCAAAAATAAAAGAGTTGTGGCGTTAGAGGTTTACCCCACTAAAAAATGTCGTTATGGTGATTTGTAATACATCATAAAAACAAGGACAGTCAGAGCGCTATGAATAGTACGATTGAGACCATCTTGGGGCATCGCTCCATTCGTCAATATACCGATCAACCAATAGAGAAAGAGCACCTCGATTTAATTGTCCAGGCAGGTCTCGCCGCGTCATCATCAAGCTTATTGCAGGCTGTTTCTATCATCAGAGTAACAGACAAAGAGAAACGTAAGCTGCTAGCGGAATACGCTGGCAACCAGCCTTATGTGGAAAGTGCTGCTGAGTTTTTAGTGTTCTGTATCGACTATCAACGCCACGCTCAAATTAACCCTGAGGTAAAAACCGACTTTACCGAGCTAACTCTGATTGGCGCCGTCGATTCTGGCATTATGGCGCAGAACTGCATGCTCGCAGCAGAGTCATTAGGATTAGGTGGCGTATACATTGGTGGCTTGCGCAATAGCGCTCAACAGGTTGATGAGCTATTAGAACTTCCACAGCACACAGCCGTGCTCTTTGGTATGTGTTTAGGTCATCCTGCACAGCAACCAGATATTAAACCCCGCCTTCCAGCTCATGTGGTAATGCACGAAAACCAATACCAACCATTGAGCCTAGATGAAATCGCTAGCTATGACGATTCAATGCAGAGCTACTACGCCAACCGCTCAAGTAACCAAAAGCAAAGCAGTTGGTCACAGCAGATCACACAGAAACTCTCTGGAGAATCTCGCCCACATATTTTGCCGTACTTGAACAGTAAGCAACTGACTAAGAGATAGCGTTCAAGACCCAGCTCAGATAAACAAGCTATCTTTCCATCATCACAAACAAAAATGTCAGCGTATTATGCGCTGACATTTTTCATTATTCTGAAGTCGACTCTCTTAGAGGTATTTCTCTATCGGGAGAAGCTGTAGGAAGCCTGATTGCATGCGTTCCCACTTACCGGTTTCTGGTTCGCTGTCCCAACTCTGCTCACCTGAATACCAATACACATCACCATCTTCTAGCTCCAAACGCCAACTGTTGTCTTCGCTCATCGCCTGTTCGATAGTTTCAGCTAGCGTTTCAGCAATCGCTTTGTTTTCAATGATTAACACCGACTCAGTATTTAGGTAAGTCGAGCGCAGGTTGAAGTTGAATGAACCAATACTCGCAATACTGCGGTCAAATACCACTGATTTAGCATGCAGACCATAAGCCGTCTCTGGCGCACACTTAGACACGTCTTGGGTAGATGCTTCACACAACTTGGTATCTGGTTTTAACTCAAACAGGTCGATGCCATGCTCTAACATATCGTAGCGTCTGCCCGCGTAAGCAGAGTGGTTAGTAACCAAGTCATTTGACGCCATTGAGTTGGTCAATGCTTTTATCTCAACGCCTTCGTCATTCAACGTTTGCCACTCATCTAATTGACCATCATCGAATACCAAGTAGGCCGATTCAAGTAAGATCTCTTGTTTAGATTCACTGGCTAGCTGACCTAGCAAAACCGCCGTTGCTTTAGGTTCATCAGTATTGTCTGAATCAACAGGCACAGGGCGATCGTAAGCGAAACGAGCATTCACCCAAGTCATCTCATCAAGAACCTCTTTCAGCAAGCTATCTGCTGCTTCATGATTTAATGGTAACTCTGGGTAGTTTTTGTATTGTGGAACCGTTATATCGTCAATCTTTGAAAGATCCGGTTGCTCTTCGTCACCCAACATAGCGACAGGGTAAGACCAACGACTGTCCCAATACTCAATAAAGCTGGTTTGGATAGTGGTAACGACGGTACCCATCACCAATACATCACGATCTCGGAAGTTGATCTCGTCAGAAAGGTCGAAGTATTCATCACCAATATTACGTCCACCCACCACAGACAAAGTGCCATCTACAGTGAACGATTTATTGTGCATACGACGGTTTAAACGTGAGAAATCACCAAGGAAACTCAACCACTTACTGAAACCACGGCGCGTTGGTGTTGGGTTGAAGATTCGAATCTCAACATTCGGGTGAGCGTCGAGTGCTGACAGTAGCCCTTCACGCTCATTGAGGTTGATGTCATCCAGCATCACGCGAACCTTAACGCCACGATCAGCAGCAGCTAGTAGGCGACTAGCAAGATACTTACCCGATTCATCCGAGTTCCAGATGTAGTATTGAATATCGATGGTGTGCTCTGCGCTTTCAACTAGTGCCAAGCGCTGAGCCAATGCATCCCAACCGGATTCTTGTAAACGAACGGCAGTCGTCGCCTGCTCTGATTCGGGTTGATATTCATCCGCCAAAACCGATAAAGCGCTTGGTCCATAAGAGGTGTAAGGTTCTGCCGGGTGATCGATGCCTTCGGGTAATGAAGAACAGCCGCCGAGTGCGGCGACGAGTAATAAGGTTAAGCTGATGCGTTGGAGCACAGGCATGTGTTTGACTTCCTTTTCACGGTGAGGTCTTTGAATTGGCCTCGACAACTTTTCAACGACCAAGTTGTTCGAGGTTATTCATTGATTATTACTGCTAAATCCAGAAATTTATAGGTAATTATCCAGTATAAATAAAACTTAGCGACTTCATCGTGAGGAACACAGTACCAAAATCACCTTTCAGGCATCGATAGTGACTACAAGGTCACGATGCTTTCAGTTGTTCGATACCTAAACAATAAAGGCCTAAAGGCTTTCTCACCATCTCAACCGTAATCTCAGTTCTATCCGGGTTACAATTCAATGCAAGCGCATAGCCATGCAAATAGTCTACTAGCAAATGAAGAGCGTCTTCGGATTGCTCTGATGTGAGATTCAACGGGCTCACTACCGCTTCAAAGCGCTCACTAAATACCTCAACGGGCCCAAGCGATTTCATCGTCAGCAAAGTTTCTAATAGCCCACGGTAGTCGTTCAACACCGACAGGTAGCTCACGCTAAGCTGATAAAGGTTCTCTTGCCACACTTGGTTTTGCTCAGGCAGTGCCACTTCACCTACTAATGAAACAGTGATCGACTCCAATAGATCATTTTTTTTTTTGAAGTAATGATATATCGCCATCGCATCGACGCCGAGCTCTGTGGCTAACCCTCTGATACTCGGCACTTTACCACCTTCCCGCATCATGCACTTTGCCGTATCTAAGATCTTTTCGGCACTTAGTTGGCTTGATCCACTCTTTGGTCGACCTCGCTTTTGATCCTTGACAGTCATAACACCACCTCTTAAACTTAAATTTCTACACTGTAGAATATTTTAATTTAATACAGTGTAAATGCCAAGTTCCTGTTCAATTTCGGAGTTAACAATGTCAAATATTGTCTTTATCGGTACGAGTCTTGATGGTTACATTGCAGACAAAAACGGTGGTCTAGATTGGCTACAAGCCATCCCAAATCCAGAGGGTGATGACATGGGGTACAACGCCCATATCGATCGTATCGATGCTTTGGTAATGGGCCGAAATACAATGGATATGGTGCTGAGCTTCGGTATTGATTGGCCTTACACAAAACCGGTTTATGTATTGAGCAACACGTTGACGGAAGTACCTAAAGAGGTTGAAGGTAAAGTGTTCTTGATAAAGGGCAAACTCACTCAGATCATCGAAGACCTCAACAGCAAAGGCCTTAACAATCTGTATATTGATGGCGGTGTGACCATTCAAAACTTCCTCAAAGAAGACCTGGTTGATGAACTGATTATCTCGACGCTCCCTGTCGTTCTTGGTGGTGGCGCTCCGCTATTTGGGGACTTAGTTTCGCCTCTCGACTTTACGCTGAAAAGTGTCACCACTTATCTTGATCAAATCGTAACCACTCATTACCTACGTAAGCGTTAAACTAATGTCCATATAAAGGGAATGTAACGATCAACACTGAAAACAGTGTTCACGCTGCATAACCTTTATAGCCCCTACTAAAAACTCCCCTAAATTAGTACCATTGATCGTATCCCATTCTTAATGGTATTTATGCCTTATGAAGCTTTTAGTCGATCGTACTGGTGAACAGTTTTTAGAAATTCTGGAAGAATCAGGAGACAAACTGACGGTTCAATTCATTAGCAATGAAGGTAATCGAAAGGGTAAACCGTTCCAAGATAGCTTGAGTGGCTTGTTCCTCACAGGCTGGAAGCCTCGCACGACCTCTACCGCCATTGGCTTAGAACGCTTTAAACAAGGCAAGCTGCAAGACCCGAAAGTGAGCTTCGCGCTTCATCAGCTCTACCCACTTGGCCGAGATGTAAAACTGCCTACTGGAGATATCGCCACAATAGCAAGTTACGCCAATACTCACAGCGACGGCTACTATATGTTTGTGCGCCTCAACGATGAGTTAACTCGACTCAGAATTACGCCCGATTGGGAACTGCAACCTTCCGCTCAAAGATTGGCTCTGCCTTATTACCCTGCTCCAAGAAGCCAACAAGAACTCGACAATATTGATGATTTTGATGCTTGGGCTGGCGGTTTTTAATACTCTTTAGCCCATACCCTAAAGACTGTAAACCTAAGTTTATTATCAATTAATTTTTGATAATAATTCTAACGGAGCGCGGTTTATCATCATGAGCCTTCCTACTATTCTTTGTTCATCGGCACTGATGATTGCTCATCCAATAGAGAGCAACTCAGTGAACAACACCACTTCGGTGAATCAAATATATAGGTAACGAACATGACTCAACTGACTATCATTGCAAACATCGTCGCTAACGAAGACAAAGTTGAACTGGTTAAAGCAGAGTTGCTAAAGCTGATTGATATCACTCGCGCTGAAGAAGGTTGCATCAACTACGACCTACACCAAGACAATGAAAATCCTGCGCATTTCACGTTCTACGAAAACTGGACATCACGTGAACTGTGGCAAGCGCACATGGGTAATACTCATCTCGCTGAGTACATGGCTGCAACCGAAGGTTGTGTGGCGTCGTTCACTCTCAATGAGATGACGAAAATCGGTTAGTCACTGACTGCACACATTAACAAACAATAAAAAGCCCGTTCAGAACACCTGAACGGGCTTTTTCATTGAACTTGGTATTCTCTAAGCTACAGACTCGCTCAGTGCAGGTTCAAACACTGTCTTTTGTTGTTTCTGCCATTTATCCACGACCAGTGCAGCGATCATGTCACCTTCTACGTTCACAGCCGTACGGAATGTATCTAACGGGCGTTCAATAATCAGCAGAATCGCAATCGCTTCCAGTGGTATACCAGCGGCCAATAACACCAGCTGCATGCCAGACATAGATCCAGATGGCATACCCGGAGCCCCGACAGAAGAGACCATCGCCATAATGAAGATCATCACCAAGCCAGAAGTCGTGAGGTCCACACCAAACAGTTGAGCCAAGAAGATTGCCGCAACACCTTCGAAAAGTGCCGTACCATCCATGTTCATCACTGCACCAAGTGGTAACACCATGCTACTTGTACTTTGCGATACGCCAAGCTTCTCTTCTGCGCTCTGCATCGCCAGTGGCAAAGTAGCAGAGCTTGATGACGTTGCGAACGCCATCGCCATCGGTGCCGAGATACCTTTGAATAGTGTGCTAAGACGAATCCCAGTCATCACCTTCGCAATGGTCGGCAGTACAATCGCTCCGTGAATCAAAGTCAGCACAAACACGAGCAAAGCAAACAGTGCCAATTGCTCAAACAGTGACTCACCACCACGAACGGTAAAATCAAGGACAATGGCGAAAACCGCTAGTGGAGCTAAACGAATTATCCAACCAACAATGGTATTGATGCTCTTGTTCAAGCCATGAAGCACCTCAAAAATCGGGTGTTTTTCTGGCAATGAAGAAAGCAGAGCAATACCCAACATGAATGAGAACACAACAATCGCGAGCAAGTTACCATTGGTTAATGCCGCTACCGGGTTCACTAATGCCATGCTAAACAGCTTGCTGGCAATAGCAGCTCCTCCTGCCGCATCTTCGCTGATAAGCTGAACATCGTCTCCAATCGTAGCAACGCTGGTTAAAGGCTCCCAAGCAGGCAGCAGCAATGAAGCACCCAAGCCCAAAGAGATGGCTATCAGCGTCGTGAAGCTATAGAAAAGTACGGTATTACGGCCAATTTGCTTCAATCGAGTGATCGAGCCAATGCTTGTTATACCTTGCAACAACGAGAATAAAACCACTAAACCAACGACCATTTTTAGCAAGCCGATATAAGTAGTTTTACCAAGCATTAAGAACTGATACCACCCCGTTTGGGTAATGCCAGAGGTTGAAGCAATAAGTTGTGCAAAAAGCCATGCAAGCAAAGCAGCTAACATTAACTGAAGAGGTAAAGAGTGGCGAAGTTTAGTCAACATAAGGACAATTCCAGTAACCCTGTAGGACAATTCAGATACCTTTATTAAAGGGAACAACCTTTAATAAAAATATTCCTTGGTAAAGTGTGCCTAGGAAAAAATAAAGTCCGTTAGAGATTCAATCTAACGGACTTTATGAAAACCAGATGAGGTTTAAGATTTAAGGCTATTTATCCATGTGTAGAACAGTACGGATAGACTCACCTTTGTGCATGAGTTCGAATGCTTCGTTTACGTCTTCAAGACCCATAGTGTGAGTGATGAACTCTTGTAGTCCGAACTCACCCGCCATGTAACGGTTTACGATTTCTGGAAGCTCAGAGCGGCCTTTAACACCACCGAAAGCAGAACCACGCCATACACGACCTGTTACTAGTTGGAACGGACGAGTTGAGATCTCTTGGCCTGCACCTGCAACACCAATTACAACTGATTCACCCCAACCTTTGTGACAACACTCAAGAGCTTGACGCATCACATTTACGTTACCGATACACTCGAATGAGTAATCAACACCACCGTCTGTCATCTCAACGATAACGTCTTGGATTGGCTTGTCGTAGTTCATTGGGTTGATGCAGTCAGTCGCGCCAAGTTGTTTTGCTAGCTCGAATTTGCTCTCGTTAATATCAACACCGATGATTTTGCTTGCACCCGTCATACGAGCACCGATGATTGCAGAAAGACCGATACCGCCTAGGCCGAATACAGCAACTGTGTCGCCTTTTTCAACTTTAGCTGTGTTCAGTACCGCACCCATAC
>NZ_VTXF01000029.1:0-72349 GCF_013114585.1 Vibrio sp. 99K-1
ACATTCACTGCCATGGTGATTTCTCCAATTGATTTTCCGGTATTGCGGTTTCCGACGTCTCGGAAAACCAAGTAGTTCTCTCAAAGTTACTTTTAATAACGGCGCGAAAATCAGAAGCTTTAGAAAAACTTTTAAAAAACCACAAAAAAATTATTAATTAGCTAATTTTCAATAACTTAAAACATTAAACTTTCTAGAATAACTATAGATTTCTATTAATGAGAGCGCTTTAATTGGTCAAAAAACACTCTAATTAGCTTTTTGGCTGGCCAATGTGCAGAAATGATCAATCACCAAAGTTCTTTGGGGCGGACAAATATTAGGCAAAAAAGGTGAGCTGCTCTTCACAAAGTCGGCAGAGAAAATTAAAACCAGCAAAGCGAGAAAACGAAGAAAGATCGTTAGAAGGGAAAATAAAACACAATCTGCAGAAAGGAAAAAGCCCCTTTTCCTTTGAGAGAACCGGGGCTAGTTGGCGCGTCAGAGCCTGTGTGGAGATCATCGAGAAATGAACACATTTCCGACTCGCCGTTGCATTCTTACCGTAAAAATGGATAGCAGGTGAGAGATGAGAGAGCTAAACACCCAATAGTAAGTATGCTTGCCAGTTTCCCTTGCTGCATGGCTCACGTCTGAACACGAGCAGCAAGTTCAACCAATAACTATTGCAATAGTGACATTGCAGAGTTAGGCAATTGTTTTGCTTGAGCAAGTATTGAAGTACCCGCTTGTTGCAGAATTTGTGATTTAGTCATTTGCGTTGTCTCTTTCGCAAAGTCCGTATCTTTGATTCGGCTGTTTGAAGCGTCTACGTTCTCTTGAACGTTTGCCAAGTTATTAATGCTGTGGCTTAGACGGTTCTGTTTCGCACCCAAATCAGCACGCTGTGAATCTACGTACTTCATTGCAGAATCGATAACGCTGATAGCGTTCTGTGAACCAGCAACACTTGTTAGGCTGATATCTTGAACTGATGTTGCACGGCCTTCGCTCTTAAGACCAAGCTCTGATGCCAGGCCACCAGAGATAGACATAGCGCCATCTAGGTCAGGTTCCGCTACGAATAACTGTAAACGGCCATCATCAGTAACCGATGCGTTTACTAAGTCAGATTGACCATTAATGTAAGTCGCTAACTCTTCAATATCGTCACCCGCTTTAGTGTTGATATCTAGAACGATGTCTTCACCCGCTTTGGTTTTGAATTCAAACTTAAGATCGCTCGCTGTTGGCGGCACTTCCCAGTTCTTATCTTTCGCGTTTTCTGAATCGAACGTAGTACCACCCATACGGTAGTCATCTGCACGGATACTTGTCAGAGCCATGATCATTGCTTCACCAGAGTTAGAACCGATCTGGAATGAAGCTTCACCGAATGAACCATTCAGTAGACGACGACCACCAAACGATGTGGTTTCCGCGATACGGTTAAGCTCATCTTGAAGTGCCATTGACTCTTCGTTTAGTGCTGTACGCTCTGCCGGCGAGTTAGTGCCGTTTGATGATTGAATCGCTAGATCACGCATACGTTGTAGTACGTTAGTCGATTCGTTCATCGCGCCTTCTGCTGTTTGAGCAATCGAAATACCGTCGTTGGCATTACGCATTGCCACATCAAGACCACGAGACTGAGCCGTTAGACGGTTCGAGATTTGCAGACCTGCCGCATCATCTTTTGCGCTGTTGATCTTGTGACCAGATGACAAACGCTCCATAGAAGTCGCTAAGTCATTAGACGCTTTGTTCAGGTAACGCTGCGCTGTCATTGCGGAAACGTTAGTACTTACATTAACTGCCATTTTGCTCTCCTTATGAGTTCGCAAGCTCTCTGCGAAGCGGCCAGCTTTACTCTCATATGGATAAGCACTGACCGTATGTTACTCAATAAACCTTATACAAGGTTTAAGATCTGTATTAATCATTTATAACCAACACAGATACAAGTTGTATGCCAAGTTTAATTTTGTATAAATAATTTTTTTATTAACTAATAATCAAAAACTTACAGAAAATTAAACGCGATTATGATTGTTTGCTTCTAGAGGATGAAACTACCTCTACCCGCTTGTTGCCGTTTTTTGCCGCTATATCAAGAAACACTATGTCTCGTACGAAAAAGCGGCAATTTTTGAAGTCATTCGCTCGTATGGCATAGCACATAAGGCAAAGAATCGACTCCGTGGTATTTAGCAGTCCACCACCAAATACCGATTAAGTATTAAATATAGTTAAACAAGGTTAGGTCTTTTGTTTTGCCAAACGCTTGCTGTGAAGCTTGCAATGCTCGAGAGTTTTCATTGAATTCAATGATGGCTTTCGAGTAATCCAAATCTTCAAAGTTGCTTTTCGCTTTCGCCAAAGACAACTTAAAGTCTTCATGTTGTTGCTCTTGAATATCCAATGTACTCAAACGGGCACCGACATCCGTTCTTGCTTTCGTTAAATGGATAAACGCAGCATGAAACTCTTCTGTCATTTGGTGCAGTTTTGCCGTTGCCGATGCATCGGACACAGGGTTTTCTACCTGTTCTGCCGCTTCTTTGAACGTGTCAAAGATCGAGAATGTCTCTCTCGGCTCTAAGGTGATCGAATCACCCTTGGTGACTTGTCCTTTAAACTGAATATTTAACCCTTCGTAGACAATGCCAGTCGCAGGGTCAAAATCTTCAGCAGCAACCACAGCGCCATCTTTTTCAAGTTGGTAGGCAAACTTACCGGTCTGCATATCAACAAAGGTTACTTTATAAGTAGAACCATCTTCTGCACTGTTGGTTGCACGACCAAGTAGTAACTCAGATGCTGGCTCTAGCTCGTATTGAGGCTCAAAATCACCGAATGGGTTATCTATTTCCATAAATAACTTACTGCCCGGATCATTCATCGCCATTTCAAAGCTGCTCGCTACACGCATCTTGCGCTGATAGTCATCTCCTTGATACGTCACCGTTCCTTCGTTATCGCGAAAGAAGGGCTGGCTTTTCGGCTTAGTACCAGCGAATGTGTAGTTGCCAGACTCGTTTTGAGAGTTCGCTAAGTACAAAAAGTTATTCGCTAACTCTTGGATTTCACGCTTCTTCGCTAAACGGTCTTCAGGTGACAGCGCACCGTTGATCATTTCCATCACGGTTCGTTTTGCTTCATCAGCAAAGCCTTCCGAGTTGGCGATCATCACCTCATGGTGCTCAAGGCGGTTTCTAACCAGAGTAATGGCATCAACGTACTGTTTAAGCTGCTCTGATTGCTGACCAATATTCTGTAAATAGTGCGTCGCTAACGGGTCATCACTTGGCGACTGCAGCTTCTTACCGGAAGCGAGTTGCGCTTGGTTGTGATGCACCTTGTTCTCTTGGCGGCGCAAGTCATTTTGTACGGACTGGTAGTTATGGAAGCTAGATATACGATTTAACATTTATACTTCCTACCTCAGAGCCAAAATAGTATTAAAGGTATCGTTAGCAGCTTGCATGATGCGTGAAGAAGCCATATACGCTTGTTGAAACTTCATCATATTTGCCGCTTCTTCATCAAGGTTAACCCCTGAGATTGAAGCAATACGCTCCTGGGCTGACTGCTTTTCTAACGTCGCAATATCACTCAAGCGATTGGCCGTTGAAGACTTCAGACCCGTGTTGGTATTCAGGTTGTGGTAAAGGTCTAGAATCGTAGACTCACCATCGTTCAAGATCTTGCCCGTTTGGAGATCTTGCAGCTTACGTAAGTTGCCATTGTCACCTTCTGATGGGACAAGGTTTGCCGTAAATTTGTCGTTTGCCAACGCGCCTGCCGTTAACTCGAAGGTCGTGCCGTTAATCGTCACCGGTCCTTGTGGCGGATACGGTTGAGGCTGCATTAAGATATTGCCTTTTGGATCCGTCACCGCAAATTGCTCGCCCTTTGGTGACACAATCACTTCAAACTCACGCAGTTGGCCTGCCTCTAGGATTTTGAAGCCAGCGGTGCCTTTGGCGAACGTCGTCGATGCTTCATAGCTTTGTGCGGCAATGTCTTTCGGATCTGTGGTTTCCATGTGAATCTGCGCGGCAAAATTACGCGTCGGACGCAGTAGCAGCTTTTCACCAAGTTCAGGCGGATTACGAATTTCGACGCGCATACCATCAAGATAAAACGCGTTGCCGCTTGAATCGGTACTCACTTTGACCGTTTCGCCACTTGGCTTGGTCACCACGTAATCACTACCATCGTATTTGAGACCGTACTCTCCACCTTTTAAGGCAGAAGTATCATCAATAAATACGGCTACATCGGCTTTGGACTGCCCACTTGCCGTCACACGAGATTTTGCCACCAGCTCTGAGTTCACATCGGTAAACAGGTTCTTGCCCACGTTGCCGTTGAGATCCAAACCTTGCTCTTGAAGCGCATTAACCTTGTACGAAAACGCAGTTGCCAAACGGCCAAGCTCATCCATGATGGCTGGGATGTGCTCATCACGCATGTCTAACATGGCACCGATTTTTCCATCAATGTCACTGCTGGTGATCGGCTTTAAAGACTTACCTTCAACAATCGCCAAGCGACGCTGGTGTGCATCAGGTAAACCATCCACCATTTTTAACTGGCTTGCCTCGCTACCTGATACCAAGGTGTGGCCGTTACCAATATGGACATTGAAGCCTTCGGCATTTGAGCGCGGTGTCACCGTTACTTTGGTGTAACCAGAAAGCTCATTAATTAGCTTTTCATGCTGATCTCGCAGGTCGTTATGAGGTCCTGGAGTTCGCATCATCAGGCGTTGTACATCACGGATCTCGATCGCGAGTTGATTAACTCGCTCGATACCCATATCTAATTTTTTATTCGTAGAATCAGACTGTTGACGAACCGTTTCATGAAATTCATTCAACGTTTTACTGAGTAACCCAGCCTTCTCTATTACGACTTTTCGAGCACCAACGTCATTCGGTGTATCGGCTAAGGTTTTAACCGAGTCAAACCATTCATTTAGGTTTTCTGGAATCTTCTTCGAAGCCACCGAAGACAACATGCTCGACAACATATCCAAGTTGCCTTGAGTGTCGCCTTTGTTGGCGGCATTGGTTGTCGATAGGTTAAGTTCATTGACGGCAAATTGATCCCAAGAGCGGCGAACATTTTCCACATGCACACCCATGCCGTAGGTTTGACCACCGTACTGGCGCGGGTCATTAACACCTTGAATCACAGATTGGCGGCTATAGCCCTCTGTATTGGCGTTAGAAATGTTATGACCTGTGGTGTTTAGCTGTCTCTGAGCAGTAAGAACACTTTGTGCCCCTACATTCAGAAGATCCGACGCCATAATGCCCCCAAAAAACTTAACAAAATCAGGATAAGCTGATTAACTACCAGTTTAAAAAGCAATATATGTGCCAATAGAGAAAGAATAGAGTTAAAAGGCGTTAATTTATTGAAGTATAAAGAGATAAGTAGATGTGGTGCTGTTGACTTTTAAACGGCAGATAAGAAAAGAGCCTGCCACTGGCAAGCTCTAAATGCTCAATCTAATTGACCTAATTCATCTCATCAATCTTAGCTTTAACTCGCAATACCTTATCAGCATAGTTAGGGTCAGTTGCGTAGCCTGCTTGATGAATACCTTTGATGAAGTTCTCCGAATTGCCTTGGTGCTGCAGCGCCGTTTCATACCTTGGGTTTTCGTTCAAGAACTTCACATAGTCGTTGAAGCTGTCTTCAAAACTTGAGTACGAACGGAAAGAAGCAGATTCTTTAACGGCCGTTTTACCATGGAACTCAAGTGTTTGAGTCGCCACTTTATCGCCTTTCCAACTTCTGTCTGCTTTGATGTTGAATAGGTTATTACTGTTGCCTAAAGAGTTTTTGACCATCTTTGAGCCCCAGCCTGTTTCCAGTGCCGCTTGAGCCAATAATAGAGATGAATCTACGCCAAGCGCGCTTGCCGCTTTTTCTGCGTAAGGCTTCATTGAGGTCACAAAGGATTCTGGTGAATCGAAAGAGACTGGCTGTTTAGTCGCTGACGCAGCTTGCACGTCTAGTGCTCTCTCTTCTGAACGGCCTGAGTATTGAGGTCTTTGCAATGAAGTATCAAAACCTTCACTGCGAACCTTATCTTCTGTCGCGTCGCTTGCTTGACCCGCACTTAGCTGTGCAACAATCATATCCGCAAGGCCTAGTGAACCATTCGCACTGAGCTCACTCGCCATTTGGTCGTCTTGCATCTGGCGATAGAACTGTTCGTTCTGGCTGTTCAACATATCCGATTTAAAGCTAGAGTTCGCATCGCGCATCGACTTAAACAACATTGAGGTGAAAATCGCTTCAAACTGTTTTGCCGCTGCGGTCAGTGCTTCTTTCTCACTGCCCTCTTCACCGTTTACTGCTTGTTGACGAAGACGGTCTAGGCTGCCGATGTCGTGAATAAAGCCGATGTCGTTGTTATTCTTAATCATGCTCTATTCCTTAGATAATGATCAGCTGGCCTTCAATCGCACCCGCTTGTTTCAGTGCTTGAAGGATTGCCATTAGATCAGAAGGCGCTGCGCCGACTTCGTTAACCGCACGAACCAAATCATCCAATGTTAAGCCAGGTTCGAACTTAAACATCTTGCCATCGGCTTCAGTGACTTCGATATCAGAATCTGGAACCACTACCGTTTGACCACCAGAGAATGCATTCGGCTGGCTAACGTTTAAGTTTTCTTTAATCGCGACTGTCATACCGCCGTGTGTTACCGCCGCCGCTTTTAGGCGCACGTGCTTACCAACGACAATAGTACCAGTACGAGAGTTAACGATGATTTTCGCTGAACCTTCAGCTGGGTCAAATTCAATGTTTTCGATTGCCGATAAGAACGCCACACGTTGGCTGATTTCTCGAGGCGCACGTACTTTTACAGACGTCGCATCGACCGCTGAAGCCATTTGTGGGCCTAAGAAATTATTAACTGCATCAGCCATGCGCTGCGCTGTTGTGAAATCTGATTGGATTAGGTTGAAGGTGATGTAGTCGCCACGGCCGAAAGGCGTTGGGATCTCTTGCTCTACTGTTGCACCACTAGAGATGATACCGACGTTAGGGTTATTGCCAACAATCTTAGAACCATCGTTACCCTGAGCACTAAAGCCACTTACCACTAAGTTACCTTGCGCGACGGCATAAACCTGACCATCTAGACCTTTTAGGAAGGTTTGTAGCAAGGTACCACCACGTAGGCTTTTTGCCGAACCGATAGAAGAAACCGTGACGTCAACTTCCTGACCTTGCTTAGAGAAAGCCGGCAGTTCAGCGGTAACAATTACTGCCGCTACGTTTTTGGTTTTTGGCTTAGTGCCAGGCGGCAATTGGATGCCAAAATTTTGCAGCATCGCGTTAAATGTTTGATCGGTAAAGGGAGTTGTCTCACCGGTACCCGGCAAACCCGTGACCAAACCATAACCGACAAGTTGGTTACTACGAACACCCGCCACTTTTGCCACGTCTTTAATACGCGCAGCATGGGCACTGGTGGCAAGAAATAGCATGCCGAATAGTACGAGTGTCAGTTTTTTCATTGAGTAACCTGTCTGTATTGCTTTAATTAATAATAACTTAGCGAAATATTGTTGAGTAACACGGGCTGTCAGTATGTCGACGCCTTCTCAAGCTCTACAGAGATACATTAAAGAATCGTGCCAAGAATCCAGGCTCTTGCATATCTTGTTGCACTCCGGTCCCTGAGTACTGGATTCGAGCATTAGAAACACGGTTTGAAGCGATGGTATTATCGAAATCAATGTCGTCTGGACGGATGGTGCCACTTAAGCGGATGTACTCATCACCGGTGTTCAATGTCATCCACTTTTCACCACGCACCACTAGGTTGCCGTTAGCAAGCACTTCAATCACTTCCACAGTAATGTAACCACTGATGCTGTTGCTCTGATTAGCAGAAGCATCACCTGCGAAGGTATTAGTGTTGCTTAGGTCATACGAAAAGTTGTACTTGTCTATCGTCAGCTCTTGACCGCCAACAGCCAAAGGCTCCATAGATGCATCGTTCGACTTAGACATGTCCGCATTGGCTTTTTTCGTCGCACGAGTATTTTCATCCAGCGCTACCGTAATGATGTCACCGATACCGCGAGGCTTTGAATCATCGTACATACTGCCAATATGGTTTACGTTAAATAGTGAACCGGTTGCCGCAGCATAATGCTCTGGCTTCTGTTTTGGGTTGATTGGCGCCCATGCAGGATCACCTGCGATAGGATCCGTTCGACCGCGAAGCGTGTCGATAATACCTGAGCTTTCTTGAGCCGATTTATCGCCTTCTACCGCATCAACCACTGTGGTCGCGTTCTCTTCTGCTGGTGTCTCAATTGGATCAAGCACAGAACAACCGCTCATAGATAAAAACAGGGCTAAACAAAAAATACGTTTCATGGCGATATACTCTCAGCAAGTCGTGGTAATTAGTAGGCCGTGACGAACACGTCGATTAATACGAAACCAGTAAGCGGTGAATAAACCGATTACAGCTGTTGGTTAACAAAGCTCATCATCTTGTCTACCGACGAGATAACTTTCGAGTTCATTTCGTAAACACGTTGAGCTTCGATCATATTCACAAGCTCTTCGGTTACGTTTACGTTCGATGTTTCTAGCATCGATTGGCGGATGTTACCCAGGCCATCGAAGCCTGGTACACCTTCTTGTGGGTCACCACTCGCACCTGTCGGCAAGTAAAGGTTCTGACCTACTGGTTCTAAACCGCCTGGGTTTACAAAGTCAGTAATAGTGATCTGACCTACCACTACGTTGTTTTGCTCGCCACGGAGACGAACCGATACCTCACCGTCGTTACCTACTGTCACTGAGATTGCATCTTCAGGAATAACGATTTCTGGTTGTAGCGGGTAACCTTGACCCGATGTCACGATTGCGCCGTCACCGTTCAATGTGAACTGACCATTACGGCTGTAACCTGTTTCACCGTCTGGCATCTCAACTTGGAAGAAGCCGTCGCCTTCAATCATCATATCTAAGCTGTTCGACGTTGTTTGTGCGTTACCGTGAGTGTGAACCTTTTGAGTCGCAACCACTTTAGAACCTGCACCCAACATTAAGCCACTTGGTAGCTCAGTGTTCTGAGACGACTGACCGCCAGGCTGGTTAATATTCTGGTAGAACAGATCTTCAAATACTGCACGGCTCTTTTTAAAACCAATGGTCGAGGCGTTAGCAAGGTTGTTTGAAATCGTTGAAATATTGGTTTGTTGGGCGTCTAAACCTGTTTTACTTACCCATAATGCTGGATGCATAGCAATTTCCTTTAAATTCTATTAGCTCATACGAAGCAGTGAATCAGACGACTTGTCCATTTCCTCTGCTGTGCTCATCATCTTGACCTGCATTTCAAACTGACGTTGTAAGTCAATTAGGCTGGTCATTTCACCTACGGCATTTACGTTACTGCCTTCGACCGCACCTTTTAGCAACGTTACCGCTGCATCTGCTTCGTATGCCTGATCTGGGTTTTTCGAACGGAATAGACCATTCGTATCTTTAAACAAACTTTGATTATCTGGACGTACAAGTTTAATACGATCAACAACCTCCAATTCCTCAGCTGGAGCGCCTTGAGGAATGACTGAGATCGTACCGTCTGTACCAATTTCGACTTTACTGATTGGGATTGGCAGTGTGATTGGCGCGTCGTTTTCGCCCAATACCAAATGGCCACTTGCATTGGTCAGCAAACCGTTTTGGTCAACCTTTAGGTTACCGTTACGGGTTAAGCCTTCACGACCAGTGTTATCCATTACCGAAATCCAACCATCACCTTGAATAGTGACATCAAGATCACGGCCAGTGGTAACCACACTACCTTGTGCAAAATTATGTCCCGGACGCTCTGTCATGCTGAAAACACGAGTAGGCATACCTTCGCCATACGCTTGCATGGAACGCGCTTGTGCTAAATCAGCACGGAAACCCGTTGTACTTACGTTAGCAAGGTTGTTTGCACGTAGCTGCAAAGCTTGCATATTTTGCTTAGCGCCACTCATGGCAAGAAACAGTGCGCGATCCATAATTTTGCTCCAAAAATCATCTTCTGGGGCTAATATAGCAAACACTGTGCCAATATTTTTAACTGTTATTTATCAACGATTTAAATGAAAAACAAACAAGAAAGGTGATCACAAAAGGATCATTGAGGAAGAATTGTTGCCAGTGGCATTACCGGGCGGCAATAAGGGCGGCAAATAAAAAAGCAAACAACAATACCCAATTCAATAACATTGAATTGGGTATTCACAGATGATTCAAACGTTAGAAACGATTAACGAATCTGAAGAATATTCTGTTGTAGTTGGTTGTGTACTTCTAGAGAGCGCGAGTTCGCTTGGAAGTTACGTTGAGCAGAAATCAAATCAACCAGTTCTTGAGTCATATCGATGTTCGACTGCTCAAGTGAGCCGTTGTTGATACTACCAAATGAACCTTTATTCGATTCACCCCAGATTTTGTCACCTGAGTCGTTAGTAGAATCCCACTGGGTACCGCCTTTCTTATCCAGACCTTGCTCGTTTGGTACGCGCACTAGGCCAACACGACCAAGCATTACGTTTTCACCATTTGAGTAAGTACCTAGAACACTGCCGTACTCATCGAAATCGATTTTGGTTAAGAAACCTGTTGTTGCACCATCTTCATCAAACTTAGTCAGTTCAAACGGAGCCGCAAATTGGGTTGAAGAATCTAGACCAAACTTAAGCACTTGTGTTGGATCTGCACCGTTCAAGTCAATTGGGTTCGCACCAGCGCCTAGTGGGTCCGAGTTTATCGGTTGACCACTGTTCAAGCTTGCTAACGTACCGTCATTGTTGAACTTCATTGTGTGACCAACATGACCTTGAGCATTCGTTGCATCACCACCAGTAATATTGAGTGGCTTCTCGCCAGTCTCATCAGACATGGTGTAGTACGTCTGCCAAGTATTTGGTTGCGTCTGATCTTTGAGGTAGTAAGTCGTTAACTTGTAAGACTGGCCCATAGAATCGTATACCGTCGAAGACGTTGCACGGTTATAGGTATCAGCATCTTTGAAGTTAAATGCAGCCGGATCTTTAAGGTCACCGTTTGCAGGAAGGTTAACCCCAACTTCAATGTTTTCTGTCTGCTTTGGCTTACCAAATTCAGCTGGAATGTCGAGAGGCTTTGGCGCATAAGAAAGAACTTCACCCGAGTTTGGATCAACATCGTAACCTAAAAGAAACTCATCGTTAGCCGTAACCATGTAGTTGTCTTTGTTTAGGTGAAAAGCACCATTACGTGTTAGTTCGTTAATCTCTGGCACCATACGGTCTTTCGCTACCGCAAAGAAACCTGTACCACTTACGCGTAGATCCATTGGGTTGTTTGTATAAATACTTGAACCTTCGTGGAACTGTTGCGCCACTTGGCTAGCTTGCGCACCGCCACCTGACGTCGTTTTTGCGTTTGTGAACAACGAGTTTGAGTAAACATCACCAAATTCAGCACGAGACTCTTTAAAGCCAAATGTGTTTGCGTTCGCAATGTTGTTACTGGTTGTATTCAGGTCTAATTGTGCAGCGGATAGGCCGCTTAAAGCTACATATGACATTCCAATATTCTCCTAATCTATCTAGCTAGCATAGTCACTCAACTAAGAGCTACGCTTTACCAACTTCTAGTACTTCAGCAAGTCGTACTGGCGATGTAAAACCAGCCAGATTGAGTAGTACGTTGCCATCACCCTTACCAAGAAGCACACTGTTCACGTTTGCATAACTGGAAACTTGGAACTCTGTGTTCTCGCCATCCAGTAAACCCGACGCTTTCACGTTGTATTTACCGGCCGGCAATGGGTTACCGTCTTCGTCTTTTCCGTCCCATTCAACACGTGTATCGCCTGAAGGTTTAGAACCGATATCAAAAGTGCGAACTAATTGGCCCACTTCGTTCTCAACACGGACCATAACGTTGTCCATTGCTTGAGGAAGCTTAACCATTGCCGCCATACCGCCATCACCTTGCTTTACACCTGCCGCACCAGGAACCAATACATCACGACCAACCAAAGAGGAGGCCTGCAGTGCTTGGTTAGAGGTCATCGATGAGTTCAAGCTTTCAAACTGTGAATTCATTTTGCCGATGCCATCTACGGTCGCAAATGAAGCCATTTGCGCAATCATCTGGTCATTGCTAACCGGCTTAAAAGGGTCTTGCTGTGCTAGTTGCTTAGTCAACAAAGATAAGAAATCTTCTTGCTTAAGATCCTGCTTACCTGTTGTTTCGTCGGGCTTCTTAGCGCCATCTTGAAGACTCTTCAGCTGGTCAACATAGGACAAGCCGCTTTGACCAACATTGTTGTTGATTCCAGCCATGTGCTACCTCCTTATCCTTATTGACCCATCTGCAGCGTACGCAGCAGCATTTGTTTACTCGAGTCAGCAACCTGTACGTTCGTTTGGTACGCACGTGATGCCGAAATCATATTTGCCATCTCTTCCATAACGTTCACGTTAGACTTGTAAATGAAGCCTTCGTTGTTCGCTAATGGGTGGTCTGGGTTGTACTCCGCGCTCAGCGGCTTATCGCTTTCCACAATACCTAATACTTTCACAGGCACAGTGTGGTCACTGTTGCGTGCTCGATTTAACTCAGCGCCGAACACTGCGTGGCGAGCCTTGTAAGTTTCTTTAGCAGAACTACTTACACTGTCCGCGTTTGCAAGGTTGCTCGAGGTCGTATTTAGACGAACAGATTCAGCACTCATCGCAGAACCAGTCACATTGAATACATTAAATAAGCTCATCTAATTATTCCCCTTTAATCGCTTTAGTTAAATTCTTGAACTTACTTCCAAGGAAGTCGAGAGAGGCTTGATGCCTAATTTGGTTTTGCATGAAAAGGTTTCTTTCCAAATCCAAATCAACCGTGTTGCCATCTCCTGTATCAGGTTGGGTAGGAATTCGATACTTCGTTTCCCCGTTCACCGTCGTTTCGGCAGAAATGTGCCGACCGTCTGTGCGGCTAAGACCAATGCTTGCCCCAGAACTTGCCGCCTGCAGTGATTTCTTAAAGTCTAATCCCTTTGCTTTATACCCAGGCGTGTTTGCTTGCGCGATATTGGTGGAAAGCACCTCAGCGTTACGCTCACGTACACCAACTGTGTGTTGGTGAATGCCTAAAGCATTATCAAAAGAAATAGCCATCTAAACCTCAACTCAAGAACTGACTGTTATGAAATAACCAAAGCAATATATATACCAACTTTTAAAACGAAGTGGTCTATTTATACTTTTACAGGTTACTCGTGGGTAAACTTGCAATATACAAGCCAAAAAATAGAGTAAATTGGAATGTCACTCTGACTTAAAGATATAGGTTAAGCCGGAAAAAGAAAACCCAGCACTTGGCTGGGTTTTAAAATTATTCAGTAATGTCACACCATATTTAGGTGGCGGCAATTACTTCAATTTGTAGATGATACCTGGGTTACAACGAACCATTTCGAAGCGGTCCGTTAATCCAGTTAACGACTCAGACGCCCCCAGAAGCAAGTAACCACCTGGGTTCAGGCTGTTCGCCATTTGGTTAAGCACTTTAGATTTCATCTCTGGAGAGAAGTAAATCAGTACGTTACGACAGAAGATAATGTCGAACTTACCCAGAAGTGCGTAACTGTCCATCAGGTTTTGAGGACGGAAGTTCACCATGCGCTTCACGTTGTCTTTTACTTTCATGCGGCCATCGCCTGCATCCTCAAAGAAAGTACGGCGACGCTCTGGAGAAAGACCACGACCTAAAGCAAGGTTGTCATACGCACCAGTGCGGCACATATCCAACATGCTTGCAGAGATGTCAGTTGCGGTGATCGATACATTTGGCAGCATACCTGGCTTACGAGCTTGAGTCTCAAGCACCGTCATTGCCATTGAGTATGGTTCTTGGCCTGAAGAACTTGCCGCAGACCAAATCTTAATAGGACGTTTATTTGCCGCTATTTCCGGTAGAAGTTTATCCGCAAGCACTGCAAACGGGTAAGTATCTCGGAACCAAAGTGTCTCGTTCGTCGTCATAGCATCCACTGCTGCCACTCGCAACTCACGGTTTCGCCCCGTCACTACATCTCTCAATAAATCAGACAGCGAAGCTAGGTTAAACTTTGCTACTAATGGGCTTAGGCGGCTGCGCACCAAGTACTGTTTGCTGTCACCTAATACAATGCCACATTGAGATTCTAAGAAACGGCTGAAATCGCGATACTCTTGATCACTTATTGTTATAGCAGTCATTAATGTCTCTTTTAGTTAGTTAACGCAGCTTTAACGGCTGCACCAAGCTCATCAGGATTGAACTTAGCAATGAAGGAGTTTGCTCCAACACGCTCAACCATGGCTTGGTTAAATACACCACTCAAAGATGAGTGTAAAATTACGTATAAATCTTTTAGTTCAGCGTGACGGCGAATCTCAGCAGTCAGCGTATAGCCATCCATCTCTGGCATTTCGATATCTGAAATCACCAATGAAATCTGATCGTAAATACTGCCCTCTGCTGACATCTGCATCAGTTTCTCGTAGGCTTCTTTACCATCTTTCACGGCAATCACTTCAAAACCAATCGACTCAATAGCGCGTTGAACCTGTTTACGTGCAACGGTTGAGTCATCAGCAATCAAGATGCGGCGAACGAGTTCTTTTTCTTGTTCTACTTCTGCGATTTCTTCAGCAATCTTGCTGTCCATGGTTTCATCAACAGGCGAAATTTCAGCTAGGATTTTTTCAACATCAAGAATTTCAACCAGTTCATTATCGATGTTGGTTACCGCTGTCAGATAGTTCGCTTTACCAGCGCCATCTGGCGGCGGAAGAATCGATTCCCAGTGCATGTTGATAATGCGCTCTACTGAACTAACCAAGAAACCTTGAATGGTTCGGTTGAACTCAGAGATAACCACAAAACACTTTTCAACATCCGTTGTCGGACGGCCACCAATCGCTAAGCTCAGGTCGATCACAGAGATCGTTTGGCCACGAATGTGTGCGACACCTTTAACCAGTGGGTTCAAGTTTGGCATCTTCGTCAGCTTAGGGCATTGAAGCACTTCTTTTACTTTAAAGACATTAATGCCGTAACGCTGACGCCCCATTAGGCGAAAGGTTAGTAATTCTAATCGGTTTTGACCGACGAGTTGCGTACGCTGATTCACCGAATCAAGAATACCCGTCATGAGCTCATCTCCATATCAAACTTTTTTGTATAAAAAGTGTTAGTCTACTGCAGGCTACGAACCACCAGAGAAACGGAATGACGTATTATAAAACAAATTTGCCACCTCTTTCCATAGCAATGTGTAGAGCTACTTTTAAAACTGTCGCTAAGTTTATCGGCATTTTATCAATATTGTTTAGTTTTTTTGTGCAAGCTGCGACCCCAGAACAAATTGAGATGATTCAGTCTGCGGCGGAGCAACACATCCTTGATACCGTTGAACAGCCACGAGGCGGCGAACTCTTTGTTAATTCAGCAAATGTTGACTCAAGAATCAAAGCAACAGACTGCCCGGTTCCTCTTGAGACAAGTGCCTCAACCACCACCAATACCCGCAGCAGTATTACGGTTTTAGTGCAATGTGTTCCTGATGAGTGGCGAGTTTATGTACCGGTACGTCTTTCGATGTCAGTGCCGCTTGTGACGACTACTCGAGCACTAGCGAGAGGCGAGATTGTCGGTCAATACGACGTGACAACCGCGATGATTTCTCTTAACAAATTCCGTCGCCAAGGCTTCACCGCTCCAGAGCAAGTTATCGGCGCCAAGGTAAAAAAGAACCTAAGGCCGGGTGACGTTGTCGAAAGGGGTGACATTTGTGTCGTATGTCGAAACGAGAAGGTTATCATACAGGCAGTAAAAGGTGGCATGACCATTACGACTAAAGGCACAGCGCTAACTGATGGCTCTATGGGTGATCAAGTAAGAGTGAAAAATGATAAATCACAGCGTATAATTGAAGGTATTGTTACCAACATGTCTGAAGTCACGGTTTACTTTTAACTCTCTACTTCTCAATTGGCGGTACCGTTAGCTATTTCGCTTTCGACTCTAGCATTGAAATACGTAGCTTCAGTGTTATATCCCTTTTCGACTAAAGAGCGAAAAATTGCTAAAGTAATCGAACCCTTGGTCGATATTGACTGTACAGGTTCCCATTTTTGAAGAAAAAGGCTTAACTATGGCAGGCATTGATAACATTCGTTCAGGGCAAACCCTAACGACCACTAACCGATCAGCAGTACGCTCTGATTCGAGTTCTGAGTCATCACGCTCTGATGTTTCAACTAAATCACCAGCGAGCAAAGATGCGGTTTCACTAAGCCAACAAGGCAAAGCGATCGGTCAACTCCACCAAGACATGGCAGCAAACCCAAGCTTTGACTCTGCAAAAGTTGCAGCAATCAAAGAAGCGATCGCGAACGGTTCATACACAGTTGACCCAGAAAAACTGGCCGACAATATGATGAAGTTCGAAAACGAATTAAAAGGTCTTTAAGTTCTCCCCTCTTGTACTGAGTTCTTAACTTAAGACACACAAGATTATTGATAGGTTACGTTATGGCGGCACTAGCAGATTTAGTTAATTTCCAACTTCAAAATGCCAAAGCCTTATCTGAGCTACTAAGTTCAGAGAAAACCGCTATTACAAGCCGACAATCGACAGATATTGAGCGAATTGCCAAGGAAAAAGTGGTCCTTGTCGAACAGCTAAGATCAACCGATCAACGCATCGCTGCCCATAGCAATATCTCAGAACTGACCGAGAATCCTGAACTTGCTCAGTTAGTCTCAACCATCAAGTCTATTGTGCACGATTGTCATCAAGCGAACCTGGTGAATGGCGAGGCCCTAAATCGAGCACACCTCAGCTTCAAAAAACTCAGCAACATGATGCAACAAAGCCACGGCAAAATTGGCATGACTTACAACGCCGGCGGTCAAACGCACACTATTTCAACGTTGGGAACCAACGTAAAAGCTTAGTTAAGCTACACCTTTTCGATAACACCATTGTTTTTTCCTATCTGTATCTGTATCTGTATCTGTATCTCAGCCTATCTACATTTCGACTCCAATCAAACACCCACATATCTGAAAGTACGCCCAAGACAGCAAAAACAAAAAGCGGCAAGTATTTTCATACTTGCCGCTTTTATATTCATGTTAGGGCGTGTTGACCTTTCGTGGTTAAATTTTGTTCGAGATAAAAGCGTTTTAATCGCGGCGAGGGGGAAGTAGCCTAGTCATTCTAAGCAAATCTCCCTCAACAAAGAGTAAAACGCTTTTTGCGGGGGCGCCCAGCTCGAACCCTTTGGGCAGCGTTTGCTGCTCATTTCTACTACGTTATCGGCTTCTCATGTAGGCTAGCTACATATCAAAGCCTCTGCCTTGTATAAATACCCAGCAACTCGCTGCAAAAATCAGCTCGAAAGATCAACACGCCCTGGTTATTGGTTGCCGATACGCCATCTGGAAAGCGACTGGCGGCCAATATCATTTATTCATGCTCCGATACTAGAACAGCGTCTGTTGTCTCTTCTCAGGTACAGCCTGAACTTCGCCATAGTTACGTAATTGATCCATCTTGCGGATATCCAACTGAAGCTCAGTCACATAGCTATCGCCAACTGGGTAACTGCGCACGACTTCTGCACCGCGGATAACCCCATCAACCGCACCTGATGTGCGCTCTGTACCAAGGCGTTGGTCTTCAAGTTCAGCACGGCCACTGACTCGCATCCCATAAACTTGTTCCGCAAGTTCACGATAAGCATCGATCTTAGAGGCTCTCATCGCACGGATGCGCTTCTCTTCGTCGTTGCGACCTTTTTGCTCACTGATACTCGCGTAACCAACAGCAACCAAGAAATCGTCTGGTCTCATGCTCTGCAAAGGCTGACAGCCAACAAGCAGTAAAGCAGCAACCACAAATATTAACTTCTTCATCTCGAACTCCTAAGGGCGAAGAATAACAGTATAAGGCTGACTGATCGTTGGGTCAGAACGAATGATCACGCCATCTTGAGTTCGAATACTGTTCAGAGTATCGAGGTCACGGCCAATACGGTCTGCAGGCAAAAAGCCTTGTGCCGAAGCCACGACAATACGAGTTTGCATGCCCACCACTCGAGCATTAACAAGCACACCGCCCTCTTGGCGCAGCATAGTACCCGTTAGTACGTATTGAACGTCTTGCTCTTGAGCTAAGTCTTTCCAGTCACGGCTAATCGCAAAGTCACCTTGATGAGTCACTTGGATAGAACCCGTGGTTTTAAAATCGACCACCTTGAAGCCACGACGTTGAAACTGATGAATGAAGCCTTCAGATACTGAATTACCAAGCCAGTTTGTTGTGTCCATGTGTTGCAGGTCAACAAACGAGGTGATCGCGATAGGCGTTCTTGCTGAGATACTGGTGTTCGACACGATCAAGTCTTCAGTCATGCTTTCAACGAAGAAATCCATGGTGTGACGAGGGCTGTCCATCAGCATGAACTGACTGCCGGCATACTCAGTCTTGCCGTTATAGATCGGCGAATAAGCGCATGATGTCAGCAACATGACACTCATTACTACGAGCCATTTTTTCATTCTCTAATCTCCAGATAGTTTTAGTGCTACCTGTTCCAATATGTTCTCGCCATTATTCTTTTCAATGGATTACAATGTTGGAACAGTCTTTGCTTTTCATTAATGGTTCAGATTAAGAAAAACGCACTTAAGTCAGCTTCAAGCTTATAGTTATTTGTTAAGCAATATTTATACCCAACTGGTAACGAATAGATGAAAAAAATAATTTCTTACTTATTTTCAATAGGTTCACTGATAATCATAAGCTTCAGTGCTCATGCCTCATGGTATGAAGTTACCGGTACCGCAACCATCGTCTCGTCAGAAGAGACGGCAAGGATCCACGCTCTGGAAGACGCGGTCTATAAGGCCGTTCAGTTCTCGGGGGCTGACATTGGCAGTATTGCGAACCTGACGCCTTATCTCGATGGCAAGAAAAAGGAATACCAATTTACTAACCACGAAGTACGCTACATCTTGGTTGATAAAGAGAAGAAACGCGGTGGCAATTTAATGATCACCGCAAGAGTCGACATCTACCCTTCGGCAAATGCTTGCCATGAGAGCCAATACAAGAAAACCTTCTTGGTGGGGAATATCGATGTCACCTCTCCACAACAAGCCGTGATGGGAAGAATCTACAACATCGGTGATGATTTCGGCCACGTGGTTGATAGGCAGCTAGCAAAAGAGTCTCGCAGCTTTGTTTCTGTCGGTACCACCAATTACGACATCGACAAACGTCAACCTGAAGTGATCAAGATGATCGCTCAAGACACGGGCGCGCAATACATTATCGGTGGTGACATTACCGATTTAACGGCAACCATCGAATCCAAGCTATTAAAAGATGACATCATCAACCGTCAGTTTGCATTAGAGATGCAAGTATTTGATGGTAAGACAGGTCATCAAATCTACACCCGTAGCTATCGTGAAGTAGCAAAGTGGCCATTTGCTAAAACCAGTGAAGTTGACACTCGCAGTGCTCGTTTCTGGGCATCGACCTACGGCAGCATGATGCTTCGTGTTAGCCGTAACATCATGTTGGACTTAGAGTCTGAAGTGTCTTGTAAGATCACGCTTCCTGAAGTTGCAGCCGTCTTCGGTAACACAGTGACCATTGATTTGGGCCGAATGCATGGCGTACAACAGGGTGACAAACTGCAGCTATGGCACACAGGTTCGTTTATCGACCAACGAGGTTTACCTCGCAATAAAGTCTCACAAAGCGATATCACACTGACCGTTTCTCGCGTCTACGAGAACGAAGCTGAACTGACGATTGATCAGCCAAGCCTGGCGGGAAGCATTCAAATTGGTGATGTGATGCAAAAAATCATGTAGTTAGCAGCACTCTAAACTCATAGTTTCTAATAAAGCCTTAGCACCTCTGTTAAGGCTTTAATTTTTTCATGGGTATTAGTTTCGATTTTTACGTATTTGTCGTAACCTTACTAATAACATAATCATCACTTAGCAAGCTATGAGTCAGAATAATCTAATTGGTGCTACCGGCTATCGCTTTATTTCGAAAGGTAAGACCGCTTTTAAGATCCACATCCACACACCAGAAGACACGGTACTGCACCGGTCTGTCGGTTTTGTTCGTATGGGCGAAGAAAAAGCACTCAAGAAAACCATCAAATTGAGAGACGAGCTGGGTAAAGAGCTTTGGGGTAGGTTTTGGAAGAAGGTTCTCAAGGAGCCTTACCTAATGACGCGCCTTCCGCATAGTTTAGAGCCTAAGATTGTATTCAAGCCAAACCCAACACAAACTGACCCTGAACATCGTGATGAGTGCTATATAGCCAAATGGCGCGTGTTCTCCGATAACGGCGATTACAAATACAAAACCAAGGTCTGCTCCATCAGAAAGCACGGTCGACTGGCCGCATACAGCCAAACTAAACGCGCACTACTTGACGCTCACAAAGACGTGATTGATTTACTCATATTCATGGGACGCCTCAACAGCATCGACCTGAAGTAGCTTTAAATTCCAATCAGTTTACCTAATGAATCAGATACAAAAACAGCCGCATTTGCGGCTGTTTTTTTATTTTTAGAGCAATGAGATAGAACTATCACGATTACAAAGCACTAAATAGACCATCTAGCTTCGGCAAATCTCTGCCAGTGTCGTCAATCGGCGTTTTGAATCTTTCACATAAGGATTGGTTTGATCCCATGCGTAGCCCGCTAAAATCGAGCACACCATTTGTTTAATCTTAGGGTTGGGATCCTGATAGAAAATCACATCCTGCAGAGTACCGGAGTACCAACCTTCAACGTACGTTCTGAAGGTGTTTACGCCAACCATCAGCGGATCCGCGTATTCACGTTCCCAATCGACCGTCTCACCATTGAGCTGCTTTTCCACACACTCAACCGCAAACTGCGCCGACTTCATAGCAATCGTCACGCCTGACGAGAACACAGGGTCAAGAAACTCACCAGCATTGCCTAGCAGTGCGTATTTGTCAGTTGCAAGGTGTTTAACGTTGGCAGAGTAACCACCGATTTCACCCGCAGGGTTTGGGTACTCAGCGTTTGCCAATATTTCAGCCAAACCCGGCTCTTCCATTGCCAATTGCTTAATCGCGGCAATCTTATCCTCAGGGTAAGACTCAAAGAACTTCGGCTCCCCTACCACACCAAATGAAGAAACACCGTTGCTAAACGGGATCAACCAATACCAGACATCAGGATTGGTTGGGTGCACAGAGATTAGAATTTTATTTCGATCGTATTCTAGCTCAGTATCCACCTCAGCAATATGATCGTTAATGTGCGTGAAAATAGCTTTACGAGGTGGAAGTGATGATTGCTCTTCCAGATCAAGCATCTTCGGCAGTACTCGACCAAAACCACTGCCATCCAAAACGTACTGTGCTTCTAGCTGATAGCTTTCTCCATCAAGCACTTGAACATCTAAAATAGTGCTGCCGTCGGTAAAATTAATGCCCGTCAACTCATGCTGGTAATCGATAGTGACGCCTTGTGCCTCAGCAGTATCTGCAAGCAACTTATCAAAAGCACCACGTTGAACCTGAAAAGTGGTTCCCGGCCCTGTAGAGAACTTATCCTCAAAATTGAACGCGGTGTACACGCCATTTTTACGAAATGCTGCGCCATCTTTGTATTGGAAGTTAGCCTTGGTCACCGCGTCGGTCATGCCCGCTTGTTCAATCACTTCCATACAAGCGGGTAGTAGGCTTTCGCCAATTGAGAAGCGAGGGAACACGCTCTTTTCGATTACTCGAACATCGATGCCTTTTTTGTGCAATAAAGACGCGGCAATAGACCCTGATGGCCCAGCTCCGATGATCACTACTTGAGTAGACAGTTTTTTCATTAATTTAAGCCATGTTTGTTATGTGTTATTGCGCGCTAGCTTTCAATTCAAGAAGCGTATGACCAAGACCGATATCATCGGTGCGAGTCACCACTTCAAAGCCAGCTTCTTCAACTATCTCTAAGAAATCTTCACTGCGGTAAAAACGACTGTTGCCGTTTGCCAAGCACGTAAAGTAAAGCGAAGTCGCGTTTAAGCTATACGAAGCTGCATCGTATTTCTGTGCATCCCAGAATAATTCAAGGATATAAACGGTCGCTTGTTCTGACATATGCGAGCGGACACGCTTTAAGATGCTAAGGATTTCCATTGGCGAGAAACAATCGAGGAATTGACTCATCCACCACACATCCGCCCCCGTTGGCAGCGCTTGTTGCTTATCTAGCATGTTGGCCGGGAAAGACGTCACTCTGTTTTGATGGCCATGTTGCTTAGCGTTCGCCATTGCCATTTCTAACTGCTGTGGCAAATCAACAATCGTGACTTCAACATCAGAATCATGGTTGCAACACTGCATTGCCCACTTACCGGTATTGCCGCCAATATCCACCAGCGATTTAGGTTTCTTGCTGAAGACTTTTTCAAGCAACACAGGGAACGAACGATCCGAATAGAAATGATCGAACTTGAACCAGCTCTCTTTCGCTTTGTCAGGTAATTGAGACAAGCCTTGGTAGATCGTCTCCCAATCCCCTAGCTCCTTCAAACCAGCAGGAGTGCCCTCTTCAATCGCTTGAGTGAGGTGCATCATCGCGGCATAACAAACATCGGCTGTGAAATCCATGTTTGCGTTGGTCATGCCATCATGCAACAGGTAGAAACCAAGGTTGGCTATCTTATAGTTAGGCTTTTCCCAAACAACAATATGAGCGCTAAGCGCCATATCAAGTAACACTTTCACACCATATTCAGATACACCTGTTATTTCTGAAATAGTCTCAGCAGGTAAGCCATCGCTCCCCGCATCATCGAGCGCTTTTAAAATACCTAAATCACGAAGTGTACGAGCAGTATGAAAAACAATAGGAGCAAAAGATAATTTTTGTGCTTCTGTTTTTGCTTCTAATGCATTGAATGGATCTAATTTATATTCCGACACGAAAAACCTAACTTATAAATAATAGAGGGTTACTCAGCTGCCATTTGTGCAAGCTTACGTTTAATATCAACGTTTAAGTTATTAACCCAGCGGTTGTAATTACGGTGTATTTCACCATCGTCATACTTCAAATTCTCTGATTCAACGTAAAGAATAGAGTAAAATTTGTCGTTATAAGGGATATCAACCACTGCGTGATGTGAACGAACATACAATTCAGCGCGGATCAAACCAGGTTTAATCTCAGAAACTAACCAGCCTCGATTTTCAGCAGATTCATAAATAGCTGATTTCACCTGTTTACTTTGAAGATTATGTGCAACTGGAGTATCCTCAACATTCATTACAGGCTGGACACGTCCACACCCTGCAAGAACCAATATGAATAACATTGAAACGGCTATTTTTAGTAATTTCATTTAAATTCCTTACCTGTGTTTATTTATAAGCACGCATAGTATTTAGTTAGACCCAAAGCAAATCAATACTCTATGTCAAATCAATCCCAATTAATGTCGTTTAATATTGAGAAATGGTCTGCAAACTCGGCTGGTCTCAATTCTGATGCCGAATGGCAAGCCTGGAGCACTAATTTAGATTGGCCGCAAGATGGCTCAACTGAATTTAAAGCGATCCCACCGATGATGCGTCGCCGAATGAGCCTACAAAGTAAATTGGCCGTTCAAACTGCATTGACACTCTTAGAAGACAACTCGATTGATTATCTGGTTTTTGCCAGTCGACATGGTGAACTGCACCGAACCGCAACCTTGATCCAGTCGATATTGGAAGGTGATGATGCCTCGCCAATGGCGTTTTCACAGTCCGTGCATAATACAGCCGCAGGGTTAACTACCATCGCAGCGAAAGCACCAATCCCTCTGACCTCTATCGCGGCCGGCCAAGATACTTTCCACAACGCTTTGATTGAAGCCTATCTTTACCTGAATCAATATCCATCGCATCGTGTATTAGTTATCGATTTCGACCAGCCTTTGCCAGAGCTCTATCAAGAGTTCGAAGCTCAAACTTATGCCGACTATGCGCTAGGATTAGTGCTCACCTCCGGAAGTGATTACTCAGTATCAAGAGCTGTAACTTCAGTATCAAAATCTGTAGCTAACGAAAGCTCAGCCACTCCTTTACCACAAGGCTTGCAGGCGCTACAAAACATCCTTCTAGGTTCACAGAGCTGGACCATAACAGGTAAGCATCAAGATTGGACTTGGACAAACAACGCGAAAGCCGGAGAACTATAATGAGCAAGGTCGACCAATATTGGCGAGTATTCGCGACAGGCCTCTGCTTTACCATCTTCGGCTTGGGAGGCCTAGTTCTCAGCTTCTTGATCTTGCCATCTATCGCGCTCATCACTCCCAACACCATTCAGCGTGAGCTCAGAGCTCAACGATTGATTCGCTTCTCATTCAATGCCTTCTGCCAGATCATGAAATTCACAGGCGCAATAGATTATCGAATTGATGGTGCGGAACTACTGCGAGAAGATCGCAACTGTATCATCGTCGCCAATCACCCAAGTTTGATTGACTATGTACTGATCGCCTCGCAACTTCCTCAATGTGATTGCCTCGTTAAAGCAGCCATTTGGGAAAACCCATTTATGAAAAGGATCGTCAAAGCCGCGGGCTACATACCCAATCAGGCTCCCGACGATCTTTTAGAACGCTGTGAAGAGCGCTTTTCGCGCGGGAATGTACTACTTGTTTTTCCCGAAGGCACTCGCACAACGCCCGGAATTAAACCATCCTTACAGCGTGGTGCGGCACAAATTGCCACCCGAACACAAACCGATTTACGGGTGATTCATATTACGGTTTCTCCGACATTCTTAACGAAAGAGAAAAAATGGTATCAAGTTCCTGTGACGAAGCCCTTTTTTCATGTCGCGGTGAAAGGTAAAATAGAAGTCGCACCATTTATTGAAGGCTCAAATAATTTAACTTCGGCAGCAAGACGCCTTAATCATCATCTTGCACAAACAATTTTCCCTTCCGAAGAAAACATTTAGTGTATCAATAACATAACAGGCGATATCTGCATTTCGAAAATACCTCATATAATGTAGAATCGCCCCCTTAAAGCAGCATTTAGACAAAAGCATTAAGTAGGCCAAAGTGGAAACATTACACAACGAACTGAAACAACTGATCATCGACGCATTAAATCTTGAAGACATGAGCATTGATGAGATTGAAACGGAAGCTCCACTGTTTGGTGATGGACTAGGACTAGATTCTATTGATGCACTAGAACTTGGCCTTGCTATCAAGAAGAAGTACAACATCGTAATTGATGCTGATGATTCAAACACTCGCGAGCATTTTGCATCGGTTGAAAACCTAGCGAAGTACATCTCATCTCAAACGAACAACTAGACAGATCTTTATGACACAAGCTAACCAACAAGAAGTATACAACCAGGTTAAAGATGCGCTGATTGAGCTGTTCGAGCTTGATGCTGAAGATATCACACCAGAAGCTCATCTTTATCTTGATCTAGACCTAG
This sequence comes from Vibrio sp. 99K-1, assembly GCF_013114585.1. Classification (NCBI taxonomy): domain Bacteria; kingdom Pseudomonadati; phylum Pseudomonadota; class Gammaproteobacteria; order Vibrionales; family Vibrionaceae; genus Vibrio; species Vibrio sp. 99K-1. Next base: position 25,601 of record NZ_VTXF01000029.1, read on the forward strand.
ACAGCATTGATGCGGTTGATTTGGTCGTTCACCTACAGAACGTAACAGGTAAGAAGATCAAGCCTGAAGAGTTCAAAGCAGTGCGCACCGTTAATGACGTTGTAGAGTCTGTGGTTGAACTATTGAAGGACGCATAATGCGTCCTCTGCTGACTTTGCTGTCGGCAATCATACTTTTCACATATCCAATAGCGGTTTACTTTGGACTCAACAAGTTTGGCCTGCAAACCGTGGGTATCGTCTTGGCCGTTATCTTTGCTGTTCGCATTTTTACCGGCGGCCAGGCAAAAATCAAAGAGCTAAAACACCTAGCTTGGATCAGTGGAAGTGCTGGTATTGTTCTGCTGACATTAGGTTTAGCCTTTAAGCAGCATGGCTGGCTAACCTATTATCCCGTTATCGTTAATGTTTGCATGCTGGCTGTATTTGCTTCAAGCCTATGGCAACCACAAACGATTATCGAACGTCTTGCTCGCCTTCAAGAGCCTGAGCTTCCACAAAGTGGCATTGATTACACCAGAAAAGTCACCAAAGTCTGGTGCTTGTTCTTCGTTATCAACGGCTCTATTGCTTTTTACACCTGCTTCCAACCGCTAGAAGTATGGACCCTATACAATGGCTTACTCAGCTATCTGTTTGCAGGGGTGCTCTTTGCAGGGGAATGGGTAGTAAGACAGCGCATTCGTCAGAGTTAAATTGTTATGACCCAAACCGTATCTTACACCTCGTTGTCTGAACTTCTCAGCCAGAACAGAGCCCCTGAATCTATTGTCTGCTTTGACGACAATAGTGAGATTACGTGGCAAACCTTTAACGACGACTTATCTCAACTCGTGCACCTTTTGTCTTCACCCCCTTTTCAACGAGTTGCGATTTGTACCCAAGATAGCTACCTATTTTCGATAGCATTTTTAGCGTGTGCAGCAGCGAACAAACACATCATCTTACCGGGTAACTACCAACCTTGTGCACTTGCTGAGTTAAGTGAACAGTTTGATTGCCTGCTAGTTGATGGCTCGATTGGCGAAGTTGAGGTGAGTGACGTTCGCAATATCCAAACCTTGTTGGACTCAAGCACCGAACTACAAAAGCCTCTAACCGATGCTCTTACGACCATCGATTTGGCAACAGTCCCATTAACTCTGTTTACTTCAGGTTCAAGCGGTACGCCAAAAGCGATAGATAAAACGTTAGAACACCTAGATATTGAGACCGCTCAGTTAAACAAAAACTGGGGCGAATTACTCAAGAATAACCGAGTCCAAAGTACGGTCTCGCACCAACATATCTATGGTTTACTGTTTAGAATTTTATGGCCACTCAGCTCTGGTGTTCCATTTGCTCGCAACAACCTCGAGTACCCTGAACAAATTCTGTCTCATGCCAATAAAAACTGTGTTCTGATCAGCAGCCCTGCGCTACTGAAGCGATTAAAGCATGAGACCAACAAGGTACAACTTGCCGGAATCTTCTCTTCGGGTGGTCCATTGCCTACCGAGTCGGCTCACCAGTCACGAGATCTACTAGGACATTTACCTATCGAGGTATTTGGCAGCACAGAGACCGGTGGCATCGCCTTTCGCCAACAAGAGAGCGCTCAAACCCCTTGGCAGCTTTTTGACTGTATTGAGGCTAGTCTCAACAGTGAGAATTGCATTAAGTTATTGTCGCCGTATATCGATAAGAACAACTGGTATCAAACCGCTGATGAGTGCGAGATGGTCTCGGAGAGTCAATTCATATTGAAGGGCCGAACGGACCGAGTGATCAAGATAGAAGAAAAACGAGTATCACTGGTTGAAGTGGAGAAACGACTGGAGCAACTGCCTTGGATAAGTGAGTGCGTGGTGATTCCATTTGAGGAGCCTGAGCGATTAATCTTAGCCTCTGTTTTGGTATTATCAGATGAAGGCCAAGCCGCTCTATCGACCATGAGCAAAGGCAAATTCTGGTTGATGCTGCGTACAGAGCTCAGAAAGTGGTTAGAGCCAATCGCTATCCCACGAAAGTATCGTATTGTTGATGAGATTCCTCTCAACAGCCAAGGCAAGCGATTAACATCTCACATAGAACAGCTAATAAAATCATAGAAACCGCTGATCGTATTTTACACTGAGATTATCTTTTTATATTTTTGTCAAAGAACCAATATTTGCCCAAGGATTCTAAGCACGCCCTATGGATAAAAGAAAACCAAACATCATTGCTGTAGACACGGTAGAAAATGAATCGACCCTGACACTTCATGTTAGCGGAGATATCACCGATTTTAAGGGGCACTTCAAGAGCTTCCCTATTCTACCGGGCGTCACGCAAATTGATTGGGCACTTCACTACGCAGTCCAAGAGTTAGGCGTTCCTGGTTTCTTTAAAGGCATGGAAGTCATTAAGTTCCAAGAGCCTATCCTGCCTGACGCTACAATCCAGCTATCACTCAAATGGGATGCTGACAAAGACAAGCTGAGCTTTAGTTACACCTCGAACAACGGTGAACAGACCCACTCTTCAGGCAAAATGAAGTTGGGAGAAAAAAGTGAATAGCGCTCCCGTCGAGGCTACTTCTCAACACCCAACAGAAGAAAGCAGCTACAAGGCTTGCTTCCTTATCCCGTGCTTTAACCATGGCGCAACCATGCCTACTGTGGTCTCGTCGCTCCATCACTTTGAGTTGCCGATCATCATCGTCGACGATGGCAGTGAACTGACCACAAAACAGTTTCTGGCTCCTCTTGCAGAGCACTCACATGTAACCTTGGTGACACTTGAGCAGAACCAAGGCAAAGGCGGTGCAGTAAAGGCCGGTATCAAAAAAGCACACGAACTCGGCTTTAGCCACGCCATTCAAATTGATGCTGACGGACAACACGACCTTGAAGCCTTACCAACATTAATTGAGGCCTCACAAGCTAAGCCACAACGTCTGATATCAGGCCAGCCTGTCTACGACGAGAGTGTGCCCAAGGCGAGACTGTACGGGCGCTACGCGACACACATTTGGGTATGGATAGAAACCCTTTCTTTATCAATTAAAGACAGCATGTGTGGCTTTAGAGCGTACCCTATCAACCAAACACAAGCGGTACTTAGCAAATACGATGTTGGCTCTAGAATGGACTTCGATATCGAAATTCTAGTTCGCCTGTACTGGGAAGGCTGCGACATAGACTTCGTTGAAACTCGAGTCATCTATCCTGAAAACGGCATCTCTCATTTCGATGCATTGTGGGATAACATCAAAATCAGTTGGATGCATACGCGCCTGTTCTTCGGCATGTTGCCAAGAGCACCAAAGCTGATTGCTCGCCATTTCAAATCCGATTCTGCTGAAAGTTACCAAGCTTCATCGACGGATTCAGAACTGCAAACTTCAGAGCAACCGCACTGGTCTCGCACCCAGGAACGCGGCACCGTGTTAGGTATCAAACTGTTATTAGCCATTTATACCTTGTTAGGTCGCGGTGTGTTCAACCTTATTCTGCGTGCCGTCATGCGTTACTACCACTTAACGGGCAAGCGCGCGCGAAACGCTTCTGAGCAATACTTGTTTCAGTTGAAGGCCTATGCGGAACAGCAAAATATTGAGTTACCCGGCGAACTAACCAGCTACAACCATCTGCTTTCGTTTGGGCATACCATGCTCGACAAGCTTGCGGCATGGAAAGGCGATTTCTCAGTAGAGAACCTCACCATCCATGGCCAAGACCAATTCGAAAACATGGTGGCAAATAAGCAAGGTGTGCTGATTTTAGGCTCACACCTAGGCAACATTGAATTATGTCGCGCTTTAGGTCGCAGACACTCAAACATCAAAATCAATGCGCTGGTTTTTACAGAACACGCAGAGCGTTTTAATTCAGTAATGAAAGCGGTTAATCCGCAGTCAGATCTAAACCTAATTCAAGTGACTTCAATGGGGCCTGATACGGCTATCCTTTTGCAGCAGAAATTAGAGCAAGGTGAGTGGATCGTTATTGTCGGGGATAGAACTTCCACCAGCAAAGAGAGCCGCTCGGTATGGGCAGAGTTCTTGGGTAAGGAAGCGCCGTTCCCTCAAGGGCCATTTATGTTAGCCTCTGTACTCAAAGCACCCGTATTTTTGCTATTTGGGTTACGTGACGATTCACAAGCAAACCCGCACTTTAATGTCTATTTCGAGCATTTTAGCGACAGAATCGAGCTACCCAGAAAAACACGCGAACAATCTTTAAAGCAAGTCGTTCAACAATACGCAGACCGACTTCAGCACTACACACTGAAAGCACCGCTTCAGTGGTACAACTTTTTTAATTTTTGGACATTGAGCAAGCACCATGACGAAAAAGAATCCAAATAGCATCACCTTTGGTGCCGAACGCCTCACAATTGAGGATGTTGTCGCTATCTCACAGGGCGCAAAAGCCTCGATGAACACCAGTGACGAGTTCACTTCAAAAATCGACCGCGGTGTAGCATTCCTAGAGCGCCTACTTAAAGAAGAAGGCGTGATTTACGGCGTTACAACAGGTTACGGTGACTCTTGTACGGTTGCGATTCCGCCAAGCCTTGTCGATGAACTGCCTCTTCACCTAACACGCTTCCACGGTTGTGGCTTGGGTGACATACTGTCTCACGAGCAAGCACGTGCGGTACTTGCAACTCGTCTTTGTTCGCTCTCACAAGGTGTATCTGGTGTGACTCATGATCTGCTTAACCAGATCGTTACCCTTATCAACCAAGATATCTCACCGCGTATTCCTCAAGAAGGATCGGTGGGTGCCAGTGGCGACTTAACACCTCTGTCTTACTTAGCAGCCGCGTTGATTGGGGAGCGTGATGTCATCTACAAAGGTGAAGTACGCCCAACCAGTGACGTCTACAAAGAGCTAGGCATTAGCCCTATTAAGCTTAAGCCAAAAGAAGGCTTGGCATTGATGAATGGTACGTCTGTCATGACGGCATTAGCGTGTATCGCTTATAAGCGTGCAGAATACCTAGCTCAGCTATCAACTAAGATCACGGCTATGGTATCGGTCGGTATGCACGGCAATGACTTCCACTTCGATGAAGCCTTGTTCGCAGTAAAACCTCATCCGGGTCAACAACAAGTTGCGGCATGGCTGCGTGATGATCTGCAAGCAGATCGCCCGCCACGTAACAGTGACCGCCTACAAGATCGTTACTCTCTGCGCTGTGCTCCACATGTTATCGGTGTGGTTCAAGACTCTCTACCTTGGCTTCGCCAGATGATCGAGAACGAGTTAAACAGTGCAAACGACAACCCAATTATCGACGGTGATAACGAACGCGTACTGCACGGTGGACACTTCTATGGTGGTCATATCGCAATGGCAATGGATACACTAAAAACTGCCGTAGCCAACCTTGCTGACCTGCTTGATCGCCAAATGGCCCAGCTGATGGATTACAAGTTCAACAACGGCTTACCATTCAACCTAACGGGTGCTGAAGGCGAACGTAAACCAATCAACCACGGCTTCAAAGCAGTACAGATCGGCGTGTCAGCTTGGACAGCAGAAGCATTGAAACACACCATGCCTGCAAGTGTGTTCTCTCGCTCAACTGAGTGTCACAACCAAGACAAAGTAAGCATGGGCACCATTGCTGCTCGTGACTGTTTACGTGTTCTAGAGCTAACCGAACAAGTCGCGGCAGCGTCACTTCTGGCTGGTACGCAAGCGCTTGAACTTCGTAAACGCCACAATGAACTTGATGAGCACCACATGAGTGAGAACCTCAAGCACATTCGCGACGAAGTACTGAAAGAGTTTGAGTTTATTGTCGAGGACCGTCCGCTGGAAGGCGATCTACGCCACTTTATTTCTCGTATTCAAAATCAGCATTGGTCACTTTACTAAAAGAACTTTACTCATAGAGTAGTTAACCTCATAAAGTAGCTAAGTTCATATAGTAACCAACCCTTTACGCAATATTGTTGAGAGCGATTTATGTCTGAAATCCTTCATCCATTACAATCTGAGGTGACACTTGTCACCTCATTCCAAGATGCCGACCCAATGGGTGTGATCTATCACGGCAACTACTTCCGATTTTTTGAAGAAGTAAGACGCATCATGATGGATAAGATTGAATACAACTACCATGAGATGAAGGATTCAGGTTACATGTGGCCTATCATCGATACCCGCGTAAAATACATTAAGGCGATACCGTTTAATCACAAGATTAAGGTCACGGCGAAGCTCACCGAGTGGGAAAACCGCCTGCGCGTCGATTATGAAATTCATGATGCTCTAACAGGCGCTCGCATGACACGTGCTCACACAATGCAGGTTGCGGTAACCATTGAAGAGCAAGAGATGTGCTTTGCTTCACCGAAAGTGTTTACCGACAAGGTAGAACACTGGCACCAGTTTGGCTGCTTACCTCTAGCTGAACATCAATCTCAGGCCTCTAACCCACAGCAGGTGAATCATGAGTCTGTTTAAACTCAGTCGTAAACACATCAGCGGCTTGCTGTTAGGACTCGCTGCGATGATTGCGAGTGGCCTTGCTAGCGCTAGTCAAAACACCGCTGCCGTCGGTTCTATTTCAGAACTGCAAACGGTGTTGAGTGAAAATAGCATTGTTCGTGGCGAGTTTACTCAAACACGCAATATGGAAATGTTCGCCCAGCCTCTGACGTCGCAAGGTACATTCCTATTAGACAAATCAAACGGCCTACTCTGGACACAAACCACACCGTTTCCGGTGAACTTAGTGCTCACCGACAACAAGTTGAGCCAAAGGTTTGCCGACCAGCCCGCAAAGATCATCACTGATAAAGAAAACCCAATGGCGTTTTATTTCAGCCATATTTTCCTATCTGTGTTCCACGGTGATACACAAAAACTTCAAGACCAATTCTCACTGTCATTCCAGCCTGCAACCGTGCAAAGCTCAGACCATAACACAGGATCTTGGACACTGACTCTTAAGCCCAAAAGCGCGCCAATGAATGCAGTATTTGAGGCCATCACGCTGCAAGGCAACGGTGATATTGAGCGTATCGAGTTAAAAGAGATTCGTGGAGATAGCACGGTGATCGAATTTAGCCAGCTAAGCCACCAACCGGAAGTATTGTCAGATGCCGAAGCGCAACAATTTGAACTCTAAGCTCGCCCTTGTCTGGCTAGTAATTGCGGCGCTTTTTAGCGGACTGTTGATCAAACAGTTCGCTTTTTCTTCTTCAGTGCCCATCGAAAGCAACATCATGAAATTGCTGCCTGAAAATCAGCAAGATCCTATGGTTGAACAAGCTTTTCAGCAGATTTCCAACTCGATGAGTGAGCAAGTGGTGTTCATCTTGAGCGGCTCCGACATCACGAACACCATGGCAGCAACCCAAGCCTTTGAGAAATCGCTCAATCAAGACGCCTTTTCTGACAGTTCAGTTCTCTTCAAACATGTTCAAGGCAAGATCAACGCCAGCACACAAAGCCAATGGAGTGACTTCTATTTTCGTCATCGCGCTCAATTGCTGACCGAACAACAGAAAGAAACATTAACTCATACACCAGAATCGCGCGCGCAATATGTGATTCAATCCTTGTACAACCCTTTTTCAGGCGTGACAGCGACCGAGCTAACCTTAGACCCATTCCTGTTATTTCGCGACTATATAAGCGAGGTTGGCACCCGCTCGAGTAACTTTGGGCTTAAAGATGGCTATCTCACCGCTCAATCTCAAGAGCAATCACATATTCTCGTTACCGCAACGCTGGCAGGCTCTCCTTATAGCTTAGCGATTCAAGAACAACTTCCTGTATTAGACGCTTTAGAGCGAAAAATCGAGAAGCAATTTGACGTTAAAGTTCAGCACACTGGCGTAGTTTTCTACGCAAATTACGGTACTCAAAGTGCGAAGTCTGAAATCAGCACTATTGGCTTAGGGTCATTAGCGGGCGTAATTTTATTGGTGTGGTTAACCTTTCGTAGCGCACTGCCACTTGCCTTGTCGTTGCTCTCAATTAGTACGGGATTATTAGTCGCATTGGCGAGCACCGTCGCTATTTTTGGTAAGGTCCACCTATTCAGCTTGGTATTTGGCGCGAGCTTGATTGGCGTATCCATCGATTACTCATTTCATTACCTCACTGACCGTTTGGCAGCAGGAAGTCAGTGGCAAAGCGATAAAGGCTTAAAACACATCTTCATTGCGATCACCCTAGGCTTAATCACTAGCTTAATCGGATACCTTGGGCTGCTGGTTGCGCCTTTCCCTGGTCTACAGCAACTTGCGCTATTCTCATCTATCGGGCTTATCGCGGCTTACGCCAGCGTGGTGTGCTGGTACCCTGTATTGGCCTCTAAACCAAGCCAAGAGCGAGCGCTTCCTTTGGCCGGCCTTTGGCAGACATGGTTAAACTTGTGGAGCAACCCCAGATTTAGAATCGGCTTGCCATTGATAGTGACCGTCTTAAGTTTGGCGTCAATCACCCAGGTCCGCTACGACGACGATATCAGGCAACTTCAAGCAATGCCTGACGAGCTAAAACAACAAGAGCAGGCCATATCAGAAATATCTGGCCTAGGCAGTGCTCAGAACATGCTGTTAGTTACTGCCGAAAGCAACCAAGCGCTGCTCAATAAGTTAGCGTTGATCAGCTCTAATCTTGATAACTTAGTCGCTCTGCAAGCTATCTCAGGTTATCGCAGCGTCAATCAACACCTACCAAGTGAACAAGAACAACACCAAAACTATCAGCTAGTTAAGCAACTTTATGATAGTCAAAACACCACATTGCAAAGTACGCTTGGCTGGCCGAGCTTCCCAGAGCTTCCTAAATACATTCCGATCACGCTCGATGAGTTTCTATTGTCGCCTGTATCAGAGCCGATTCGTCCGCTTTGGTTACAACCAATCAATAACCAAGCAGCGTCGGTTATCATGATCAAAGACGTCATTAACACTGAGCTGTTCTCACAGTGGTTGGAGTCAGACTTCGCTCAGCAACAAGGTGTGAAATACCTCAATAAAGCAGATGAAATCTCCTCTCTTTTTGCTGAGTACCGCGTCAAAATTACCGAGCTGTTATTGATTGCCTTCGCTGCTATTGGCATGGTGCTAGGTTGGCGATATGGCGTAAAACAAAGCCTATTAATGCTTCTACCATCTCTTATCGCAGGTGTAGCGGGGTTAGCGGTGACTGGCGTTTTAGGCTCAACATTGAACCTATTTAATCTGCTTGGTTTGATTCTGATTTTAGGGATCGGTATCGACTATACCCTGTTCTTTGCGGAGCAGAAGAAGTCGCTAAGCACCCTATTAGCGATCACTTTGTCTGGCCTCACGACACTGCTGTCATTCGGCTTACTGTCACTGAGTCAGACTCATGCGATTCATAGCTTCGGGATTACCGTGTTAACCGGTATTTTTGTGGCATGGCTACTTTCTCCACTCGCAATCAACAGCGAACAAGCCACAGAAAAAACCAAACCTCGCGAGGCCTTTAGATGAACAAGACAATCAAGATAGTGCTCGCCATCGTGCTAGGGTTACTACTCAACGCCTGTTCAATGGTTTCTCAACAACCGACAGGTGCAAGTGTCGCAATCGATCAAGAGACAGAATTAGCCTTACCCCTTCCTGCGGATCTTGGATACTCATTGACGGCAAGTCAGTTGATCAGCGCGACTTGGCAAGAGGATACCCAGCAGTTACCGGTTCAAGTTGAAGTCACGCCCGATAAAGTCGTTTTGGCGGGCTTCTCTTCTTGGGGTACACGCATCTTATCGCTGCAGTATCAAAACCAAGCCATTGAAACACAAGTGCTATCTGGCCTCGGAGCTACCCTACCGCAGCCCGAACAAGTACTGTTTAATTTAATGCTCACCTTGTGGCCTGCAGAAGCATGGGCCCAACCGCTACAAGGTATTGGGTGGCATTTGGTCGATACAGATAACAGCCGCACTGTGTTTAATGCCAAGAAGCAGGCAATCATCCGAATTGATTACCAAGCACAACCGAATACACACAAAACAGCAGGCAACATTGTTTTTAAACATTTGACCCAAGGCTACACCATTACGATACAAACGTTAAATTCAACGATTATCGATAACCCAAGTAAGAGCTAAACACTATGCCTATTTATATCCAAGACTGTGGTTTCCACTCAGCGCTAGGCTCAAGTATTACTGACATTCATGACTGCCTAAAAGGCGAACGTGAACCAAACATGATTGAAGTGAGTGATATGCTGAACGACGGCAAACACACTGTCGTTGGCAAAATCGCAGGTGAGCTACCAGAGGTTCCGTCCACTCTCGCGAAGTATGCCACTCGCAACAATCAACTGGCGTTATCAGCTCTCAATCAAATCAAAGACTCTATTGAGAAAGCAAAGTCACAATTTGGCGCAGATAGAATTGCTGTAGTAATTGGCACCAGTACTTCGGGTATCTCAGACGGTGAAGCGGCATTTAAACAAAAACTGGCAAATGGTGCATTTCCAGAAGATTACCATTACTCAAAACAAGAGCTTGGTGACACTTCTGAGTTCGTTAGCCAATATTGCGCGTTAACGGGACCAAACTATGTCATCTCTACAGCTTGCTCATCCAGTGGCCGCGTATTTCTGACCGCCCAACGCTTGTTAGATTCAGGCATGGCTGATGCCGTGTTAGTGGGTGGTGTAGATACCCTATGTAAGTTGACGCTCAATGGTTTCCATGGCCTTGAAGCCCTTTCAACCAAACATTGTAAGCCATTTAGCGAATCTCGGGATGGCATCAATATTGGTGAAGCAGCCGCATTTATGTTGCTCAGTAAAACTAAGTTCAAGCGTGCTCATTCTACTCAAAGCACACCTCAAGTTGCCTTATTAGGCTGTGGTGATAGCTCTGATGCACACCATATTTCAGCGCCTCACCCTGAAGGAAATGGCGCTGAACAGGCAATGAAAAAAGCCTTACATTCTGCACAGTTAAACGTAGAAGACATCGGTTATATCAATGCACATGGTACCGCAACGCCACTCAATGACTCGATGGAAAGTAAAGCCATTCATCGTATTTTTGCAAACAAGGTTCCCGTAAGTTCTACCAAGCCATTAACCGGGCATACTCTAGGCGCAGCAAGTGCGATTGAGGCTGCAATTGCTTGGCATATTTTGAAATATGACTTATCGCTTCCCTTACAAAAATGTCAGGATAAAGCTGAAGATATTGAGATTGATTTGGTAAACTGTTCACAGAAACTTAAAGCAAAGAACATCTTAAGCAACTCGTTTGCTTTTGGTGGCAACAACATTAGCCTGATTTTTGGTGTAGTAAATGACTGATATCCCTTCTGTAGACCAACTTCTCCCTCACGATGATCCGATGATATTAATCGATCGTGCTATCAGCGTAGAGGCGTTGTCGATCCACTGTCAGGTCGATATCGGTGACCATAACCTGTTCTTTAATGCCGAATCTCAAACAGTACCAGCATATGTTGGCATCGAGTTTATGGCGCAGTCTGTAGCGGCATGGTCTGGATACCATGCTCTGAAAAGCGGCACCACTCCCCCTATCGGTTTCCTACTTGGATCTCGTCGCTATAAATCACTGTGTGATGAGTTTACTCAAGGTCAGACCCTTGATATCTATGCTGAACAACTGATGGAAGACAGTGGCATGGCCGTGTTTACCGCGAGAGTCGAAGACCAAGGCGAGTTAGTGGCTCAATGCCAACTCAATGTCTACGTGCCAACTGAACAAAAATTACAAGAAATGAAAACTAGGAGCCCATCATGACCCGTCAGGTTTTAGTCACTGGTGCCAGCAAAGGCATTGGTAAAGCGATCGCTATTCAACTCGCGAAAGACGGATTTGAAATCGCCGTTCATTACATGGGTGACAAACAGGGTGCTGAAGAGACTCTACAATCGATCACCGAGCAAGGTGGCGCTGGACGTCTTATCCAATTTGATATCAGCAACCGCAGCGAATGTCGTGAAAAGCTAGAGTCAGATATTGCTGAACATGGCGCTTACTACGGTGTGGTAAACAACGCAGGCATTACTCGCGACACTGCATTCCCTGCGATGACAGAAGAAGAGTGGGATGGCGTGATCCACACCAACCTAGACAGCTTCTACAACGTACTTCACCCTTGTGTTATGCCTATGGTTCAAAAGCGTAAAGGTGGCCGTATCGTCACTCTAGCGTCTATATCAGGCATTATGGGTAACCGTGGGCAAACTAACTATGCAGCGGCAAAAGCGGGGGTGATTGGCGCAACTAAGTCTCTTGCTCTAGAGCTCGCAAAACGCAAGATCACGGTAAACTGTGTCGCTCCTGGCTTAATTGACACAGGTATGGTTGACGAGCACGTGAAAGATCATGCGCTTCCTCAAGTACCACTGCGCCGAATGGGTGAGCCGGAAGAAGTGGCAGGTCTAGTCAGCTACCTAATGTCGGATATTGCAGGCTACGTAACTCGCCAAGTGATTTCAGTAAATGGAGGCTTAGTATGACCCGCCGCGTTGTTGTAACTGGCATGTCTGGTGTTACTGCTTTTGGTAACGACTGGCTACAGATAGAGCCAAAGCTAAAAGCCTGTGAAAATGCGACTCAATATATGCCAAGCTTCGAGCAATATGACGGTCTCAACACTAAGCTTGCAGCGCCTATTGATGACTTCCAACTGCCTAAACACTATAAGCGTAAACAAGTACGTGGCATGGGCCGTGTATCACGCCTAGCAACGGTTGCTACTGAGAATGCATTGGAGCAAGCCGGCTTAATTGGTCACGATGTATTGACCAATGGTGAAACGGGTATCGCTTACGGCTCTTCAACCGGCAGTACTGATGCGGTTGGTGCGTTTGGTGTGATGCTGAATGAGAAGTCGACACGAGCAATCACAGCAACCACTTACGTTCAAATGATGCCGCACACAGCCGCGGTAAACGTAGGTCTATTCTTTGGTCTACGTGGTCGCGTGATTCCCACCAGCAGCGCATGTACTTCAGGAAGCCAAGCCATTGGCTACGCCTATGAAGCGATCAAGCATGGTTACCAAACCGTGATGGTTGCCGGTGGTGGTGAAGAACTATGCCCAACTGAGTCTGCCGTTTTCGATACCCTTTTCGCTACCAGTTTAAAAAACGACACACCCAAGAAATCGCCAAGCCCATACGACAGTGAGCGTGATGGCCTAGTGATTGGTGAAGGAGCAGGTACTCTGATACTTGAAGAGTACGAACATGCGGTTGCTCGCGGCGCAAAAATTTATGCCGAAATCATTGGTTTCGCTAGCAACTGCGATGCCGCCCACGTGACCCAACCTCAAATGGAAACCATGCAAATCTGTATGGAAAAAGCATTGAGAGACGCACAACTTCCAGCTGAAAAGATTGGCTATGTCTCGGCGCATGGCACTGCGACTGAAAAAGGTGACATTGCAGAGAGTAATGCAACAGCGAATATCTTTGGTGAAGTGCCAATTAGCTCTCTTAAGAGTTACTTTGGGCATACGCTTGGCGCATGTGGTGCGATTGAAGCATGGTTAAGCCTTGAGATGATGCACAGTGGTTGGTTCAGCCCAACCCTAAACCTAGAGAATGTCGATGAACAGTGCGGCAAGCTCGATTACATCACGGGCTCAGGTCGCGAACTGGATGTTGAATATCTAATGAGCAACAACTTTGCCTTCGGTGGTATCAACACCTCTATCATCTTTAAGAAAATCTAGGCTCGATAATGAAGAATGCATTAATCCTATTCGCCGTTGCGCTACTGGCTGGTTGTAGTGCTCCTAAATATTCAGGAAACGCACTGCCAGAAGCGAACAACATTAAAAACATCACCATCGTAGAAGACACCAAGACGCGCACTGTGTTTCTTGATTCGATGCTCGATTGGTGTTTGAACAATCAAGTTAAGTGTAAGGTTGTCGCAGACGGCTCTGAACACAAGCCTGAAGAAGTCACGCTAGATTACGTATCTCGTTGGAGCTGGGATTTGAGAACCTTTGTGGCAGACGCAAAGATCTCGGCTTATCAAGATCAACAGCGCGTTGGTAACGTAGAGTTTAAGGCGCCGAATAGCGGCAACTTTTCCAAGTTTGGTGACGATATGGAACGCATCAAAGCGATGATGGATATCTTGTTCGATAAGAAATCAGCCGCGCAAGCAACCCAAATGATTGCCGACGACCAGCTATAGCAAAGTTATTTAGACAATAAAATTTGAGACAAATAAAAAGGGTCAGTAACCAAGTTACTGACCCTTTTTTGAATCTAACAACTGCTCAATTAAGCGTTAGCTTCACGCTCTGCGATGAACTCAAGAGCCATCTTGATACGAGCGATTACGCGCTCTTTACCAACAAGCTCCATCACTGCATCAACAGAAGGAGACTGGCCACCGCCTGTTACTGCTACGCGAAGTGGCATTCCGATTTTACCCATGCCGATCTCTAGCTCTTCACATACTGCTGCAATCACACCGTCTTTGATGTTTGCCGTTGTGAACTCTTCAAGTGCTTCAACCTTAGCAAGCGCAAGCTCTAGTGGGCCTTTAGCAACACCACGTAGGTGCTTCTTAGCCGCGCCAGCTTCAAACTCAGAGAAATCTTCGTAGAAGTAACGAGACTGCTCAGCAAGTTCGATAAGCGTGTTACAACGCTCGCCAACTAGCTTGATCACTTCAGTGATCGCTGGGCCATTTGTTGTATCGATCTTCTGTGCGTCTAGGTGCCATTGTAGGTACTTTGCAACGTACTCAGGCTCAGAAGTCTTGATGTAGTGGTTGTTCAACCAAAGTAGCTTTTCAGTGTTGAATGCTGATGCAGACTTGCTGATTGCGTTCAGGCTGAAGAATTCAATCATCTCTTCTTGAGAGAAGATCTCTTGGTCACCGTGAGACCAACCTAAACGAACAAGATAGTTGTTTAGTGCGTTTGGTAGGTAACCTTCGTCGCGGTATTGCATTACTGATACAGCGCCGTGACGCTTAGACAGTTTCGCACCGTCATCACCTAGGATCATTGCACAGTGAGCGAAAGTTGGAACTGGCGCGCCTAGTGCTTCGTAGATGTTGATTTGACGAGGTGTGTTGTTGATGTGGTCTTCACCACGAACAACGTGTGTAATACCCATGTCCCAGTCATCCACTACAACTACGAAGTTGTAAGTAGGAGCACCGTCTGTACGACGAATGATTAGGTCATCAAGTTGGCTGTTAGAAATTTCGATGCGACCACGGATTTGGTCATCAAATACTACACTGCCTTCTTTAGGGTTGCGGAAACGGATAACGCACGCATCGCCTTCTTGTGCTGCTTCATTTGCTGCAATAATTTTAGGGTGGTTCGCATCGTAACGAGCCATCTCTTTGTTTGCTTCTTGCTCTGCACGAATTTCATCAAGCAGTTCTTTAGACGCGTAGCATTTGTATGCTTTGTCTTCAGCTAGAAGCTTATCAACCATTTCGTTGTAACGGTCAAAACGCTTAGATTGGTAGTAAGGACCTTCGTCCCATTCCATACCCATCCATTGCATGCCTTCTAGAATTGCATCAACCGCTTCTTGAGAGTTACGCTCAAGGTCTGTGTCTTCGATACGTAGAACGAATTCACCGCCTTGGTTTTTAGCGAATAGCCAAGAGTAAAGTGCAGTACGTGCACCACCAACGTGAAGATAGCCAGTTGGGCTAGGAGCAAAACGAGTTTTAACCGTCATTTAAATACCTTGATTATGTAGGTGATTCTTTTAGTGGAGCCTATTA
Organism: Vibrio sp. 99K-1; assembly: GCF_013114585.1. Classification (NCBI taxonomy): domain Bacteria; kingdom Pseudomonadati; phylum Pseudomonadota; class Gammaproteobacteria; order Vibrionales; family Vibrionaceae; genus Vibrio; species Vibrio sp. 99K-1. The sequence goes on from NZ_VTXF01000029.1 coordinate 41,317, forward strand.
CAAGACCTGCAATAGTCAAACATCACTAAATTTTGGGCGCTATTTTATCACCACCGCTTAAATCTACAATCAGTAGTGAATGATTAATGCGCTGTTGTTGTACGAAAGCCGTTATTGAAAAGCCAATTACGCCCTTAAAGTCGTAAATAGATAGTCTTAGCCAGTAGATTATAGCCGCACATTCTTAATTTCCCTCTTCCATTCCAAACTGAAACCACCAGCTAGCACTCCACCAAGATCAAATTCTTGAATTTATGTTTGACCTTACCCTTACGGGAAGGTTTATGTTAGGCGTAGATGAGAATTGGAGTATCGATATGAACCACTACACAACGGCGCTCAACGGCCTAAATTGCATGGGTTGCGCGAAGAAAGTTCGCACACTGTTTAGCGATCTCGACAGCACGATGATTAATGACATATCGCCGACCTACATCGATATTTCGACTCCATTTAGTTACATTCAGCTCAACGAACAGTTAGCAACGCTTGGCTATTCTATGGGTAATCAGCTGTACCTTTCGCTATCCGGTCTGAGTTGCGGCAAGTGTGTGAGCAAACTGACTAAAGCGCTTGAACAAACTGAGCAAGCCTCAAACCTAGAAGTCAGTAAACAGGAATTATCACTGGTTACTCTGCTTTCTGAATCTGAGGTGATTAAGCTGGTCGAAAGCCTAGGTTATCACGCCGCTCCCTACTCTGAAGCAAATGAGCTCTCACCGAGTTCAGATTTAGAAGAAGATAAAAAATTAGATCCTACAGAAGCGACGCCAACTGACCCCGTTGCGAGTCAATACACTTACCACCTTGTCCTTGAAGGAATGACGTGTGCGAGCTGCGTTTCTTCAGTCGAAAAAGCACTGAAAAAAAACAAGTTCGTCGACCAAGCTCAGATCAACCTTGCCGAGCAAACAGCCTTGGTTTTCACCTCTAAAACAAGTGACCTCATCGAAAACGAGCTCATCCAATCGGTTAAAACTGCAGGTTATGGTGCCGAGTTTGTTGATGATGCGGCAACACAACAACAAAAACAGCAAGAGCAACAACTTCGCACTCAACAGGCCTTCCTGAAAAACTCAGTAAGTGCGCTACTGCTTGGAGCTCCGCTGATGGCTTGGGGTGTATTCGGCGGCAGCATGACCATTACTACATTTAACGACCAACTGGCTTGGGGATTAATCGGTGTGGTTTGTTTAGTGCTGCTGGCCACCTCTGGACGCAGCTTCTTCACCAATGCTTGGCAATCTCTGATGCATAAACGTGCGACCATGGACACACTAGTTGCTTTGGGTACAGGCGCAGCATGGTTCTACTCAATGTTGGTTGTGCTGATTCCATCATGGTTTCCAGAAGCCTCTCGCCATGTCTACTTTGAAGCAAGCGCGATGATAATAGGCCTTATTTCTTTGGGTCACTACATCGAAGCCAAGGCCAAAGCACGCACTACGAAATCGCTACAAGCACTGATTAATTTACAGCCTCAAAAAGCGATGGTTATCGTCGATGGCAAAGAGCAAATCATTGCTGTAGAAGCTATCCAAGTGGGTATGCAGATACGTGTCAAACCGGGTGAGAAAGTACCGGTTGATGGCGTTGTGGTATCAGGTGAGTCTTACATCGATGAATCTATGCTAACTGGTGAGCCGCTTCCCAACGTAAAATCAGTTAATGATGGCGTTTCTGCAGGTACCATTAATGGTGATGGCAGCTTAATTATTGAAGCGACAGGAATTGGCTCAAGCACTATGTTGGCTCGCATTATCCAGATGGTTCGCCAAGCACAAAGCAGTAAACCTGCAATTGCGAAACTAGCCGATTCTATATCTGCCGTTTTCGTACCCGTTGTAGTCGCGATCGCTGCCATTGCCGCCTTAGTTTGGTTTTTTGTTGGCCCACAACCAAGTGCAAGTTACATGCTTGTGGTATCCACGACTGTGCTGATCATCGCTTGTCCGTGTGCCTTAGGCTTAGCCACTCCACTTTCTATTACTGTCGGTGTCGGAAAAGCTGCTGAGTTTGGTGTTCTAATCAAAGACGCCGATGTATTGCAGTCAGCGAGCAAAATTGATGCTGTGGTATTTGATAAAACGGGCACCCTAACCCAAGGTAAACCAAGCGTTCAACAGGCCTTTTACCCTAATCTAACGGAACGGGAATTACTGGCTTACGCTTATTCCGTGGAAGTAGGATCTGAGCACCCACTCGCCAAAGCTGTTTGCCAATATGCCGAGAACTTAGAAGTTTCAGCAATCCCACACAGCGACTTTGAAAACAGCCGCGGCCTTGGCGTACAAGCCAACATTATCGGAAAACACGTTCAAGTCGGTTCGCTGAAATACCTAACACAATTAGGCGTAAATACAGAAATTGGCACAGATTTCATCGAGCTTTGCCGTACACAAGCATGGACACCCATCTTCGTAGTCATCGACCAAAAACTGGAAGGCATATTAGGCATTTCAGACGCGTTAAAAATAGATAGCAAACAAGCTATTGCTCAACTAAAATCCGCCGGAATTCACACTGTGCTACTCACTGGTGACAACCACTCGGTTGCTCAAGCGATTGGCAAAAGCGTCGGTATCGATGAGGTTATCTCTGAAGTACTTCCAGAGCAGAAGGCGCAACATATTGTTCAGCTTCAACAACAATATAATAGTGTAGCCATGGTTGGAGACGGTATTAACGATGCACCAGCACTGGCTCAAGCCGATATAGGTATTGCCATGGGCAGTGGCAGTGATGTGGCGATCGAGAGTGCACAAATGACACTCCTCAACTCGTCGCCACTGTCTGTAAGCAACGCGATCGAGCTATCTCAAGCGACCGTAAGAAACATGAAGCAAAACCTGTTTGGGGCCTTCATCTACAACTCGCTTGGCATCCCTATTGCTGCCGGTGTGCTCTACCCGTTTTTTGGATTTCTGCTTAGCCCAGTAGTTGCAGGAGCTGCTATGGCGATGTCGTCAATTACTGTGGTAAGCAATGCCAACAGGCTGAGATTGTTCAAGCCCACTCATTCTAATATCAATAAAAACCATATTCATGAGGTTAACCATGATTCGTAAAGTTATGACTCTTACTGCACTCGCTGCAATTTCAGGACAGGCTTTAGCTACTGATGTTCTAAACCATAAATCTCCATATTGCGGCTGCTGCACAGAATGGACAGAGCACATGCGTGATGCTGGCTTCGATGTAACAGAGAAACTCCACGATGATATGAACCCAATCAAGCAAAAGCTAGGCGTAACACCTGAGCTAGCATCTTGTCACACAGCAGAGATTGACGGTTACGTATTTGAAGGGCATATCCCAGCAGAAGACGTGAAAGCCTTTTTAGAAAACCCACCACGTAATGCGATTGGTTTGGCGGTTCCGGGCATGCCAATGGGCTCACCGGGTATGGAATATGGCGATAAGAAAGACGAGTACTCTGTGTACGCGTTTAATGATAAGGGTCAGGTGTTTGAGTACCGTCACTATAAAGGTAACTAGAGTACCAATTCACCTACGGTAGAATTGAAAGCATAAAAATAGAGCCTAGTATCAAGCAAACCCAAGACTGTGGTTTGCTTACTAGGCTCTTTGCTTTTGGACAGTAAAGCAAATCTTGTCGCGGTACCAACCGGGCTGTTAGTACCGCTCAATCCCCTCGCTCATTCACGAAGGAAGTGCTTAGGCAAAAGTTATTTAGCGGATAATCTCATTGACTAAGCCACCAAATAAATCAGCTTAGAAGCCGTAAGAAGCACCGAATACGAATGCGTTGTTTTCGTTGTCAGCTTGGTTACGGTACTCAAAGTAAGGTTGAACGCCTTGACGAGTCCATGTAGCACGAAGCTCGTGGTCCATCTTATTGTCGCCCTCGTTAATTACATATACGTTGTTGTAGCTTACAGCTAATTCAGCATTTACTGCGTAGCCGATACGGTTATCAAAACGAGTTTGGTCGTCAGCATTGCTGTCTTCCATTGCGTGGTAACGAGTACGGTTGCTGATAGAAATACCGTTGTCGAAGTTGTAACCGATCTTAACTAGTGGACGGTACTGAACCGTTTCTCCGTTGTTTAGTAAGTGGTGGTAACCAGCAGCAACCCATAGGTTGTCATTAATGTTGTACATCTGCTCAACACCTAGGGTGATGTATGGAGAGTTACCTAGACCGCTATCTTGGATTGCGTCATTGTCGTACTTACCGAGAGAGATACCATCGAACTCTGTTAGTAGTGTTGTACCTGAATCAAACGTATGACCAGCTTCTAGAGTAGACGTAGCGCTTGGTTGGAAATCAGAGTGAAATTGAACGTTACCTGTAACGTAAGAAGAACCAGCAAAAGCACTAGAAGCGAAAGCAAGAGAAAGAGCACTTAGAGCGATAATTTTTTTCATAGTAAACTGCCTTAGTTTGATTTTTTCAGCGGTATATCTTCGGTATATCATTCACCTTCACCGCTTGAGTAATTGGTCGCCTCCCTGGCATGAAATCTATGTTGCTCGAATTAATTTGCGTTTCAAAATAAAAGGACCAACAGAGTGATCCCTCTCACTATCAAAAAAAGACAAGTTATTTAAAACTTTAAAATCAACAATTTAAAAACATAAAAATTGATAAAAAACTCAAGATGGAAAAATATACAGATCGGGATCACGTTATTTCACGAAGAAAAATTAGATTTAGATAGTTGAATCACATCTGATTTAGAGTTTTTTATTGGAGACTTATTTTTTGAAGAGAATAATGAGAGGCTCGTCACTTTTGGGATTAAAGTCACCTTATGTGCATTGTTGACGATATAAACAAACAAGATTTCTATATGTTTCAGTTTTGGATAGGCACCTAATTCGCAGTAAACAAAAAGAGCTCCTGTTTTATCTTGAATAAGATAAAGGCCAGGAGCTCTTCTACTAATAGTGCTTATCGATTATTTAACTGAGGTCACTCGACTTACTTTCTCACCACTTTCTGAAATAGAGCGGATGTAAGTCTCACCAGAAACTGATGGACGTTGTTGCTCATCGTATGTTAGCCAGTTTTCGCCATCAGCAGAGTATTGCAGCTCTACACCTGGGAATTGAACGTTCATCGCTAGCTTACCGTCAACAACCTTCGCACCTGGAACTGGTAGTCGGTAATCAATACCCGCTTTTTCTAGCTTAGCTAGCTCACGTTGACCAAGAATATTCGCGAAGCGATTAAAGTCGCTGTTCAACGCTTGCTTATTCACTAAGTTAGTTTCTTGAGAGTATTCAACACCAACCTTGTAGTCGTTTTCCCACTCAGCTCGGTGCCATGCACGCTCTGCTGCTGCCAATACGCGAGGGAACACCATGTATTCATATTGCTCGTCAGTACGTACTGTCTCTGACCAAAGTTGAGCTGACAAACCGTAGAAAGGTTTCGCTTCAACCTCACCTTTACCTGAGAAACCATTACCATCACGGTCTAATGATGTTTCTGCGTTTTGTGGCATGTTTTCTGGTGCGAAACTAAACATCTTACGAGTATCGGTTGCACGTGTTGCCCAGTAGTAACCGCGCTCAGCTGCATCAACTTCGTATGGCATATCCATGTATACGTAGTCTGGGTTAGAGACAATCACGTCATACCCTTTTGCTGACCAATCGTATACTGATGAAGTTCCGCCCCAGTAAAGAACGTCCCAGAAGTTCACGCGAGTGCTTTCGGTTGCAAATGCTTCTTCACCTTCGCTGTATTTCAGACCATCTTGCCATGCTTGGAAGTGTGGAATACCCTTCTCAGCAACAATCTTAGAAACCTGTTCTGCGAAGTGGCTTGGTAGATGACCGAAATCGCTTACAGTACCATCAGCGATCAATGACTGACATTGTGGTGATTGTTGGAACGGCTTATCTTGCTTAGACAAATCGATATTGCCTTTCCAAGCCACTTTATCTTCTGCATTAATATCTTGTAAGCCTGCGCCTAACTTGATGTTTTTCGCTTCATCGCCACCAAAGTGCCAAGTCGTTAGCGGAACACCCGCTTCTTGGTGCATTGCTGCCACTTCAGAGATCACTTTATCAACAAAGTGCGTCGAAGATTCCATACATGGGTTAATGAAGCTTTGCTTATCGTAGAACTGAACCGTGGTTACGTTCGATGTATCTTGTGGATCCATCAAGCGGTATTCGTTCGCTTCTGCTTCTTTGCCTTCCGCCATGAGACGAGTGTAACGCGCTTCCATTGATACCACAGCTGAACGAGCGTGTGCTGGCATATCAATTTCAGGGATAACTTCGATGCTGCGCGCTTTAGCGTAGCTTAAGATCTCGACGTAATCCGCTTTACTAAAGAAACCAGAGCCAAAGTTGTCTGTTGTTGGACCAGAACCTAGCTGAGGCAGTAAGCAGCTTTGTTCATCCAAATCAAAACAACGATTAGACCCTACATCCGTTAGCTCTGGTAAACCTGGAATTTCTAAACGCCAACCTTCATCATCCGTTAGGTGAAGGTGCAGTTTATTCATCTTGTATGCCGCCATTTGATCTAGCGTTGCTAAGATGGCATTTTTTGAGTGGAAGTTTCGAGCAACATCCACCATCACACCACGATAATCAAAGCGCGGCGCATCTTTAATTGACAGTTGTGGTAATGATTCAGCGTTCTGACTATCTATTAGGCCAAAAATAGACTGAACTGCGTAGAAAGCGCCGGTTTTATCAAACGCTTTAATCGCAATCCCCTCTTCCGAGATGCTTAGTTCATAAGCGCCAGATTTCGCTAAATCACCCGTAAACTGAGTAGGAACAACAGCGACACTTACAGGAAGGTCACCACTCACATCTACGTTTACCACATCTGCACGTTCTTCAATTGCAGCGAACTGATCAGCGTCGAATGCGTCTTTTGGTAAAGCAATACCACCAGCAATACTTACTGAACCTTCACCCGCTTCTACCGACATTGGTGTTGGCAATAGCGTTGTTGATACATCTTGAGTTGCTAGATCAGCATTCTTTTCAAAACGCGTCACCGCTGTCGCCATTACGTTGTTATCATCAGGCGTACGCTTAAGGTTATTACCCTCAAGGCCGGTTACGAACGATGCAACATCTTCTGTATTCAATGATGCAATCATCTTAGGTTCTGCGTTTGGCGCCGTCACGAATGCACCTGGCATAAAGTCAGTTTCAAACAGTTGCCAGTATTCACTCGTTAACGGAAGAACCACTTCTTCACCAGCCGCAAAGCCGTCAAATTTTTCAGTAGGCTCTAGCTTGTGAAGGTCACCAGTAACGCGAGTGATCTTAAATTGCTCATTATCAACATCTAAAATAAGACGAATACTGTGGAAGTAGATGCTCCAATCTTTAGAGTCAATCGCTTCACCGTCATTGGTTAGCGTCATGTTCACTTTATTACATGACGCCCATTCAGCACCTAGGTCCTGACAAGCCAAGCCTTCATTCGCACCATGGTTAGTTAGAATTTCGTACTGAACATCAAGATTGTCAGCCAGTGCATTCACTACTTTTTGTTCTGGTGCTTGCGTTACTGCACAACCTGTTAGGCCAGCCAATACCGCTACAGATAGTAAGTTTCTCTTCAACATCGTATTCACCCATAAATTAAAAATTGAGTAAGAAGCAAAATGGAGCGCTTCGAAAGTTAGATAAACTATATGGGCTTATTTTTTACCGTGAATTAAATCGAGCTAATAAAGTGATCGGCTTCAAATCTCAAAAATATTGATAAATTTAATTTAAATAAAATCATCAAGTTACAAGCAACGGCACTTCCGTCATTTTAATTTTGACGTAAAATTTGAGAAATGAATCACAATCTTTTTTACCGATTTCATAAAATCGTGTCATTGGTAGTCAGAAAGGATTTAGAGTTTCAGCGTATTGTTATACTTTTCGTACAAACAACGTGACATTGTTCTCAAAAAAAACCGTTAAAAAACTCCGTCAAAATCATTTTTAACGAGTTACGTCTTCCTCTAGGAGCTCTCTTTGCGTACATTCTTATACTTAACGTTACTCGCTCTTACCTTTACGACTAAGCACGCTTTAGCAGAACCTCTGTATTGGCAAGCCAAAAAAGATGACCTGACCTTAACAATTTTAGGTTCTGTACACGTTGGGGATGAAAGCATGTATCCACTTCCCACGCAGATTACCGACACATTAAAAGAGAGCGATGGCCTAATCATCGAAACGGATATCAGGAAATCCGAAGGTGTCGTATACCCGGCTACAACAGTTACCACGGCTGATGTGCTCAGCGCAGAACAAAAGCAGTTACTAACAAGCATTTCAAAATCTTTGGGGATGCCGACTCAGCAACTATTGAGCTCTCCACCTTGGGCGACATCTCTATCGATACAAATGCAGCAATTAAAGAATCTCGGCTATGGCTCGGCGGGCGGTGTAGACGCAACATTAGCCTATAAGGCAACCATACAAGACGTTCCGGTGATCAGCTTAGAGCCTCTACAATTTCAAATTGACCTAATCGCAGGACAAAAAGATTCGGGTAAAGAGTGGTTGTTGACTAGCCTTGAAGAATTTGACCAAACGGACCGTGTCGTGCATTGCCTCATTGAAAGCTGGAAAGCGGGCGATGAGTCCAAACTTGAGGATTTTGCGGAATTGTCTGAAATGCCAACCGAGCTTGAGAAAGCATTCCTAACGGATCGTAACGTAGACTGGGCAAATAAACTATCATCCAATGACTGGAAACTCGATACGAAAGGACACTACTTGTTAGTCGTCGGCACCTTACACCTAATTGGCGAAGGTAATCTTTTGCAGTTGTTAGAAGATAAAGGGTTCAGTGTGACGCAACAATCAAAGAGCCAAAAAGCACAGTGTCAGTTTGAAGATCACTAGTTAATTTTGATGCCATGACTTTTTCATTATAAAAGCGTTTCCTTAATAACAGACATTTTACATTTAGCAACGCTATAGTGGTGCTATCATCTTTCGCTCTTTTTATAAATGGTGTTGTTCTAATGAAACCAGTACTTTTCGCTTTTCCTCTAGCCTTTGCCGTCCTTATGCCTACAGTAGTGTCTGCCAAAGAAACTTGTACGGTAGAACAATTTCAAGCTATCGACATTCAGCCAGATACAAAGGGTGGTGTGATAGATAAAGAAAGTGGGCAATTTCTCATAACAGAGAAGCCGCCAATGCGATGTGCGACGATAACATTCATAACATCGACAACGAGAAACCGCATCGCCAGCCAAATGAATGGAAACTTTGAAGCAAGCTTCTACGATAATCAAACTGGGAACTCTAGTTCGGCTACGTTTAATGAAGATGAAGTGAAGGCGGGTTACATTCGAATTGGTCCAAATAATCCAGCAGAAGCTTATGTTTGTTTTGTTACTTCAGAGACACCGATCAAAGACATTACTTGTGACGTCAAATAAATCAGCTGAGTAACAGATAAAAAAACAGGGCTACGGGTAAGATCCATTTTCCGCATAGCCCTATTTTGCTGCTTACTCGGTTATTTAAAGAATGTCAGTGCTCGCTTCCGAATAACGTGCAATGATTGGGTTTTGCATTGCATTAGGGTCACCAGGCGACCACATACCACGTTTCATTCCTTTAACGATTAAATGAATCACTGCCGCATCTATCGCAGACATTACGGCAATATTCACTGGTTCATTTTGGCTGTAGCCCATCTCAACTTCTAACAACTCTTTATAGTCAACAAAGCGAAATGCACCGAAGCCGATCTCATGAGAGGAAATGGTTTTAGTAGTAGTGACACTCAAAAGAACTTGCCCAGTTCGAACATCGACGGCTCTCAAATTCACCGTGACTTGATCCGTTCTGTACTGCCCAGAACCACCAATACCTAAATACTTAGCGCCTGCCCCTCCGGTAACAATATTTGAGTCATAAGCCACAATCCCGCCTTCGATAACAATGTTAGCGGAACTCAAGGATGACAAATCCGCACCATGATTATTCACGACTTTGTCTTTTTTCTGAGCTGCACGAATGATCTTACGTTCAGTCAACAAGTTCTGTAGCCCTTCACGTTCTAGAGGGACGAACCATTGTGAATCAATCAATGCTGTCGTGAGTAGTGACGTACCGCCCTGTGGTACAGCCGTCGAGAAGTTACTGTTTGGCTGAGGTTTGTATTGCCCCGTTTGGTCTCTAAAGTCATAGACTGAGACCAATATCTTACCGCGAGGCTGAGGTAATGAAATGAGATCGGTGTAAGTGGACCCTCTCGGCATCAGTTTAGGCGTTTCAGAAGTCTCTGGAATTTGCATAGAGTAAGTGCATCCCCCTAACACGAAGGTTAGAAAGACGATAATAATCGTTTTCATAACACAATCCTTGTGATTAGAGGTCTGGATTTAATCCCGATACGCTGATTTCAGTTGACTCACCCGTCGCTTTGTCGACGATTTGAACCAATAACGTCCCTGAGTCATCAACGATGTTGAGAAAGAAGTCTTCCGTTTCTAGTTGCCCAGTATTGCCATTACCCACGTCAGCAAGCAATTGGCTAATCAGGCGAGACTCTAAGCTGGAGGCTAAACGATCTAATGCTGATTCTTGTTCATCAAAAATATCCCTAGCACTTGGATCTTCGTAATCATTGATAGCGTTAGCGTGATTAAATAGGTGAGAACTGTTTAAAGCGTTTCCACCGAAACTTGGGTTTACGGGCGTATAAACTAATTCGCTCGCGTAAATCGAAGGGGAAGCTAACAACGCAATAAGCGCTGCCTTTCTGAAAAGTATCGACATCCTTGGCTCCTTAAAATTCATCATGGTCTAGGTCGTAAGTATCCTGAAAGAGCCTTTCCGCTTGCCATCTAATGATGTAATTCCCTACAACTCGTGTTGCATCAGCGGCTCGTTCTTTTGCTTGTCTACGACCGGGGGACAACGCTGTACGGAAGATCGGTTTTCTAGAGTGTTGAACCTCTATGATGCTTCCTGATAAAGCTGTTGGCCTCTCTTTTACCGTCAAATTTTCCTTTAGGTCGGGATAACTCTCATTAAGTGATTGCGAGAAGAAGAAATAGAAATCATCACCTAAGCGTGTGATTGTTCTATCCACTATGATTCCGTTCACTTCACTAAAGTCGTTAAACTGTTCCTTCAGGTTATTTGTCGAATCCTCAAGTTTTGTTCCATTTTCCAAAGGAGCGCCATTTTCAAGACCATGGCTCTTTTCGCCTGCGTTAACAACACAAGACAATAGAGCAATTGTAAGCAGCTTGATTTTCATAAGGGCCCCCATTCAAAGTCCATTTACAAAATGAGAATGTGATTCATCGAAACACAATTAAAGACTAATTCATGCCCCCAGTAGCATATATAAACTTTTGGATTAATTTACAAGATGATTTAATTAACTAATGGAGGGATAAAAAAGCCAATTACTAATTAAACTCGTCATATGCAATTAAATATTTTTACCTTTAAGTTTATAGATGATATTCACCTGTGAACCTACTATTTCGACATGCTAGTGAGTTACACGGCGTTCAACAAGGAATATATTATTTAGTTGAACACACGAGCATCAGACACTTTAAGGTAAAAATAATGATAAGTAGGACAGCATCACTTGCCAGCTTAACTTTTTTATATTTATCAATAGGTAGTACAAATATTGCTGCAGCCTCTGGTGTTGAAGGGGACTTTTTACATAATGTCGACCAGGACATTATTAATGACTACAGTGATTTATATAATATCTCTTCTGGAGATTTAGATAACTACTCAGAAATAGATATAACAAACAGTTCGGATTCAAGTTCTGCCATTATTCAATACAGCCCCGGAATAAAAGCAAATAATAGAGCGAAGATAAAACAAAGTGGTCACTCTAATTCTGCGAGTATTAACCAAGTGGGACGGAATAATGTCGCATATATAAATCAAGACGGATCTGATAATACCGCCGCAATTGGGCAGATTGGTGGGAATAGCGAAGCGTTAATTTCCCAAGATGGAAACCACAATTTAGCGGTCATAGGACAAGCGAACTTCTCTGGACAAGGTAGCCAATTAAGCATTGACCAAAAAGGTAATCACAATGTGGCGTTTATGGCTGGCTCAGGAGGAGATAATTTAGGGATTTCTCAAGACGGGCACGACTTTGCGATCGTCAATGCATCGAGCTCAATGAGAATCTTCATCAATCAAGCAAATTAGCGCGCAGTATGGATAGCTTGATTCAAAGTCGCTTCATTTGAGGTGACACATAGTCGACATGGAAATGTATAAGGATACAACTTATGAAACTTACAAAAATTGGAATTTTAGTCGGTGCCATTATTGGTTTTAATGCAGCTCACGCAGATCCACTGCCAACTTCCGCACCAGTCCCAGGAGTGGGCGTGAAAGAGGGTGTTACTGATCTGAGAATCTCAAATAAAGCATCAGCTATTGAGCCTCTAGCGATGGATAACACCGCAATTTGGCAAATGGGTGATGGTGACCATGCTAACGTGTTGATTGAGCAAAACACTTCAGGTATCACTGACGGTCATATCGCACTTGTCGATACTCACAACAGTAAGCGCTCAGACGTAGTCGTTCTTCAAGACGGTAACCTCAATGAGGCACACGTAAAACTACGTTATAAAAGAAACAACGCGCTTATCGATCAAGATGGCTTGAGCAACCAAGCTAGAGTGAAAGTGAAAGGGTCAGGTAAAAATAACGATCTACGAGTTACTCAAGATGGTGACTACAATATTTCCGTAGTGAAAGCGAAAGGTAGCTCAGTACGAAACGAAGCTGACGTATACATCAACGGTGACTCAAATACTACTTACACAGAGTTTAGTAACGGTGGCGTTGAGAGAAACGATGTGGCTATCGATATCTGGGGTGATGGAAACTACGTAGAAACTATCGTTAATACCGATGTGGGTGGTGGTGATAGAAACGATGTAGACATCGACCTAATAAACAGTAACGATAACCGTCTATTTACGTTACAAACTGGTTCATATTCAAACGCAACCATTGACTTGACGAACAGTGACATGAACCAAATCATGGTTGAACAAACGTCTCACGACAATGCCGCAGTATTAGGTAACGGTGCAAACGGAAACGTTGGTCTTATCTACCAAAATTAATATGACATATTTTATATATGACAAAGCGGCGTTTATCGCCGCTTTATTTTACCTAACACATTTAAATACCTACGCTAACACGTTGGACACGATTGAATGTTCAATAAAAAAACAAGATATCATATTGAAAATTGAGAACGACTCTCCGTTCTCATTAACGTTAAAAACACATACCAACTCAGTGTATAATCAGAAAGTTAATAGCGGTAAGACAACTTTAATATTAGGCTTAGATCAATTCCCTGTAAAATTAGAGAATCATATCAACAGCGAAACATGGGAAATTTCCAAATCCTGTGAAATCACAAAAGAGTGAAAACAAACTGAGAAAAAACATACACTTCCAGTTAAGAATAAAATATACCTTCACGTGTTCTATTAATTAGGCTCAAAATTATTCAAATATTTGATATTCAAATTAGCGGAATACTAGTACGTGCTATAAACTTTAAAGTCTAATAAGTACGCGGTGATCAGTAAAAGGAGTTTACACATGGCTAGCCCGGGAGTTCATCGAGCCATTTTAATAGCAGAGAATAATTTGCAATCAACGCTGCTCAAAGAATCTATAGAACAAAAGATAAATTTAAACATAAAACTAGTGTCACCAGAAAGGCTATCGACTAAGTCATTACAAGCTCCAAACTTAGATTTGGTGATTATTGATTACCCTACAATGAGTAAACAGTACACCGAAAAATATCAAGAGCTTAGAGATGACATCGAGAGTGATGTTCATGAAGTATTACTCAATACGCCCAATGACTTCCCTCACTCTGAAATGCTCAAATGGCAGTATCTCGTTGGTATTTTTTATGCATCTGACACGCTTGATAAGCTAGTGACAGGATTTAACTGTATCTTGCAGGGTGAAATGTGGATGAGCAGAAAACTCATTTACCAATACATTAGCTTCTACAGAGATAGGCAGTGCGCGAAAACCAGCCCTTATTACCTTAAGCTCACTAAACGCGAACAGCAGATCATCAAACTACTTGGTGATGGCGCGTCAAACACGCAAATTGCGGATACGCTTTATGTCAGTGAGAATACCGTTAAGGCACACCTTCACAATACATTTAAAAAAATCAAGGTGAAGAATCGCTTACAAGCTTTGATTTGGGTGAAGAATAACGTCGCTACTAATGAGTTCGTTCAATAGCCCTATCTCTAATGCTCTCAACCATAAACAGCCAAAGCAGTTCGAATGCAAAAAAGCCGTAGCTCCTTCTGTTACAAAGAGTGCTACAGCTTTTTCTAATGTGGTCAGTGAAGAGCTTGTTTTGAGCATCAGGCGAACCCCGCTTAGGCTCTCATCCTCTTTCCTACACTCCGAAACGACGAAAGCCTGCTCATTGAGCAGGCTTTCTTAATGTTGTAGGTGAAGAGCTTGTTTTGAACATCAGGCGAACCCCGCTTGGGTTCTAAACCAAATCAAACCATAAAACCCAAATGCAAAAAAGCCGTAGCATCTCTGCTACGGCTTTCTTTAATATGGTCGGTGAAGAGCTTATTTTGAATATCAGACGAACCCCACTTAGGTTCTAATCCTATTTTCTACGCTCCTAAACGACGAAAGCCTGCTCATTGAGCAGGCTTTCTATAAGTGGTCGGTGAAGAGGGATTCGAACCCCCGACCCTCTGGTCCCAAACCAGATGCGCTACCAAGCTGCGCTATTCACCGAGATATCTGACTGGCTCATTGCCTGTCGATGGAGCGTATAATACGGATTCTGAGTTTATCCGCAAGGGCTTTTTATCATATTTATTGCGATTTTGAATCGTTCGAACAAAAGACATACAGCAACAAGCTCAATGTGACGAAAAACACACAGTTACCAACAAGTATTTAACTTATGCAACAGGATTGATCCAGATCAGTGAATTGATAATGCTACTTAATACACTAAGCCATGTCATATAACTTTGAGGTATACACATGGACTTTTGGCTAGATCTCCTATTTGGTAATGCGGTGGGACTATCTTCAATGATAGTAATCTTCGGGGCTCTGGGTCTCATGATGTTTTATGGAGGCTTCTTCATCTACAAAGTTATGACTGACAAATCTCCTCACTAGAGTCGCTCAGCCTAAATCATTTACCTCAAGCCTCGTTGCTATAGGTAAACTTGAAAACGCTTTGCACCGGAGCTGACTTCTCTTGTCTCCTCCGGTTTTTTCATTTTTAAACCCTACCCCAACTTAGGTATACTTACTCCATCCTTACCAACTTGAGATGCAAACTATGTCTCATGATGACGATTTAGATCTATTCCAACAAATGATGGGCGATGTTAAACGTATCGACCATGACACCGCAGAACACCAGAAAGTACATCGCGTTACAGAGTCTCACCTTGCTAAGCGTGAAGCCGCTATGTGGCTCTCTGATGATGAGAAAGATTACCTATCACTCGATTACTCTCCGATGGTTAAGCCAGACGACGTTATTGCTTACAAGAAAGATGGTGTTCAGGAAGGCGTATACAAAAAACTGCGCCTTGGTAAGTACCCCATTCAGGCCAAACTCGATCTCCATAGAAAGACGCTGAAAGATGCTCGCAACGAAGTGCTGTCATTTTTGCGCCAATGCTTAAGAATGGATGTTCGCACTGTCATTATCGTTCACGGAAAAGGAGAACGTTCAAATCCACCAGCGATGATGAAAAGCTACGTTACCAACTGGCTTACTCAGATCAACGATGTGCAATGTGTACACTCAGCACAGCAATTTCACGGTGGTACCGGTGCTGTTTATGTCATGCTTAGAAAGAGCAATGAGAAGAAACTAGAAAACAGAGAGCGTCATCAAAAGCGCACTAGCTGATCATTGAAATTCTGGATAGGGGTTTCACCCCAAGATCGATATTTAGTGCCTAGACTCAAAGCAAGTGCTAAAATTGTCGTCAGTTAACGAATTCAAACGTAAAGCAACTGCTCTGTAGTTGCTTTTTTGTTTTCCTATATTTCCGTTGTGAAACGCTAAGAGAATATCATGTCACAAGAATCCCAAGCTAAACGCCTTAACAAATACATCAGTGAAACTGGTTTTTGCTCACGCCGCGAAGCCGACAAACTGATTGATGCAGGTCGAGTTACTATTAACGGCAAGATCCCAGAAATGGGCACCAAAGTAATGCCAGGTGATGATGTTGAGATCGACAACAAACCAGTTCGCTCAAAAGAGAAGCCAATCTACATCGCTTTGAATAAGCCGACAGGCATTACCTGCACCACTGAACGTGATATTCCTGGGAACATCGTCGATTTCATCGGTCACCATAAGCGCATCTTCCCGATTGGCCGTTTGGATAAACCATCTGATGGTTTGATCTTCCTAACAAACGACGGTGACATCGTAAATAAGATTCTTCGTGCTGGTAACAACCACGAAAAAGAGTATGTGGTTCGTGTCGATAAGCCAATCACTGGTGAGTTCTTACAGAAAATGGCAGCGGGTGTGCCTATCCTAGATACGGTGACTTTGCCATGTAAGGTTGAGAAAGAGACTAAGTTCTCATTCCGAATCACATTAACGCAAGGTCTGAACCGCCAGATTCGTCGTATGTGTGAAGCACTTGGCTATGAAGTTTTCAAACTACGTCGCGTTCGAATCATGAACATCTCTTTGGACGGTATCCCTAATGGCAAGTGGCGTTACTTAAGCGAAGAAGAGATCGCAGAAATTCTAGCGATGTGTGAAGGTTCTGTAAGTACAGAAGACGCATCTAAAATTAATGCGAAGGGTCAACGCATCCGCAAGGCGACAGATGCTAAGCTGTTTGATAGCCGTGAAGAGAACCAAGCTTCCACGGCTCGTCGAAATCAAAAAGAGAATCGCACTCGTACTTACCGTGGTAATAACGCGGATGAATTCCGTCATGCGCCTAATTCAAAGCGTGGTCGTAATTCATCAAGTGGCGAAAATAAAGGCCAAAACAAAGGCAATACAGAGAATTGGAAATCGAATTCTCGCTCAGAGCGCCCTAACTCAGACAACAAGAGTTCAGATCGCAATCGCGCAGGCCGTGGTAATGCCGACCACCGAGGTGGTAAGCCAACTAATCGCCACCAAGAGTCGAACCGACCAAATAAGCCAGCAGCAAAACGCGTTGGTGGCACTCTAGGTCTGAAAAAGTAGAGTGATTCCTTATACAAAAACGCCCACTTAGTCGTGGGCGTTTTTATTTGTTGCTTCATACATCATGACTGACGACGGCTAATCAACAGCTTGCAAGCACAAATCCGCAAACTGAGCTCGAGTCAGTTGCGCTAAATCTTTAGGGGCGAGTTCAATTTCCAACCCTCGCTTTCCCGCACTGACACAGATCGTTTCAAACTCCGTTGCACTGGAATGAACAAAAGTTGGCAATGCTTTCTTCTGACCAAGTGGACTGATCCCCCCTACGACATAACCTGTGGTTTTCTGAGCAATGTCTGGGTTAGCCATCTCTGCTTTTTTACCTTTTGCCGCTTTAGCTGCAAGTTTCAAATTCAATTTCTGGTCGACAGGAATCACCGCAACAGCCAAGTCTTTAGCCACACCATTTAGGCAGAATAGCAGCGTTTTGAATACACGTTTAGGATCCTGACCAAGCGCCTCAACGGCTTCTAATCCATAGTTGGTATTGTTAGCATCGTGGTGATACTGATGCACCGTATGAGCGATTTTCTTTTTCTTGGCAAGATTGATTGCAGGGGTCATAACAAATCCAAACGATAGATAAACAAAAGCGACGCCGGAGCGTCGCTTTAGTTAAATTTATCATGGCGCTAGAGTCAATCGAATTTAGCGCTTAATGATTCAATTTTTCGAATTCAATTACTTGTAAACAATTTGACCTGAAGGTGCGTACTTGTTCACGTCAACTGGGCTATTCGCTTCTAGGTACTCTTTCAATACTTCAGCGTCAACAAAACCTGTATTTACGTAACCAGGGTGATCAGACAGTTTAGGGTAGCCGTCACCACCAGCAGCGTTAAAGCTTGGTACTGTGAAGCGGTATGTTTCGTCTAAACGAAGTTGCTTGCCGCCGATGAATACGTTAGATACTTCACCGTTCGCTACCGTCATTGAGATACCAGCGAATTGTGCGTAAGCACCTGAATCGATAGGTTTAGTTGCCACTACATTTAGGTAATCTAGAACTTCTTTACCCGTCATGTCTGTGTAAGTCAGGATGTTTGCAAAAGGTTGTACTGTTAGTACATCTTTGTATGTTACTTCACCCGCTTCAATTGAATCACGAACACCACCAGAGTTCATCACAGCGAAGTCAGCTTTCGCACGCTCCATGTGAGATGTTGCGATCAGACGACCAAGGTTTGTTTGTTGGAAACGAACAACGTTACGGTCACCTTCAAGCTTACCATTTGTTTCAGCAATCTTAACTTCAAGCTGTGCTTGGCCTTGCTCTTGGAACGGACGGAGGAACTCGAGTAGTTCTGGATCTTGTGCAATCTCGTCTTGGATAAGAACACGTTGTTTCTTACCGTCGATCTTAACCTTCTTCTTCAGGTTAACTGGGATTAGGTCGTAGCTTACCATCTCTAGTTCGCCGTTACGGAATTCGTAATCAGCGCGGCCTACGTATTTACCCCACTCGTGAGCTTGAACGATGTAAGTACCGTTTTGTACGTCTGGCTTACACTCGTCACCTGGCTTGAAGTTTTTCTTCGCCACGTTCGGGCCTTCCATACATACAGGCTCTTGAGAGTGACCACCAACGATCATGTCTAGGTCGCCTTCGTTTAGGTAGCGAGCTAGAGCAACGTCACCCGGTGCGTTAACACCACGCTGACCATTTTCGTAGTGGCCCATGTGAGTCACAGCAAAAATCAGATCTGGTTTTTCTGTTTCTTTAAGTTCAGCGATCAGTTTCTTCGCTTCTTCTTTAGGGTCACGGAAATCGATACCTGCGATGAACTCAGGGTTACCGATCTTTTGGGTATCTTCGGTTGTTAGACCAATAACTGCGATTTTAATACCTTGCTTTTCAAACATCTCGTACGCTTGGAACTTACGTTCGCCAGTCGCTTTATCGTAGATGTTTGCAGATAGCATTGGGAAGTTAGCCCAATCGATTTGTTTTTGTAGAACCTCTAGTGAGTTATCAAACTCATGGTTACCTAATGCCATTGCATCATAACCAATCTTGTTCATACCTTTGAAATCAGGTTCTGCATCCTGAAGATCTGACTCTGGTACACCCGTATTGATGTCACCACCAGATAGAAGCAACACGCTACCGCCTTCTGCTTCAACTTCTGCACGAAGTTGATCAACCAGCGTTTTACGCGCAGACATGCCGTACTCGCCGTATTTGTTCTGCCAGAAACGACCATGGTTGTCGTTAGTGTGAAGAATCGTTAGCTTGTAAGTTTCGTCTTGGTTCCAATCATGAGCAGATTGAGACGCACAACCAGCTAAAGTCGCTAGAATTGCAGCACTTAGTGCTGTCTTTAGAATAAGGCGTTGCTTCATTGTCATACCTTTGAACTTTTTAGGGGAATCCACTGCTTCTCCCACTCCCATAGAGCCAATGCTTACTTAATAAACATGGTTAGAGAATGGTAAAACTTGAAGTAGTTTAAATTAAGACGGTAAACCTAACAGAGTGATTTCATATTTATGTAGGATAGATCACCTTAATCCCCTATCGAGTGTGTAACAAAGCGACAAAGTTACATTTGAGCAAATAAGTGATCACAGGCAAACGTTTTCATCATTTTTTAGATTATTTGTGATTTACTCAATCCCGCTTCCCCATAGAGTGACATTCGTTAAATTTATTCGATTTATCAGAGCCTTAATAGGTATGTTATAACATCACAAGCCAAGCTTAAGGAGCTCAAGCTAGTAGCCATTCACTTAGCAATAGGTACAAAAAAGCCGGCACTTGCGCCGGCTCTTAATTCTATACAGTTCGATTATTTAATATCGATGTGGTCAAAGCCTTTGATAAGGTCATCAAGTGCTTTCATCTGCTTCAAGAACGGCTCTAGCTTATCCAGAGGCAGTGCCGATGGACCATCACAACGTGCTTGGTCTGGGTTCGGGTGAGCTTCAATGAATAGACCAGCAATACCGGTCGCTAAGCCAGCTTTAGCAAGTTCAACCGTTTGCTCACGACGACCACCAGATGCTGCACCTGAAGGGTCACGCATTTGCAGAGAGTGCGTCACGTCAAAGATGATCGGGCTACCGTTTGAAGACTTCTTCATTACGCCAAAACCAAGCATATCTACAACTAGGTTGTCATAGCCCATGCAAGAGCCACGCTCACAAAGGATAATCTTGTCGTTGCCACATTCAGCGAATTTATCCACGATGTTACCAACTTGGTTTGGGCTCATGAACTGAGGCTTCTTCACGTTGATAACTGCACCAGTCTTAGCCATCGCTTCAACAAGGTCAGTTTGACGAGCTAGGAATGCTGGAAGTTGAATAACATCAACTACATCAGCAACTGGCTGAGCTTGTGCTTCGGTGTGAACATCAGTGATGATCTTTACGCCAAATGTGTCTTTCAATTCTTGGAAGATTTTTAGACCTTCTTCCATACCAGGGCCACGGTATGAGTGAACTGAGCTGCGGTTTGCCTTATCGAAAGAGGCCTTAAATACATAAGGAATACCCAGCTTTTCAGTTACTTTCACGTAGTGCTCACAGATCTGCATTGCTAGATCGCGAGATTCAAGAACGTTCATGCCTGCAAATAGCGTAAATGGCTTGTCGTTAGCAATTGGCATGTCGCCAATATGAACTGTTTTCTGTTCCATCATATTCTCTCTAAATAATTATTAATTAGTGAACAACCACGGTCTTTTCATTCATGACGTTCACTTGAGATTTCAGTAACTCAGATGCAGGGTCATCTGGGCATTGGTCGATAAAATATTGGTAATCCGTCGCCGCCACTTGGTGACAATCCAACTGCTGATAGATAAAGCCACGGTCGCGGATTTCATACGGGTCGTCCGGTACAAACGTTAATGCAAGGTCTGTACATTTCAATGCAAGCGTATAGCGCTCTTCTCTCAGTAGTGCACTCTTTAGTAGCGCTAGCCACTTACCAATGATTGTTGGATGATCAGCCACTTCTAAATGCTCTGATTTAAGCTTAGCCAATGGTCCATCATGACCGATCAACCACGCTCGCAGTGTCTGTTCACCAACGTATTCACCATTGTAGGGGTTGATATACACTGCTGCTTGGCCGTACCAAGTCACTTTAAGCAGAAACTGAGTCGGGAAAGAGACACCCTCTACAGGAAAGCCTAGCTTGCGACCTAGAAAAAGAAAGATAGCGCCAAGACTGACTGGAATACCTTTCTTACGCTCTAGCACTTTATCGATGAAAGCATTCTCTGAAGAGAAGTAGGCATCTTTATCGCCAGCAAAGCCCCATTCATAGAAGAATAGTCGAATAAAGGACTCAAACTTCTGTTGCTCGTCGGTTTCATGAACCAAAGCAAACTCAGCTTCTTTAAACAATCTCGCCAATTCTTGCTCAGCCCAACTATCTTGAGTCTCTGGGTTAATCGCTTTATTTAAGATCAATGCACCTTCAGCTAATTCTAGCTGGTCAAAGTCTTCGTCAAAAAATTCGTACATAGGTAGTTAACCGAAATAAGGAGATCATTAACCGAAAAATGTTGGTGTCTTCGTCATCGCAATTTTGCCAGCCATCGCTAACCAGCCAAGCGCACCGAAGAACGAGAATACTCTCAATAACTTGTTTTTACCCAACTTAAGCGCAAAGAAACCGAGTGCGATATAAGCCATCACACAAGTTAGCTTTTCTGTTAGCCATGGCGCAGCTGGAGTAAATGGAATAAAGCCAGTGATAAAAATCAAACCAATACCCGATAGCAACAGCAACGAGTCGTTGATATGAGGGAAACGCTGCAAGAAAGGGTGCTTAAGCTTTGGTGAGTTCGCCATCATAAGAACGAAACGAATTGAAAGAAGTGACACGCTTATCGCAATCGTTAGTAGGTGAAAATGTTTTAAACCTTCGTACATGGTATTCCTTTATATTTTTATATGTGCTTTCGTTAACACGAGCGACACAGTACCCGTTAGTGCTCTGTATTTCTGCGTTAAATGCATTAGCGAGTCAAATGTAATTTCGCGTTAAAGGTATCAATTTCGTAAGTTCGCCCTCTAGGGTTACATGAGTGGCTAGCAACTACTGAGCCCCCTAAGCAAACGACGACGAACTATGAGCAATAACGACCTAATGTCACTCGGTCATTGCCACCGTAATCTTTCTCTGTGACCACATCGAGATAACCTAGCGCTTGCATTATCTCACGAACAGCCAAACCTTGGTCGTAACCGTGTTCAAACGCCAACCAGCCCTCATTTTCCAAAAAGCCACGTGCGTTTTCAGAAATGTAGCGAATGTCAGCAAGCCCTTTCTCTTCAGCGACAAGCGCAGTAATCGGCTCAAAACGCACATCGCCTTGCGAGAGATGAGGGTCATCTTTCTCTATATAAGGTGGGTTAGAGACAATCAGAGAGAACTTAACCTCACCGCCATCAGAAGCCATATCGCTAAGCGGATCAAACCAACTACCATGCAAAAAAGTAGCATTGGTGATATTTAAGCGTTTCGCATTCTCTGTCGCGAGCGCTTGAGCTTCAGGACGAAGATCAATGCCCGTCACTGGTCGATTTGGCATCTCAGACGCCAACGCCAATGCAATAGCACCAGTACCTGTGCCTAAATCGAGAATCGCGCCTTGTTTGCCATAAGTTTTATCCAACGCGACTTCGACCAAACGCTCGGTATCCGGACGAGGAATTAAAGTAGATGGCGAAACTTTTAACGGCAGCGACCAAAACTCACGCTCACCGACAATGTAAGCCACAGGCTCACCAGTTAAACGACGTTTTAAAAGGGCTTGAAATTCAGATTCTTGCTCTGAGGTGAGGTACTTCTCAGGCCAAGTTAACAGGTAAGATCTTGGTTTATCTAAGGCGTGACAAAGCAGTACCGCAGCATCAATTGAGGGTGACGTGTTGTCACCCTCTTGAAGCGCTACGATTGCTGCTTTTAATGCACTTTCAACCGTATAGGCAGATTGCATAAGGTTTAGTTGTTCTCAGCTAGCGCAGCTAGTTGGTCTGCTTGGTGCTCTTGTAGAACCGGATCAATCAGGCTTTGCATGTCACCTTCTAACACTTCGTTCAGACGGTAAAGTGTTAGGTTGATACGGTGATCAGAAACACGACCTTGCGGGTAGTTGTAAGTACGGATACGGTCACTACGGTCACCCGAGCCTAGCAGGTTACGACGCGTGTCTGATACTTCAGCCGCACGGCGCTCTTCTTCAGCTTGTACAATACGCGCAGCAAGAACAGCCATCGCCTTCGCTTTGTTTTTGTGTTGAGAACGCTCGTCCTGACACTCTACTACTGTACCTGTTGGCAAGTGAGTAATACGGATAGCTGAATCCGTGGTGTTAACGTGCTGACCACCCGCGCCAGAAGCACGGAAGGTATCGATTTTCAGGTCTGCAGACTTAATTTCTGGAAGATCCGCTTCTGGGATTTCAGGCATAACAGCAACAGTACATGCAGAAGTATGAACACGGCCTTGAGACTCAGTCTCTGGTACACGTTGAACACGGTGACCGCCTGATTCAAACTTCATTACGCCGTAAACACCTTCACCGCTTACTTTAGCGATCATCTCTTTGTAGCCGCCTTGCTCAGAGTCATTGCTGCTCATTACTTCAACGCGCCAGCCTTTCTTCTCTGCAAACTTAGAGTACATACGGAACAGGTTACCCGCGAAGATACCCGCTTCATCGCCACCCGCACCAGCACGGATCTCTAGGAAACAGTTACGCTCATCGTTTGGATCTTTAGGTAGAAGAAGAATCTGAAGCTCATCAGTTAGACGCTCAATCGCTTCTTTCGCTTCTTTAATTTCTTCCTGCGCCATTTCGCGCATCTCTTCGTCGTCTTCCTGCGCCATATCTTCGGCAGCTTCTAGATCGTCTTGAGCTTGCTGGTAAGCTTGGAAGCACTTAGTCACTTCTTCTAACTGAGAGTACTCTTTAGATAGTGCACGGAATTTGTTTTGATCACCGATCACATCTGGATCGCCAAGCAGGTGTTGAACTTCTTCGTAGCGTTCAACAAGTGTTTCAAGCTTTACTAGAATCGAGGCTTTCATAATGTCTTATCTTGTTGGAGGTCTAATATTATTGAGGGTCTTCTAGGCCCAAACTCTGTCTAATGACCGTTAATTTCGCAGGTTCTCCTTGCTCAGCAGCACTTTGTAGTGCGCGGGTTGGAGCATGGATCAATTTGTTTGTGAGCTTATTGCTAAGCTCCAGTAAAACTTTCTCAGGGTCACCGCCAGCGGCAAGTGATTGTAAACTTTTACTCAATAATTCTTCGCGGATTTCATTCGCTGACTTTCGGTACTCACGAATACTGTCGACCGCTTGTAGTGAGCGCATCCAACTCATGAACGCGGCACTTTCTTCACTGACGATCGCTTCAGCTTGGATTGCTTCCACTTTACGTTGCTCGATGTTGCCATCAACAATCGACTGCAAATCATCAACCGAATACAAGTAAGCATCGTTCAGTTCGCCAACCTGTGATTCCACATCACGAGGCACTGCAATATCAACCAATAACATAGGTTGATGCTTTCTTGTTTTCAGAGCGGTCTCAACCATACCCTTACCAATAATTGGCAGCGGGCTTGCGGTTGAACTGATCACGATATCTGCTCTGTGCAGGTGATCTGGAATTTCATTTAAGCTGATCACTTCAGCACCAAACTCTTCGGCTAACCCTAAAGCACGCTCACGAGTTCGGTTAGCCACAATCATTTTAGTACAGCCATTTGCTGAAAGGTGCTTAGCCACAAGTTCAATCGTTTCACCAGCACCAACCAACAACACGGTTGAATCAGCAATCGACTCAAAAATATGCTTGGCTAAAGTACAAGCTGCGTAAGCCACAGACACCGCACTTCCGCCGATTTCTGTTTCCGTTCGAACGCGCTTCGCCACAGAAAATGATTTCTGGAACAGCTTTTCCATTGAAGCATCGACAGACTTACTACCACGAGAGTCTGTATAAGCTTGCTTAACCTGACCTAAGATTTGCGGCTCACCCAAAACCAAAGAGTCCAAACCACAAGCAACGCGCATTAAATGTTTAATAGCAGCCTGTTCTTCATGGATATAAAGACTTGGCTTTAGCTCTTCAGGGCTCACTTGGTGGAAAACCGACAACCAATCGATAAGCTTGTTTTTCGCTCCGCTTTTAACGTCACAATACACTTCAGTTCGGTTACAGGTAGAAAGTATGACACTTCCATTTACGTGTGCATTTGCGTTAAGTTGCTTGAGTGCCTCAGACAGTTTATCTGGACCAAAAGCGACTTTTTCTCGCAATTCAACCGACGCTGTATTGTGATTGATACCTACGGCAAGCAAAGACATGTATCAGAAGTTCTCGATCAGGGAATGGAAACAAGGGGCGAATTTTACTTGATGCATGGCTCTATTTAAAGAGCAAGCGGGATTTGTTTTCCTGACTTCGTGAATTCAATGCTATAGTTGAAGCGTTTTTTAGATGAATTTGAACAAGTTGTGAGCAAATATGGGCAAGCTTCGTAAAATCGCGTCTCTTATTTTTATTACCATAATCATGGTGGGTTGCTCGTCTATCCCGGAACAACCGACGAGTGTTGAATGGCAAACACACCAAAGCCGCCTATTACAGATAGAAAACTATCAAGCTTCAGGTAAGCTTGCCTACATCTCTCCCGAGCAGCGCCAAAGCCTCAATTTCGTTTGGAAGCACTCTCCAAATCAAAGTCAATTAAGACTCACCACTTTCCTTGGTCAAACCGCATTAAACCTGACCATTGATCCATCTGGCGCCAAAGTCGTCACTTATGATGACCAAGTATTTACCCACGCGAGCGCCTCTATTTTGGTTGAGCAGCTTACAGGCTTGAAGATCCCTGTTGATCATCTGCCACAATGGTTCCTTGGCATTCCAGACCAAGCGGATAGCTATCAGCTAAATACAACGAACACCCTTGAGTCACTAACCAAGCAAGTCAGCAACCAACTATGGACTCTGAGTTTTGCTAACTATCGCAATACAGAGATGCCGAGTACGCTGCAATCTGGTGAAGACAAAGTAAATGTGGAGACGATTCCGCTCCCTACTCGACTCTCTTTCAAGCAAGACCAAAACAAAATCAACATCGTAGTTTCAAAGTGGACACTGAAAAAATGATTACAACACCAACACACTGGCCTTCTCCAGCAAAGCTGAATCTATTTCTTTATATCACTGGCCGACGTGATAATGGTTACCACGAGCTTCAAACACTCTTTCAGTTCGTTGACTTTGGTGATGAACTGACGGTTACCGCAAACTCAGAAACGAGCTCGATAACCATCACGCCAGAAATACCTGGTGTAGCGCTTGAAGACAACCTAATTTGGGAAGCCGCTACTGCACTTCAACAGTACACCTCGACCTCTTTCGGTGCCGATATTGAGTTAAAGAAAGTGCTACCAATGGGTGGTGGTATTGGCGGAGGCTCTTCAAATGCTGCAACTGTGTTAGTGGCGCTTAATTACTTGTGGCAACTGAATCTTTCTGATGATCAACTTGCAGAGATCGGTCTGAACCTTGGCGCTGATGTACCAGTGTTTGTGCGAGGCCATGCCGCGTTTGCTGAAGGCGTTGGTGAGCAGTTGCTACCTGCTAATCCGGATGAAAAATGGTATCTCGTGGTTAAGCCTCAAGTGAGCATAGCAACTGTAGACATATTCACACATCCAGAATTAACCAGAAATACGCCAAAGCGAGCGCTATCAACGCTTCTAGAGCAAGAATACGTAAACGATTGCGAAAAAATTGTTCGAATGCTGTACCCAGAGGTTGATAAGCAACTTTCATGGCTGCTACAATACGCGCCGTCGAGATTGACTGGCACAGGTTCGTGCGTTTTTGCTGAATTTAGCAGCAAAAAAGAAGCCGAATTGGTGCTAGAAAAACTGCCTGACACCGTTTCCGCATTTGTAGCGAAAGGACGAAACACTTCTCCTTTAAAAGAAACGTTGGCTGAATACCACTCAGCCCACCCACAATCTATTTAAAACTGGACGCAACCCGAGGTTTCCACCGTGCCTGATATGAAGCTATTTGCTGGTAACGCAACACCTGAACTAGCCCAACGTATTGCTGATCGTCTATACATCTCTCTTGGCGATGCTACTGTAGACCGTTTTTCTGATGGCGAAGTCGCTGTTCAAATCAATGAAAACGTTCGTGGTAGCGATGTATTCCTGATTCAATCAACTTGTGCACCAACCAATGACAACCTAATGGAATTGGTGGTAATGATTGACGCAATGCGCCGTGCTTCTGCTGGCCGTATTACTGCTGTAATCCCTTACTTCGGTTATGCCCGTCAAGATCGTCGTGTACGTTCTGCACGTGTGCCAATTACTGCAAAAGTTGTTGCAGATTTCCTTTCTAACGTTGGCGTAGACCGCGTTCTTACTATCGACCTACACGCAGAGCAAATCCAAGGCTTCTTCGATGTACCAGTTGATAACATCTTCGGTACTCCAGTTCTTCTAGAAGACATGGCTAACCGTGGTCTAGAAAACCCAGTTGTGGTTTCTCCAGACCTTGGTGGTGTTGTACGTGCTCGTGCAACGGCTAAAGCGCTAGGTGACGTTGATATCGCTATCGTTGATAAGCGTCGTCCACGTGCTAACGTTTCTGAAGTAATGAACCTAATCGGTGATGTTGAAGGCCGCGACTGTGTTATCGTTGATGACATGATCGATACAGGTGGCACACTATGTAAAGCAGCTGAAGCGCTTAAAGAGCGCGGTGCTAAGCGTGTATTCGCTTACGCAACTCACGCTGTTTTCTCTGGTACTGCTGCAAACAACATCAAGAACTCTGTTCTAGACCAAGTTATCGTAACGGATTCTATCTCTCTATCTCCAGAGATGGCTGCGACAGGTAAAGTAACAACACTTAGCCTTTCTCGCATGCTTGCTGAAGCGATTCGTCGTATCAGCAACGAAGAATCAATCTCAGCGATGTTCAACTAATCAAGGCTATTTAGCTTTGTTTTAGAAACTCGTTAGAGAAAGACATTAAGCACTTCATTTGATGAAGTGCTTTTTTTATATCTGGTGACTGTTGTTTATCACAGCTCGGAATAATCATGGTGCCATCAGCTAGCTCGCACCTTTTTCATAAACTGTGATATCATACGGCGCTTTTTGAAATCCCAAGAGAGATCCATACCTTGAGCCAACAAATAAAACTTCTCGTTGGACTGGCTAATCCAGGTCCAGAATACGCCAAAACTCGCCACAATGCGGGTGCTTGGGTAGTTGAAGAATTAGCACGTGTACACAACGTAACACTGAAGAACGAACCAAAGTTCTTTGGCCTAACGGGTCGTATCATGGTTCATGGTGAAGATCTTCGTTTGCTGATCCCAACGACTTTTATGAACTTGTCAGGCAAAGCAGTTGCAGCTTTGGCAAAGTTCTACCAAATTAAACCAGAAGAGATCATGGTTGCTCATGATGAGTTAGACCTTCCTCCTGGTATTGGAAAGTTCAAAAAAGGTGGTGGTCATGGTGGACACAACGGTCTAAAAGACATCATCAGCAAGCAGGGTAACAATAAAGAATTCTATCGTCTGAGATTAGGCATCGGCCATCCTGGGCACAAAGATAAAGTTGCAGGTTATGTATTAGGCAAAGCTCCGCAAAAAGAGCAAGAGTGTATCGAGGCCGTCGTTGACGAATCGGTTCGCAGCCTAGACATCTTATTAAAAGATGGCCTACCAAAAGCACAAAATCGCTTACATACGTTCAAAGCAGAATAAGGTTTATATCATGGGTTTTAAATGTGGCATCGTTGGTCTACCAAACGTTGGTAAGTCAACTCTGTTTAACGCACTGACTAAAGCAGGCATCGAAGCAGCAAACTTTCCATTTTGTACGATCGAACCAAACACAGGTATCGTTCCGGTTCCAGATCTACGCTTAGATGCATTAGCAAAAATTGTTAATCCACAAAAGATCCTTCCAACAACGATGGAATTCGTTGATATCGCTGGCCTAGTTGCTGGTGCATCTAAAGGTGAAGGTCTTGGTAACAAATTCCTAGCGAACATCCGTGAAACTGACGCGATCGGTCACGTTGTACGCTGCTTTGAAAACGAAAACATCGTTCACGTTTCTGGCAAAGTATCTCCAATCGAAGATATCGAAGTGATCAACCTTGAACTTGCACTGGCTGACTTAGACAGCTGTGAGCGTGCAATTCAACGTAACGCTAAGAAAGCAAAAGGCGGCGACAAAGACGCTAAATTCGAAATCACTGTACTAGAAAAGCTACTACCAGTTCTTACTGAAGGTGGTATGGCGCGTACTGTTGAACTAGCGAAAGAAGAAGCGGCAGCAATCGGCTACCTAAACTTCCTAACACTTAAGCCAACAATGTACATCGCAAACGTTGCTGAAGATGGTTTTGAAAACAACCCTTACCTAGACGCTGTTCGTGAATACGCTGAAAAAGAGAACAACGTTGTTGTTGCAGTATGTGCTGCTATCGAATCTGAGCTTTCTGAGCTTGACGACGAAGATCGTGAAGAGTTCCTAGCGGACATGGGTATCGAAGAACCAGGTCTAAACCGAGTGATCCGCTCTGGTTACGAACTACTTACTCTTCAAACTTACTTCACTGCGGGTGTTAAAGAAGTTCGCGCTTGGACAATTCCTGTAGGCGCAACAGCTCCACAAGCGGCTGGTAAGATCCACACAGACTTCGAAAAAGGCTTCATCCGAGCTGAAGTTGTTGGTTTTGATCACTTCATCGAATTTAACGGTGAGAGCGGCGCAAAAGACGCAGGTAAATGGCGTCTAGAAGGCAAAGAATACATCGTAAAAGATGGTGACGTTGTTCACTTCCGCTTCAACGTATAATTGCTGATTAAATATCGGATAAAAGGCCAGTGAATTTCACTGGCCTTTTTGTTTTTACTCTTTAGCAAGAGTTCGACATCAGAAAGTTAACTTCCTATATATATCGCCCTTTTGACCTATTTTTTGCCGACAAATACGCCTCTTTGACTAAAAAGAAACCGAACAGATGTTTATTCGTGATTTATTCAAAAAAAAAGTTGACGGGTTTCACTCAACTACGCATAATGCGCCCCGTTCACAGCGAAGCGGCAACGTTTCAAAATGAGCAACAATTTGGAAATGGCTACTTAGCTCAGTTGGTTAGAGCACATCACTCATAATGATGGGGTCGCAGGTTCAAATCCCGCAGTAGCCACCATTTCCTAAGCACTCTATTCGTTATTAAACACTTGTTTTTAACTATAAAGAGTTTTTAGGAAATAAAGCGGACGTGGCGGAATTGGTAGACGCACCAGATTTAGGTTCTGGCGCCGCAAGGTGTGAGAGTTCAAGTCTCTCCGTCCGCACCATATTGAGATGTCTTAAATGATATCATTGTTGGGCTATCGCCAAGCGGTAAGGCACCGGCTTTTGATGCCGGCATTCCCTGGTTCGAATCCAGGTAGCCCAGCCACAATTTAAAGTGTAATTATCTTTAAAAAGATAATGGCATTGAAAGCAAGATTATATTATATTGTCTCGCTCTCAGATGGCTACTTAGCTCAGTTGGTTAGAGCACATCACTCATAATGATGGGGTCGCAGGTTCAAATCCCGCAGTAGCCACCACTATTTCTTTTGAAATAGAAAGACAACGTTTTATTGAATCACCAATATTCAGTATGACTATAAAGATTTGCTGCGGTCGTGGCGGAATTGGTAGACGCACCAGATTTAGGTTCTGGCGCCGAGAGGTGTGAGAG
>NZ_VTXF01000030.1:0-71607 GCF_013114585.1 Vibrio sp. 99K-1
TGACCTTTTGCCACAGAAACCGAAGGCGGTGTGACCGAAATCGCGGTGATGACCGCAGCGCTGACCTCCACGCTCACTGTGTTACTGGTGACGCCATCTTTAGTTAGATAAACAGCGACCTCCCCAGTTGTATTCCCCGTTGAAAATACGCCCGGTTTAGAAAAAAAACCAATCTCCTCGTTACTTGTACGCCAAGCGCTTAAGCTTAAATCTGCGAGTACCTTTGAGGAGCCATCTGAGTAATAACCTGTGGCGATGAATGCTTGTTTGTTACCTTTGGCCAAGATTAACCGACTTGTTCCATAAGTTATTGTTGAGGATACGCTAATATCGATCCTTTCTAAGGTTAACTTTGTTTTTACAACTTCTTCCGATGATTCTGAATTACAACCTGTCAATAATGAGGAAAGAAGAAATAATATAGATAAATATAGTTTAATCATGTTTATTATATACTAATTTATTAGGGTTTATAACAATCGGGTAATAATAGGGAGAATGGGATTAATTTAACTTAATTTATAAGATTAATTTGGTTGACTGTATTAAGCTATTGATAGTCAACTTAGGTTGTGGGTTGGTATTAATTTAATTGATAAGCGCCAAACTTCCGATGAGATTCCTATCAATAACTTAATTACACATAAATAATATTCCAATCGCTCTTCATGTAAGAGGATATTGTTATATTAAAAAATAATAGGGAGGTAGATTAAAAGTTACCTAAGTCGATTCCCGAGTCTAAAGCGGAAACAAAATTGACCTTAACGTATTTTAACTCAAGATATTAACTAAGCTCGGCTGTAAGGAGGTTATCAACAATGGTTTATCAATGGGCTGTATTTCGTCATCAGCGTCCTATTTTCGGGGCAGGGTGTGAATTATTTGTTGTCATGCTCGCTTTTTTATCAATAGCCTTACCTCTGATATATGAAGAAAGCTTATTTATGCTGGGAATATCTTCAGGACTTGCCATCATTTGCTTTACTCTATTTTTACTTTTTGCCCAAAGTGACAAGCTCCGAAGGTCAATGTCTAGCTAGGATCTGCCCCCATTAATTTTACCAGAGCGGGATCAAACTTGATTTCAACCTGCTCTATTAGAATTACTTAATTATTATTTTCTAAGTGTTTGTATGTCTATATTGGAACTTGCAATTTATCTAAAGTAGAGCAACTCACGCTCAGGAAACACTGCTTGTCGCAAAGGACATCAACGTGCACACTCGATCATATGGCTGGACCGAAAAAGACGTAGCTCGTATCAAAACACGACCCGCTTGAATGCCGAGAACGACCGGAATATCGAAACAAAATTCAGACATCTTGATGACCTTGACTGATGACTGTTTGATACAAACACCTTAATTGTCATACAGGCAAGAGAGAAAAGCCTTAGCCGACGTGCGATGCTCGGACATTTTTTCTATCATCCTTTCAGCTTTCTTCTCGTAGACCTCGCCTCTGATCTGTTTAATGATGGTAGTGTTATCACACACAAATACTTACCCCCTTACCTCGGTTAAATTCACCGAAATCACGTGCCTGGATATGTCAGCGGAAACCGTAGAACGTATTTTAATATGATCTCCTAAGCACCAAAACGTATATCGAAACAAAACCCCGAACACTTAAAAATTTTCACGAATCGTAAGGCTGGAAACACTGACCCGTAGGTGGTGTAAAGGATTATGTGATCCACTCGCTCATGGAGAAACCATTCACCAAAGTCTGCCCTGTTCAATTCAACAAAGAAGTTACGCACCTCGTGCAAAGCAAAACGACGAAACACCAATTGCGGAAAATTCTGCTTGATATAGTCAACCAACCCTTGCTCTTTGAGCGCATTTATATCGGCCTGTTGCTCTGGAGACTGACGACGGCTGAACATTTTTAAACGATGAATTTTTGAGACCAAATCAGACTTTATTTTTTCCTCATCACGACACTTTTTGACTAGATAGCGCAACTTTAATACTGCCAAAGGACTAGAGGCATCATTTTTTAATGAGCTTTCGTGTCCCAGCGGCGAAACGCTGGTTGCTGAATTTGAATTAGAGAGAGTTGGGGTTGAGTTTTGTTGCGCCATGAGATTTTCCTTTTTTGAGTATCACTTTTCGGAGCCGCTTGGATGTCCGCTCTCTCAACATCGTTCTGCTTTGCAAGGGCGCGCAGCGGCGAAGCCTCACTTGAAAAACAGGTTGTGGTGAGAAACGGTTAACACCCTGCGTGCCCGTAAATGAATCGAGTGAAAGGAAATTAGCGCATAAGAAAACAAGCCCTTACTCGAACTTATTCAAAGACAGGGAGTGCAACAAGGAGAGACGACGAGGCGCATCAAACGTAGAGAGAAGCGCGTTGAGTAATTGTTCTCAGGAAAGTAAAGCATCTCGAGCTGGCTCGATAAAGTGACTCAATTTATCGATAGAGGAGAGAATCGACGGAATGAACCAAGCGGAGCGAGAACGCCCTAGCGCAAAAGTATCAACAACAGAACTACTCTCTTAGAGGTCACTCTAAAAGAACCATTCTTTTTTAGTCCCATTTTTATATTAGCTATCGCTCTTGCGTTCTCAAGTAGATGATGGATTCCCGACCTTTAGCCATTCATATAATCCTTTTGCACTCGGACGCTACTGGTTTATCTCCCTCCCAACCCATGACGGTTATAACCGTTTTAAAAAACAATTTCTCGACCTCTTCCTAAGTCATTTGACACCCTAACTCTCGAAAAATGTAACTCTACTCATTTCGCGGGATTTCACGAAAAAAAATCTTATAAATAAGAGAGCGTATATTGAGTGTTATATAAATTATATTAAACATACGGAGACAAAGTTCGCACTAGGGTAATCCTGTAGTGGTCTAATGATCCCGGACACCAAATTAGGTGGTCAAGTCTCCACTATAAATGAGGTGTTCAATGACAAAACGACAACGACGTACATTTTCTACTGATTTCAAAATAGATGCTGCAAGTTTGGTTCTTGATCAAGGGTACTCCATACCTGAAGCAGCTAACTCTATGGGCGTAGGTGAAACAGCTTTACGGCGATGGGTCGACCAACTCAAAGTTGAGCGAGGTGGCATGACTCCAACGACTAAAGCCCTCACGCCTGAGCAAAAGAAAATCCAAGAGTTAGAAGCCCGGATTAACCGGTTAGAACGAGAAAAATCCATATTAAAAAAGGCCACCGCTCTCTTAATGTCGGACGAACTCGAACGTTCTCGTTAATAGACAAGTTGAGGGAGCATGAATCGGTCAAGATGCTTTGCGAGCTGTTCAACGTAGCTTCGTCTTGTTACTACGAGTTTAAGCAACGCAAGCCGGATGCCAATCGCATTCGTCTAGCTAGCCAAATTAAAGAACTCTTCAACACGAGTCGAGGCTCTGCTGGCAGTCGTACTCTTGTCTCAATGCTGAGCGAAAAAGGCATAAAAGCCGGACGGTTCAAGGTTCGCCAGATAATGCGTGAAGCTGATTTAATGAGTAAACAGCCAGGTTCGCATCGATATAGACATGCAAAAGTAGAAAGGCTAGATATTCCAAATCTACTGAAGCGTGAATTTTCTGTAAGTACTCCGAATCGTGTTTGGTGTGGCGATATTACTTATATTTGGTCAGGTTCGAAGTGGGCCTATTTAGCGGTAGTGCTTGACCTATTTAGCCGACGCGTTGTGGGGTGGTCTTTATCCGATAAGCCCGATACCGAATTAGTATCTAAAGCTTTGGAGATGGCCTGGGAATCACGAGGATGTCCGAAGAACGTGATGTTCCATTCAGATCAAGGCTGCCAATATAGCAGCCGTAAATATCGCCAAAGACTTTGGCGATATCGTATAACTCAAAGCATGAGTCGTCGTGGTAATTGTTGGGACAACGCTCCCATGGAGCGGCTATTTAGAAGCTTGAAAACCGAGTGGATACCAGCAACAGGTTACCTGACACAAGCTCAAGCTAAGAAAGACATCAGCCATTACCTGATGAGTTACTATAATCGGCAACGGCCTCATCAAACAAATGATGGGCTGTCGCCAGTAAATGCCGAAAATCGGCTTAAGTCAGTGTCCGGAATTTGTTGACCACTACATCCTAAATAGATAACCCCAGCGCCTAAGCTGGAGCTAAAAAATTAAAAATGGTTAATGACTAAGGTGCAACAGCAACGGCTTCTATCTCAATCATGGCGTTGAGAGGAAGTTTCGATACTTCAATACAGGTTCTCGCAGGAAAATAATTGGCGCCGTGCTTAATGAAAAAATCATTATAAATTTCATTTACAACTGAAAAGCTCATCATATCGGTAATATAAACAGTTGTTTTCACTACGTCTGACATGTCAGCGTCTGCCTGGAGCAAAATCGCTCTCATATTCTCTAGACACTGCACCGTTTGCTTCTCAAGACTATTTTTAACCAAAAACCCAGTCTGGGGACTCAGTGGTAATTGACCAGAAGTGAAAATTAACCCACTGGTGATGATCCCTTGGGAGTATGGGCCAATCGCTTTTGGGGCCGCTTGAGTATCAATGATTTTGCGCATATTTTCTCAATCCTATTAGTTTTAGATGCCCAACAAAATTAGAGGATTAACTGAAAAAACACTTATTATTTAATCATAATTTCATCAGTTTTTAACCTTATTGAATCAGAACTGACGCCAACGAAGCGTTAAAACCCAACCAAAGGACAACTAGGGCACAAGCTAAAGCACGTTGTTTGTGATTGAAGATAATATGGCTTGGTTGAACCACCGAAGAGTGAGGAACGAGCGAGGAGGTTCGCGAAATAAAGCAGGTAGCCCGTAGGGTGCTTCAAGTGAAGAGAAAACTTTAGAAGGAGTTATCTTAAACTTTCAGCGTATTCCTGCATAACCCTAGCATTATCGCCCTTAACTTCGTGACCACATAACTCTCCGTTATTACTAATCAGGGGGCTA
Source organism: Vibrio sp. 99K-1 (assembly GCF_013114585.1). Classification (NCBI taxonomy): domain Bacteria; kingdom Pseudomonadati; phylum Pseudomonadota; class Gammaproteobacteria; order Vibrionales; family Vibrionaceae; genus Vibrio; species Vibrio sp. 99K-1. The sequence goes on from NZ_VTXF01000030.1 coordinate 4,940, forward strand.
GAGTACGCAGGAACTACTTGTGTAGCATAGCTCATGACAGTGCCGTAATTCGAGCAACGATAAGCACCCGCGTAAGGCTTTACCTTGTTTCTATTACCAGGGAAAACTTGCTCATTAATCCAAAACTTACCACTTTCAGTATCTGGCTGCTCATGCATAGCCCAAGCTAAGTGCCCAAATTCGTGTTCTAAAACGGTAACAGGAAATCTTTCAAATAAGACAATAAAGCTATCATTCATATTCATCATTGTCATGCCGTGAATCTCTTGTTCAAGGACGACAGGGTGATTCTCACCAAGAACGACCACATACTGCTCTATTGGGTTACTTCTAAGATGGTCAATTTCGGAAGCACCTACTTCTTCTTGTAAGGCAGAATGTAGAGAGGAAACAGATGAAACACTCTTTGGCATAGATATAAATCGGCTCTCTTTAAAAGAGCGAATAATAGGTACACAAGAGTTAGCCAATATTGTGTTAGACATTGCCACGGCTTCATGCAGTTTTCCGACAATTTCATTTTTATACACAACGGACTCATCAATATAAAAAGTGACCTTTGATTGAACTGGCTTGTTAATCTCACATTTAGGAAATATTAACTCAGGGCTAAGATTGCGCTGGCTGATCATGATAGCAAACACGATTAACACACAACCACATACGAGAATACTTTTGTTTTTTATCATAAACTTTTCTTCTTACAAACCAACCTTAAGCAACCAAAACTTGTACGAAACCACTATTTTGATGGTGACAATGATGGATTATGTTCGTTCCCCTAAATCAAAGTTAACACGAAGCTTTTAATCATTAATATCAAGCCCAACGTTAACAAGAACACAACAGCACGGTAATTATTTTTATTGTCAGTCACTTCAGTACTATTTCGGCCACCTTGAGAGACTAGAGCGCTCAGAACTAAGATTACAATGGCAATGTAGGCGTAGTAATCGCTTAACGAATACTGTTTGATAGATGGGACTAACAACCAAAGTACGCTTAAAAACAGTATGGCGATATTTAAGTAAATAAGTGAAAGAAACAGTCCTCTTGCTAGCATTACTCCTTCCTGAACTCTCTTCGCTGATAATCAATAAAGAGCAAAAACAGCACCAGATAACCCGATTGTAGTGCAACAATATTAATATCAACCACCTCCCAAGGATTAAAGTGAAGCTGTGTGATCGAGTAATAAACAAGGTCATAAAGTAAAATAAATAGGTTATGACCAGCATGAATGGCAATAACCACTTCTAGGCGGCGATATCGCTCAAAGGCCCAACATAAAAATACCCCTGACATAAAGGCGTACAGTTCCCACTGGTGTATTGAAGCGAATATTAAGCTTGAGAGTAATGCGGCGCCGGTAACCCCCAAAACGGATCTGAAAATAACAAACAACAAATAACGAAAAATAAGCTCTTCTATCACGGGAGAAATAAACACACCGTCCATAGCGCTGCGTAACACACTCGACCAATCAATCACACCATCATAGGCTGAAAACAAAGGAGTGAAATTGTAGGCTTGGGCCTGCCAAGAGCCTGGAGAAAACCAATCAAAAACAACATATTGAATATAATTTGATACAGAATTCAATGAGATCAAACCAAGCAATACCAATACGCCTTCACCCCATGTACATGTGTTTCTAGGCCAGGAGGTTGAGTACTGCTTCCAATGCTTATCTCGTCGAGCACTAACAAACAGCGCGAAAAAAGCGCTAACGGGTAACAAGTAGTAGGCGATAGCTGAGTAGAGCACTCGATCCAAACTCGGATTAAGTATCCACTCTCGGGTAATGATCAGGTAGTAATCAAGCAGAATATAACTTGGAAAAAAATAACCTATATAGACTACCACCACAGCAGATATCATTAACCGCATCGTAAATTACTCCGAAAACCTAACGGCCCCCAATACGATTACTGCCACCTTTGTCATGGCGGTCGTTCATATCGTTGCGCGAACGAGAACGAGCCTGTGCAGCACGAGCTCCCGAGCGCTCTCTTCGCTGGCGATACTCACTATAACGAGCTCTTGCAACTGGTGCGTGTGCTCTATCAAGCGAATCACGGATCCAGCTTCCAATTCCACGACTAGGACTCCCTCCAACAACTTGCTCAATCTCATGAACAGTAGCTAATACTTTCATTGTTAAACTCTCCCTCAATTAAATCCACGATTCCAAGAGAGAGCGGACGGACAACTGACCTGTCAGTTTAAAATCTGTTGCATTCCGACCTAAACCTCCCTGCTTGGAGGTTAAAAAATTAACGTGCTTATTCGGGAGAAAGTATTTAATTATGGTTAATTAATGATGAGGCATTGAGTTTCTTAGTTCATGATTATTCGAGTGGTTTTCCTTTGCATCAAGAGAGTTCAACCCCCAAAAATCACTCGTAATTACTGTTTAATAAGCTGAGTTTTTTCTCCACTCCTTCTAGCATAGAGAGATCCTCCTAACCATCCATAAATTTGACCTAAACAATCCAAGGAATAAAAAAGAAAAAGGAATTATTATGTTATTTCGTCGACAAGTTATTGAAGCAAAAAACAAACGCTAACAGGTCGCGTCGTTTTAATTCAGCCACTGTCCTTGTATGGTATCAGTGCGGCACTTTTCGCTCTCTTTGTTCTCATCTTGTTCTATCTCTCGCAATTTGAGTTCGCACGTAAAGAGACTGTGAAGGGAGACCTAGCTCCACAAAAAGGCGTCATCACTTTATATTTTGCTCGTTCAGGGGTACTCAATCAGCTCTGGGTAGAGGAAGGACTAGAAATCACAGAGGGTCAGCCGATTGCACGGATTCAAAATAGCCAAGGCTTAAGCAGCGGAAAAGAGCGAACCACGGCTCTCATCCAATAAATAGACACACAGTTGAAAATGTTGGGAAAAAAGCGAACTATTTCTGACACCCTGTTTAACAAGCAAACTCTCACTTTTTAGCACCAGTTAGAGCGTCTGAATCAAAGTTTAAGCGCAATTAACAAAACTAAACAAACCAACACCATACGCCTTGACCTACAAACCCAACTCTATGAAAAACGACAAACCTTATCTCAAGATGGATACCTTTCAGCAACAGCCTTAATAGAAGCTCAGAAGCATTATTAGAATACCAAGAAGCGAATCAAACAATAGATAAAGAGGTGAGTTCGCTTCAAGTCGAGATAGCACAAATACAAACCCAACAACAGTTACTGCCTGAACAACACAACTTAAAACTACTTGAGATACAATAATATATCTCTTTATTACAGGCCCAAAAAGTAGAACTAAACGGCGAATATGAATTTACACAGAAGCGTCCAAGCAAGGCACTGTTACAGCGATTCAGGCTAAAGTAGGGAGCCAAGTATCCCCAAGTACACCGATTTTAAGTATCATCCCCACCAACTCGCCCCTTGAGTTAGAATTACTCCTACCCACACGCTCTGCTGGTTTTGTTCAACAAGGTGATACCGTCAATATCCGCTTTGATGCTTTTCCGTATCAGAAATTCGGTTTAATGACTGGTGCTATCACGAGCATTGACAAAGCTTTGATCTTGCCAAGTGACAAAGCCCTCCTCATTCAGACAGAACAAGCCATGTATCGAGTAACAGCCTCTTTACCAGAGCAATTTAGAACGCCTATGGTGAAGAATTTCCATTGAAAACAGGCATGTTAGCTGAAGCTGATATTATTTTAGAAACGCGCACGCTCCTAGAATGGTTACTTGACCCAACATACGCGATCCAAGGTAAGCTTTAATGAGCGAACCGTACTAAAAAGTCAGCTTAAATGTTAGACAATGACTAAAATCGAACTAATCAGAAAATAGGTTTTGGTTTCGAAGCCAAGTTGAGCGCATATGCTCTACTGTAAATTGAGTTTGATGCTCAAATGCCATCTTCAAGTCTGGGTGGCTCATTGCGAACGCGACGGCGTTCGGACTGCAGCCTTCAATGTCAAAAACTTCATAAGCAAGCGATATAAGTACCTCTAATACCAATGAAGGCCCAGACAAGAAGAGCGTTACATTATCACTTGACCGTAAATGGTCATACCGATAGTCCGAAAAACGAAGCCAATACTCCTCGCTCTCCATCACTCTATTGTTAACGTCACAGTCGCGAGAGTTGAAAATATCATCAAATATAATACCGTTATCTTCCATATAACGGTAACGACTGCTCATCATCGTTAAGACAATTCTTATTAACTTGGATCCCTTAGGCGCTATCAGCACATTGTTGTTGAATTCACCCACACTATTTTTGGCTTTCGTTAATGCCAAACCCTCTTTGTGAACGGGAGGCAAGATAAAAGGGTGAAAAAGTTTATCTTCAGTTATCGCAGCAACATCTTCATGCAAACTTTTGATTTGCTCTTTATCATCATCAAAAACGTCGCTACGATATTCTCTACTAGCTGATGATCACCTTGGCACCGTGCAAAACGAGTCAATTGCTGAGTTCGAAACACATTCATGACGAGCTCGGCTTTAAGTACATCGACCATGTTATTACTCACCCATTCAGGAAAGCGCCGATTTGTTTTAGGAAAACAGTGCTCAAAACTTGGAAGTGTGTCGAAATCAACGTACATCCCCCCTTGATGATAAAGAACCAACAACCGAACGATATCACTTGCTGCAGCTAAATTATTTCTCAGAAGTACTTCGTACAGGTAGTAAGGTTCTAAATCAAAGCCGCTAAATACAAATAATGAGTCAATAGACGCAATATCTATCAAGGTAACTAGTTTCGTTAGCCGGTAGTAACGATGCCTAACACGGTAAAGCCTATGTTCAAGCTCAGTTGCGATGTCGGCATCATAGACTCTAGTATGATCAATTAACCATTCATCGAGGTGTCTCTCCTTACTTTCTACAAACGCCTCAAACCAGTCACTTTGGTGCTTTATAAAGGCCACATCTTCATGACTGCAGTTGTGTATTCGACAGAGAACATCCTTAATCTCACTAGCAAGTAAACAGCGGCTATCGTAATAGATGAATGTATCGTCTTGGCAAACTTCTTCCCACACATCAAAATATTCAAGCTGGCGCTCACTCAAACAACCAATCCAAACAAAAAATACCTTATCTAACATCACAAGGTCCTTTGGTTCGAGCCAACTAATACGCTGTAACACATCTCGAGCAAGATATTGCTCCTTGTCAGCTAAAAGCAATTCGTCCAATAACCGAATAAAAATAGACACAGATTCGTGATTTATCTGCCCTTGAAGCGCCAGTAACTTCTCTACGAAGCCACATGCTTTTTTCTTATCAAACAGCGTGGACTCAGAACTATTGATAAGCTCAAAAACAAGTTGGAGATTGTTATCTAACGCACTGCCAGCTGTCATATTCATTACCAATTGTCATGGAATTTTTGCGTAACAACTCTACATCAAACACAGTGCGACGCGTCCCTTTATAGGATGGAGATAGGTAGATTTTTTTGATGTCGTTTAGATATTTTTCGCTCAACTCGCCCATTGGTTCGATATCAAAAGGGGCATACTCAAGGCGAAGTTGATGCTGATAAAAGTCCCAGTTTCCTTGAGCTGAAAAAGAGAAGATAGCTGGCTTGTCATGATTACTCAAAAAGTATTCAAACGTCCCTTGCGATGAAAAACTGCCATCTTTATCCAACCTCAAATGTTCGTTGAGAATGCGGTCACCAATCAACGGGAAAGTAAACCAACACTGCCACCAACCTACCAACGCCTGCCGAGTAATAGGTACGATGGCATTATCTGACATAGAGACAAGAGAAGGCCTGTCAACCATGGGCAACTGGAATTGAGCTACAAACAGTGATAACAAATACGTTTTCATAATGTGATCCGTGAAATAGGAAACATCTTCATGAGGAAAAAGTGAAGTAAGTAAGCGGCCTACCTCACAAACCATCATCCATCATTAAAAAATCAAGACTTAGGAAGAGCGGCTGTTCCAGCCCCCGCTCCAATCACGACCCTTTGATGAATTTCCTTTTTTCGTCGCTGCTTTATGCAACTTTTTAGGTTAGAGGTACAACCGTCGTATCCCTTCCCGCCCACAACTTTATCAAGCATATCCTCTGATAGTGACGCTACTTGTTGGCACATAACTTTCTTCATTACTCATCCTTAACGTAACCAATGTTTCTCCCTGAATAACGCTTTTACACAACGCAGCAATAGAACTTGGCGCTTATCGTAAACGGCCTACAGTTATTTAGCCCTAGCTTTATCAAGGCTTAAATTCCATCAGTACCACAATTAATTTATGAGTTAATTTATTGATAACCCTCACTTCTTATTGGCTTATCAACCAAGGGCATAAAAAACCACGCCCCCCCCCCCGACTCCCTCATAGATAATCAATCGTAATTTCTCCTTTAATAACATGTCATTAGTCGTAAACGCTCATAAGGTTGAGTGGCATTTAATTAATCAAAAAAGAGCACAGCAACTCGTTGCTCAAACTATAAAAAGCATGCACAGGCCCCCAGGACCACTCACAACCAAAGAAAACAGAGTATGTCAGGAACTCCCCATAACCTTCTTCATCGATTACATTACACACATCTAAAACACGTACCTTTGGTGATGCAATCCGAAGTATCAGAATGCACGTTAGCGTGCGTCGCGATGATTTCCGGATAATGTCGCATCACTTAGACGCATGGTAAGGATTGGTGCACAGGGCATGAATTTAAAACAGGTCATGGAATTAGCTAGTCGAATAAGACTCATAGCACGAGCGGTACAATGTGAAATAGAAGAGTTAGATCAGCTTACTTTGCCATGCATTATTCATTGGGACTTAAACCATTTTGTAGTGCTAACGAAAGTGTGTAATGGAAAGGTTGATATCAATGACCCCGCTCAGGGTAAGCGCCAGTTATCTACAATTGAATTTGCTCGCTGCTTTACCGGGATCGCACTCGAACTACCCCCCCAGTAGTAACTTTAAAAAACAAGACAAACGCGAGACCATGCGAATTAGCCAACTGTGGGAGAAGATTCATGGGTTAAAACGCACCCTAGTTACACTATTAATGTTATCAGTGGTCATTCAATCCGCCGCATTAATAGCTCCTTATTACATGCAGTGGGTAGTTGATAACGTAAGCTTTCGTTATTTTGACCAAGCACCTTGGGTGCTAAACCAACTATTGAGCGACAATTAGATTGGCCGGTTGATCTGCTACATTCTGGACAAACTCTCTACCGGAAAGCTTTGTGCCAGGGAAACGAATTACAGATCAACAAATAAGGCTATACATGGCTAATCGAAAAGATAAAGCACAAACCACCTCCGCCGCTAAAGCTGGCTTCTCTGAGCGTTCTGCTCGTCGTATTGAATCAGGACAGCGACAATTAGGCTCAATTAAGGCTAGAGTTTATCGTACAAGAACTGACCCCCTCGAACCGGTTTGGAACTCGGTTGTTCTTCCACTTCTTGAACGCTCAGCGTCAATTACCCCCGTTGGTGTTTTTGATCATCTCTGTGAGGAGCATGGCGAGAGTTTTTTACCGAACCATCGACGCACACTAGAACGTCGAATCCGTCAGTGGCGCCTACTACACGGAGAAGATAAAGAGGTCATCTTCCGTCAAGAAAAGGAGTTTGGTAAACAAGGGATCATGGACTTTACATGGGCTGACTTCATCGTGACGATCCAAGGTGAAAAACTTGAACATAGACTGTTTAATTATCGTTTGCCCGCCAGTAGCTGGAGTCATGCACAAGTGGTTTACGGTGGGGAAAGCTTTACAGCGGTTGCTACAGGGCTAAAAGGGGCTTTTGAGTGCTCAGAAGGGGTGCCCTTGAAGTGAGAACGGACAGCTTAAGCGCCGCGTATAAAAATAACACCTCTGAACGTGAATTCACGGAGAGCTTTCAACAACTCGCGACACATTATGGCTTCCAACCAACGAGAAATAATACCGGTATAGCTCATGAAAATGGCGCGATAGAAAGCTCGAATAACCACCTGAAGAACCAAATTCGCCAGGCATTGGCCATCCGAGGCTCCCATGACTTCGAAACAAAAAAGGAGTACGAGTTGTTCTTTGAGCAACTCGTTGAGCGACGTAATCGTCGCACAAAGCCGCTTCTATTTGACGAGCAGCGACAATTACAACCGCTTCCTAAATACGACTGCGTCAATTACACCGTTCATGTACTGAAGGTGTCGACAACAAGTACCGTCCAACTCAAGAGGGTCACTTACTCAGTCCCGTCCCGCCTTATTGGGGGGGACGGTTCGTGTCCACCTCTACGACAAAACGCTAGAAGTCTATTGTCATGATGAACATACCTTAACCCTAGACAGTGTTCATACGCGCTCATGCCGTCGAGGTCATCAAATTGACTATAGGCACATCATTGGGTCTTTAATGAAAAAGCCGAGAGCCTTCAGAGGCTGTCAATGGCGAGACGAAATGTTACCTAGCGACGATTATCGTCAAATATGGCAGTACGTCGACGCTCAACTCACAATGGACGAGGCAAGCTTCTATATGGTGAAGCTGTTGAATGTGGCCAATAAGTCAGAAAGGGAGGAGGCGGTTGGGCGGTTCGTGCTAGACGGTATCCGTGTGGGTCGCCTACCCACTTTGTTCGACTGCGAAGATAGGTTCTTACAAGATGAAATCTGGACGGATAGCCCTAAAGTAGAGCAGCACACCTTATCGAGCTATCAGCAAATCTTGGAAGGGGTGAAATAATGTCAGAGCAGCATGTTCTTCCTCTCCTCCTCAAATCTTTACGACTTAGTCGCCTTGTCTCCCAATGGGAGCCCATGGCAGAAAAAGCGCGTGAGCAAAGCTGGTCAGCAGAGCGCTATCTTGCAGAGTTATGTCGCCTAGAGCTAGATAGTCGTGAGGAAAAACGGCTACAGCGGCACTTAAAAGAATCTAACCTTCCAGCAGGGAAATATCTTGATGGTTACGACTTCGCAGCGGTGAGTGGCATAAATAAAGCCCAAGTTTGGCACTTGGCTAACCACCGAGAGTGGGTAAAAACAGGTGATAATATTTTACTGTTCGGAGCGAGTGGGTTAGGTAAAACACATTTAGCTGCCGGACTGGGCTTTAAGCTGATAGAGCATGGCCACCGTGTGAAGTTCATGAGTGCCAACTTGCTCGTACAGCAGCTTCAACTCGCCAAAGAGGAGTTGAGACTGTCAGATGCCTTGATGAAGCTCGATAAGTACAATGTGCTTATCTTAGATGACATAGGTTATGTACAAAAAACGAGTGAGGAGACGAGTGTGTTGTTCGAGTTGATAGCGCATCGCTATGAACGATACAGCTTAATCATCACATCAAATCAATCATTCGAGGAGTGGGATGAACTGTTCGACAATACAGTGATGACAGTAGCGGCAATAGATAGGCTGATCCATCATGCGAAGATCTTACAATGCAAAGGTGAAAGTTATAGGAGAAAGGAAGCACAACGAAACCTAACTTAAACAGGACTTCAACCGGCCAGGCTAATTGACGCTACATAACCAACTCAGTTTTGAAATAGAGCCCGGAGAAAGTATCGCAATCACAGGCGAATATGGATGCGGCAAGACAACCTTACTTAAACTCCTTCTTGGGTTACTCTCCCCGACGACTGGAACCATTTACCTAGATGGTATCGATATCCAAAAGCTAGATAAAACAACCTCTCGTTCACACCTAGGAAGTGTAATGCAAAATGATCCTCTACTTTCAGGAACACTGAGTGAAAATATCACCATGTTTGATAGCCCATATGCATATGATGAGGAAAGATTAAAAGAGAGTTGCCGCCACGCTAACATTTTAGCCGAGATTCAACGACTACCTTAGGCTTTTATTCTTTAGTTAGAAAAATGGGAAGTAGCTTTTCCGGCGGGCAATTACAACGTCTTTTCCTCGCTTGAGCGCTTTATAATCAGCCCAAAGTTCTCTGCTTAGATGAATCTACGAGCCACCTTGATGCTAATATTAACCAACACGTGCAACAACTAAATATCACTCGCATCATCATTGCACACCGAGCAGAAACCATAGTTTCAGCTACGCGAACCATTCATTTAGAGAAGCCCCAATAGGTGTAAATTTTGACAATAACACCACGACACGACCACCGCTGCGCCAATAAATTACACGTGATAATGCAACTTAAGCAGATAGAACAACAGTAGCCACAAAGCTTATTAAACCAAAGGACGGGGCGCAGCATTGGCCGTACCAAATTAAACAGGGCTATTCGCCTATCAAATCAGAGCTGAAAAATACAATAATCTTAGTTCCTTTAATTCCATTATTTATAGATATTTGACAGTTTTATTATTAGATAAGGTTGAAAAAGTAATAGGAGGTAAAGGCCCTCTCCGGGCAGTTCCTCACGGGTGTGGTGGTGAATTTGGTTATCGAGGATACAAAGGCAGCTTGTCTGGCTGCCTTACAGCACGCACGTGCCGTGTGCGGTTCTATCTATTCAGACCTACACAAAATCGCATGTCTACTAGATAAATAGTGGGGGACCTTCTCCCCGTTTACATTATTTAGAAAGCCATATAACATGCCTGAAGGAGGTTTGTCCGAATTCCAGATGCTAAAGTAGTCCAGAGGTAAGCCTCCAGAAATTAATAAGTTATTGTTTTTATGGTGGACTATAAGCTCTTCCAGCTCTTCAAAGGTTGACATTTTCCAACCATCTTTATTATTAAAACTCATTTTGACGAGGTCATTACAATACCTTTCAGCTTGGCCGTATGGATTATTTTCGTTCTCGTAATTTTCCAAAGTTATTCCTTTACCATCTCTTCTAAACAGTGCATAAGGGTAACTATCATTATGAATTATCGCATAAGTTCGCCCTTCGTTTTCTTCGATATTAGAAGCGGTGTACCCTAACCTGTCCATAAATTTTTTTCGTGGAACAAATAGGTACTCTTTGCCGTCATATGTATGAGACATCACACAAGTCCCATCCAAGGACTCTACTTGGGCTAACGTCAGCGCTTTATCACATACACCTTCCATAACATTGACGATTAACTCAGCTTTTATGTCTTCAAACTCGGCTTCTATCCTTGTGTTATTATAAGAAGCACCTGATGGATCCCAAACACCGGCTTGTACCTGGTTATCCTCTGTGAATGTAATGTTTGATACATTATCTAGTATTCTCAGCTCGGCTTGTTCAGTAAGGTCTTCTTCCCCATTTTCATAGAAACCAATTATCCGCAATTTCATCTTACTATTTGCGGGAACAGATAATTGCCCTTCGGGGGGAAGTATTTTTATTTCGACTAAATTACCTAAGGCATTGGGTTCTATTGGAGTTGGCTTCGGCTCTGAGGGTGAGGTTGATACATCTTCTTTGGACACACTAAACACAGTATCGCCCGATATAGCATCTTCCTTGTCGCTACAGCCTGCTAGCACAATCCCTATTAAAACAATGAGCATGTATTGTCCGTACATTTATTTAATCTCCTTTTCAGAAAAATTACGCTCACTTCTTCCGAACATTAAATTAACGTTCGGAATCAGAAATACGTGAATCCGTAAGATTAAACTTATTTAATTTTCAAATAATATTATTAATAATAATTAATCGATAGTTTATAAATTTATGCTCGTTTGTTATTTCACTACCCAATCCTTCAATCTAGTACCTTAATAAAAAGTTGTGCGACTGCACCCTAACTCTTTACTGAGCGTATGCTTATTCATCCCTTGCTCTGCAAGCTCTTGAATGCGTTGTTGAAACCTGCTTATTAGGAAATCGTCCGAGGTGTGCGAGCTCGCTCCCTACCCTCGTTACAGCGCTGTAAGATGCGTTTTCTTTCCATCTCTGCGAACACCGAAATGGTGGTATAGATAACCTGGCCCACATCACTGTTGATGTCCAAGTCTCCTAGATCAATGAAAAACCAAACCTGCGTTCTTTTGCGCTAGCTGATGCAATTTGCAATGCATCGATAGTATTACGAGCAATACGGTCGACTTTAGTAACGTGAATGACGTCCCTTCCCTCACAAAGTCCAACAACAGACTAAGCTGTTCTCTATAGGAGGATTTACCACTCGCCTGTTCTTGGTAAATTTTTCACAGCCTATGGCTTTAAGCTGTTCAAGTTGAACGTTTGGTCTTGAGTACTAACACAGGCATAACTGATTTTCATAAAACGAACCTTAAAGTGAACATTAAGATACCTTTATGTACATTGTTTCATATTACCTCCAATCGCAGAATCATACAAATTGGTTAAATCGTTCGATTCGTTTATAATGAACGAAAAGGAGAATGTTATGCAATCACTTACAGCTAATACAGCTAAAACCAAATTTGGCGATTTGTTGATGAAAGTTCAACGTGAACCCATACAAATCAATAAGAACGGCTCACCAGTTGCGGTGATGATGTCTTGTGAAGAATATGAGCAACTTGAAGCTCTGAAATTGATGGTTGTTAAATCACGCTTCGAACAAGCAGAAGCCGACGCTCTATCAGATAACCTAGTTGACGGTAACGACTTCATGAATGCATTTGACCAAGGTAAATTTGATTAATGATGCACTATAAGCTTTCTTCTGCAGCGCAATCTGATCTCATTGAGATTCGTCGCTATACATTAGAGCGAAGGGGGCAAATACAATGGACTACTTACTTTTCAGAACTAAAGCAATCTATGGAATTACTGGCGAACAACAAGTTGCTCAGCATAGAAGTTTTTGAACTGGGCCAAAACTACTTCCGGTTTCCTTTAAAGCACCATGTAATTTATTACATCCAGAAACAAGAGCACATAGTTATTGCAGCCGTTCTGAGTAAACACATATCTCCAGCTAAGCACTTTTCACAAATCTCTTAACCCTCAAGCTAATTTAAGGGTTAACTTGCGTTGCTTAATATAGTCACGCAGCGTACTCGGCTCTTCATCGAACAATTTTTCTGTGGGACTAATCCCCAAGCCCATCTTTAAGTACTTCCTTCGCTCTCATCGAGATAAACTCACGCTCTATTTCTGCCGTAAGTCCTAGCACCGTAGCGGTTATGCAAGATTGCATTAAACCATCCAGTGGTAAGTTATGTTTAGCTATATAAACATTGATCTTCTTTTCCATACGCACTTCAAGTACCTCAAGCACTTGTAACATCGAACGAGCAATTCGAATGACTTCAATAAACACGATGTAATCTCCGTTCGTCATACCCTCGACTAACTTACGTTACCGCCATTTTTTCTTTCCTGTTGCCACATCTAGGCTGTTTGAGGAGACTCTTAAATACGCGTAGTTCGCCATGCTTTCTCCTTAAGTAAAAGCGTTCCAAACTGAACAAGCTGAGCGAAAAAATTGAACGAGTAACAGAAAGTGCGAACAGTGTCAGATAAGAAAACAGCACCGGATGTCGGTGCTGTTCAAAGTGTGATAGGTTACTTACAAGACGTCTCTAAGGTTTTTTCGCTCTTCAATTTCTTTTTGCTCTGGAATAGTTCCGGGCAGTGTGATTTTTTTTGGGTTTTGCTTAATGCTTTGCGCTGAGCGAGCAGGCTTAGACGCCTTAGATTTTAAACTGAATACCTGTGGATTAATAGTGAGGCTTTGTCTCACTTCAACCGCAAACTCTTGATTTTCATTTTCAGGTAAATAATTGCTCTTAAGATATTTAATCGACAAAGATTCTTTGTTTCTCTTTAACGTAAACAAGCACTTTGTTAGTCGCATTACCGATGTTAAACCTGCGCCTGATGCCATGGTAATTTCTTGGTTACCGCGGATCTCATCTTTATTTACATGATGGACAAGCAACAAACTGGCACCTGATTCACTGGCAAGGCTCTGAAAAACATTTTTGATTAAGCGATCGTGTTTTACCTCTTCACAACGGCCTATTGATTCCGTCACCGTATCCACTATCACTAAGTCGAATTCCGAGAAGGTTTGCTTGAGTTGTGCTAAATACTGCTTATGTTCTGCCTGTTCTTGTGCAGAGCTATCTGGCGGGATCACTATCGGTTCAATATCGGTTAGAAAGTGGAGATTATTTTTTAGCTCTGACTTAATAGTGGCAGTGCAATTAGTCAGCTTTTCTTTCATGCGAGATTGAATCACGCCAACTCCGTCTTCAGAACTCAATACCAAAGTTTTTGCGGGTTTTCCGGCCGCGCTCATCCCGAGTAAAGACATTGAAGAAGCGTGTTCCATTGCAATACACAATGCTAGATGAGACTTACCGACATTAGGCGCAGCAATCAACATGCCTACATGTCCTTTAAGTAAACCTTTCAGGCTGAAGCTTAGGTTTTGACTTGCAGATGAAGACATCAAGCTATCAAGAGATTGAGTGTTCATGATCCACCCTCCCCTATATAAAATATCTGTATACCATTACCTACATCGCGAAATTGAAGGCTAAAGTCTTTTTCGATTTGTACGGCATTAGCCAACAAATCTTTTCTGAGATCACTACGGAAGCTATGGCTGACTTTTGAAGCAATAGATTGAATGTAGCTATCGAGTGCCCACTCAAACTTCTTGTTGTGTAAGAATTCAGCTTTATGCGTAGTAATGTATTTTAAGAATGAACGAACCGACGGTTTACTGTAGTTGGTCATTTTGTGTTGTTCTAATCGATAGTAGTAACCATGGTCGCGTATTGCTTGCAGTAAACGCATATCTGGCACTAAGAACACGTGGTTAGTGAGGTTCTTACTGTTCTTACGACCTGTTTTGAATTTACTTCGATCACAATAAAATCGGTAATCTTGAACAAACTCTAACGGCTTTTTGCTGACTACATTCTGCTCTTCATCAAGTTCATTTATCACCAAGTGAGCCGTTGCTAACTGAGTAATACGACGCTCTATTTGATCATAGTTCGCGCGAGTGGTCGCCATACCCATTCGGGTTGCTAACTCATACATACCCATTGACAGAACAGTCGCATCTCGATCAATAAATGAATCGAAACCATCTTGTTGAGTATCAGAGATATCACCGTCCGTTATGGTTTGGTATACCTGAGACCAGGTTAAACGTGAGCCAGCATCATAAGAATTGTCGTCCAATTGAATAGTTTGGGCATAGGCCAGCATGGTTTCTAAGATATCTCGATGTGGTTGAAGTAGGTAATCAACATGCAGATCAACTCTGAAGTTTTTTCCATAACTGTTAATATTCACGCTTTCTAATGGATAGTTAGGATCAGTCCCCCCGCTTTGTGCAATCTCAATGAGTTTGGATTGCATTGTGGATGTTAAGCGTGAAGCTGGATGAAAGATGGTAGCTCTCGAAAATAAAATGGATGAGATAAACCGATTTTTACGGTCTTCTTCATTAATAACCGTCAAACTAGAGCTAGATGTTGAAGTCATGATCATTACCTAATAACGCGATAGTATTATTCTAACAGATAACCTTACTTACCTCACCAACTTCGGTAGATGTCTATATGATTTCGGTAAATATCTATAGTACATCACATAAATTATGTATAAATATCGGTAAATAACCACTTACTTCGGTAAATGTTTACTTGAGTGTTAAGGATCAAACTAACTATTGGATTAATAATCAAGCCTATGTTTTGATCGTTTTTTAGACAACTTTGCCTAATAACCATAAATTAAATTTAAATTATGATCTTCCCTATCTTCTAGATCGGTTAATGTTAACAGTGAAATTCTTTAATTCGGTAAATGTTTATATTTTTGATCGTTTAATATCAATATTTCTTCGGTAAATATTGATATTACTTCGGTGAATATCTATATGATTTCGGCAAATGTTCATATTTTTAGGCGGGTACTAAGAAACTAGAACCTTTAGGATCTAGTTTTATAACAATACCAACTTCACTTAGGTTCAGCCGGTGACTTAACGAGCAACGTCAAATCTCTAGGGAGCTTTGACGTTGCTCATTAAGTAAGTGTTAACACTCTAACAATCTTATTTGATCCATTAATTTTTTGTTATGTATTTGCATCTTAGGGGATTACTACTCTGATCGTTGTAGGTATTCACCAGTGATATAAAATAAATGGGGGGAACTAAGTTTTTAGCTTGGTAAAAATAGTAAGTAACAGTGTCACAGTGTCTAGATGGAAACACGTTATGTGGATCATTGATTGTTAATGATCCAAGATGCTTTCCATTAAATTGTGATCGTAAAGAAACCAGTTTGCTGTCAGACAATTACTGGAGTGTACAATTTAGGTAGGGAGATGAAATACATTGCAAAATGGTCCCAAGACAATAAAGTACATTCAGAACATTATAAGCCTTGGAGGAGGCTCAATTTGATAAAAGTGGATTTCTTGGCTGATTATCTTCTTGATACTCAAGCTTTACTTCGATGATACGCATAAACTGACTAGAAAGCACAGATAGTACGTAAATGTTTACTATCTTTCAAAGTGTGGTTAATGGCGTCAAGCAAGGACTACTTCTTCTATCTTTTTGGCCTATTATCACGTCTTTTTCACAGCTAATTAACTTAGTAAGCGATGTAAGTTAGACACAGCAAAACCTTGATTTGGTTTATGGTTGTGGGTGCTTGGTGATTTACAGATGTTAGGAATGGGAAGAAGGTCAACGCGTGTTGATTAATGTTTTCCTTATATGGATTAGTTTATTTGGGTTCAGTGCTGCTTACGCCAATGATTGGGGGATGAGGATCCCTTGAGAAGAAGCTGAGTTGCTTCCGTCAGAAATCAAGTCTTACGACCCCCCCTACTTTAAAAGTTAAAAGGTTAAGATCCCCACTATAATGTCTCAACCCATACCCTCCCGCCGGCACCAAAAGTGGATCCGGATTTAATTTTTAATACTGTACTTAAGTGCTACCCAGAGAAGAGTAAGCTTGGTGCTGGCATGAATTCAATATCGATGAATATGACCCAGAAGGATGGCTTGAAGCCACAAAGCATTACATTGGGGTTATTGGCAAGATGCCGTTTTACTCGACAACTGAACAATCTCGCGAGCGGAATGGGAGTATCAACGTCGTATCGCCACAGTTACCTCAGTAGCAAGCAAGCTATCGATCGATAGAAACTAATGGGGCTTTATCTCTTTTTGGTGGTGATGTATGAAGCTACATATACCGATTGGATTGTGTATATCGGAGCATTCTGATAATCCATTTAGGTTTAAACCGATCACTGATTCCCGCTGTTTTTCAAGCAAGTTGTCGTTTTTTTACAATTCAGTAACACTAATGGTTACGCTGCACTTTTTAGGGTCAAGTACACCTCATAGATATAACTCCAGTCTCTTGTTTGCCGATTCTGCCTGGATGAGCCAATTGAGTCTGGCCGTAGATTTATATACGCTGACGGAGAGTCTCGTTATCCTCGCTGCATTGTCTCTGTTGAGGTGTTATATACTTTATGCTCATTATTTACCAATCTACAAAGTTATCCATCCAACATTGAGCTTCTTCAATGGAAGATAACCCATCAAGTGGCCAAGAAGGGCAATACTTTATTGGTTTAAACAACGACTCTAAGTATGGGTTGTCATTGCTTACTCAAGGCCTAGAGTAAGGTAAGATCTACTACTCCAAGGGCATACATCTTTGCAAGTATAGTGTAGCTTCTCATAGGAGCACCGTTGTCAGAGTGTAGTGCTCCTATGAACGCACCTTTCTCGCCATATTGTCCTTTGGAGTAACTCTGCTTCCTATTCCCCCAATTCCAGACCTGATTTGGTTTGCAGGCTTTTTGTATCTTTGGTGCGAGTTCGTTTGCTTAGCTGATTGGTTTTAGTACTCGATAAAATTTTGACTTGGAAGAAATATAAATACCTTTGTCAGCCAACATTGGAACTATGATATTTGTTGGTAAATCTGCATACTTTGGAGCATTGCAGGTATCTAAGATCTGCTGTCTTTCTGTTTCTGATTGCTTGTTGTGAGGCTCATTTTTATGAAGGTGTTGTCGCTTGTCGTCTGAGATTTCTCCTGTATTCTGTGTCCAGCGCTGAAACGTTCGTATGGACAATCCAATGGGTAGTGCAAGCTGTTGTCTTTGTTGTCCCCTTACGTACAGCTTCGTCAACAATAGTGACAATTTTAAGCCGCTCTGGAATAGGAATCAGTCTTCCTCGCTGGTTTCCCTGAGGGCATTGAACTTTTCCCGCAGAATCAGGTAATAAAGCCGTTTCAGTGCGTGATTTCTCTTTACGTGCTAATTCTTTTGTCTAGATTTTTTATTTTTCGGCGATATTCACGTAGTTGCTTATTTTCATTGTGTGATAATGAGGAGGCCGATGTTGTACTCTGTGCCTTGATTGATAGTGTTCGCCAAGCTTTAACGTCATCGACAAATAACCCTTTAGCTTACAGTATTCAGCCAACTCTCGTTCAGACATTGTTGCAGTATCAATTACGATGAAAAATAGCTGCTCTGTTGAATAATCAGTTGTGTTATTTTCTAATGACGATTCTGTTGATAATAGACCGCTTTCAACAAGTTCATTTATCCACTTAGATACCATGGAAGGACTCACTTCTAATTCTTTAGTAATTAGGAATGAGTCCAATTATACGGTGGTAACAACCAAGTTTGACCTTTACCTTCAAAAACTCGCTTTCCTCTCCGCTCTACTTCCGATACTTATTCACAATTAAATGGCTCAATCACACATTAATTGTTGGCGCTATTTGCGCTGTAATTTCATCGCCTCATTGTGTTGAAGGTGTAACTGCCCCCAATTGGTTTGAATACGTGCTTAAGCTTGGTAATAGACACATCAAGCATCGAGGCTCTACGCATGTATTTACTCATGGTTACTCGCTGCCCTCGCCTTTATTTCGGTTTAGGATTCCTACGGGATCGGGATGGCATTTGCTTGGGGCGGCGCTAGCCATATCTTGATTGATGTGATGACAGTGTCTGGGGTCCCTTTCTAGCCTTACAGCGACAGAAGTTTTTATTTGTTTGGAGGAATATTTCGGACAGGCTACCCAATTGAATATGCTATTTCGGCCGGAGGGGTGATGGTGTGTACTACCCTCTCCCACCTTACTTGTGGGACTGGTTTTCACCTTTTCTTTTTTGATTGGGATGCATGTATCAATAAGGTGTGATTGAGGCGCTTGAATGGAAAGCTAATCGTTTTAGACTAATTTAAATACGGGGAAAAGTTGTCAATGCTCAGCCTGAGCATTGACAACTTTTCCCCGTATTTTGAAAGATAATATTAGTGGGTTGATTTGTGTTTTTTCCAATAATCAAAACTATTGAGTAGTGCTAGTTCAATACCTTGTCCGTGATATTGACACGATACATAGAACCGTTCGATATAAGCATAGAAAGATGGAGCTCGTTGTTGGATTACTGGCTTTTTTTTAGGATAATGAACACTGATTATTAGGTAGCCTACTATTTGTTTCTTTTTTGTTTCAGCGACAAAAAAATAAATGTTTTTATTCTCGATCTTTTCTTTCATCAAGGATTCGGTGAAAAGTAAGTCAATAATTCTTAGATTACTTAAGTTGTAATCATTCAAGCTGTATTCGTTTTGCTCTCTGTTGTAATGCCTAATTTTACTGTGGCTGCCTGCCAGCTGTTCATGACATAGAGCATTGATAGAGGATATGTCGTTGATAGTTGCTTTTCTTATTCGCACCTTAATCTCCTTTTCCTTCGTTACTTCTTGTGAAGCAAAACAGTAAAATGCTAAGCAAACACCTTCTATGCTTATAGTAATTAAGGATAATTTATTGGCTGATAGAAGGTGTCGCATAAACGTAGTATTCATAAGCGCGTTGTTTTAAGGCTTGGATTAATGTACTGGGTAGGTTTCTTTCTTTTACCCAAGATTCAAACACTTCTATTGATTGAAAGGTGATAGAAGAAACAAGGCTAGATTGTTGAACTAAGTGATTAAGCCAGTAAAGTGTCTGCAAATCTTCTAATGGTGCTCTAGGTAGTTGTAGTCGTCCTTGCCTAACCTTTCCCTTGAGATAAGGTTTAGCTGAAACCTCAAAAGTGTTTTTTTTTGTGTTGGATTCTGAAAAAGGGTCTGGGTCTATCAGTATTGTGCTATATCGGACATAGAGTAGGTACTCTTGCTCCATCTCACTAAGTTCATTGAAAGAATCTATTTTATTCCTTGGAATTGTAACCTCATGTATAGGGAAGTTTTCATCATTGAGCAACTGAAGCAAGTTGATTGGTTCCGCTGAGTAATGCTCTAGTAGTCGAGAAATTGATTTCCAATGATGTAGTAATTCTTTGATCAACCCCATGGTGATAGGGCCTTCGGGATAGAGCTTGTACATATATTTAATGTCTTCTTCGTTTGAAATAATATGATCTAAAGAAAACGTATTGATTAAAAAAGCAGGATGTACATAAGTTGCGATGTTTCTGCCTTCTACACTAAATGGGTTATCAAATAGGATGACTTGAACTTCAACTTTTTCTAAGGCGTTTCTTAAAGCATTAAACAATACCTCATTGGGTTCGGAGAGATAAATATACACCCTTTTTTTCACAGTTTTAGTCGTGACAGTAAGGGGGTGCTGTGTTGTTGGATTATATGAAAAATGAGACGTTGCAAAGTAGCTAGAAAAAAGAATGATATTTGGAGATGCCCCTTTCTTTTTTAACATCCCTTTTAGAATAAGACACCCACCGATCATGGATGACATAAGGATGATTTGCTTTAGATTTTTTAAGCAGAGTTCAGAAAAAGAAGCCAGCACATCACAATAAGCGTGAGCGGGAGTCGCTAGGACTAACGTATCCCAGGAAGAGGGAAGGGGAGATAAGTCTGTATAAAGCTCATCAAATTTAATAAGACCAACTAGTGGTGCTAATTGTGGATTACTTACTTCACAGTTAGCAACGTTTTCGTGCTGTCGCATTAGTCTTTTTCTATTCTCCCATTGATGAGAACTTTTGCTTATGAGAGCTATTTTTTTGCTAAAAGGAGAAAGAATCTGACTGGTTTGAATGCCGGCGGGTCCTGCGCCTACAACTAATGTATTGCCTAGAATCATAATAAAATCGCTATCTCTATTTTACCAGAAAGGTATCTTTATTTTCTTTATCAATACCATGATTTTCTATAGTAAAACTATAGAGAATATATCTTTTATTTAATTATTATTATTAATAAAAATTAATGACTTAGCTTTACTCTCCTTCTTGCCAATTGCGCGTGAATTTGAATATTTTCTTTCTTGGGAAAGCGCAATTTTTTGGCCTCTCCAGTTCCATTTTTTACTTAATATACCTTGTTTATTAATAGTTAATTTACGCTGAAATTAATATCCAAACCCATTTTTTGGGTTAATTTTAATGAGGTTGGATTGAGAAAAGCTAGAAGCGCCTTAATCCGTAATTAATCAGGGTGGAATGTACTGACTACAGAGTTTTAGTTATGCCTTCCCCAAGCACTCATTTAATAATAAAAATGTCTGGAGAAATACCTATGTCAGTAAGTAGCAATAATCAAGAACATCCGATGGATTCACACTATTTGCCGGAGCCTTATCGAATCAGGGTTATTGAACCAGTTAAAAGAACAACGGAGCGAGAACGAGAGCAGGCGCTGATGAAAGCAGGGTACAACCCTTTTTTATTAGAGAGTGACGATGTGTTTATCGATTTGCTGACTGATAGTGGTACAGGTGCAGTGACGCAAGCCATGCAGTCTGCAATGTTGAGAGGTGATGAGTCGTACAGTGGCAGTCGAAGCTACAGGACACTTAGTCAAGCGGTAAAAAATATTTTTGGTTATAATTTTACCATCCCCACACACCAAGGGCGGGGAGCTGAACAGCTATATGTCCCCGCTTTGATCAATAAATGTGAGCGAGATAAGGGGCTAGAACGAAACAAAATGGCTGCATTTTCAAATTACTTTTTTGATACCACACAAGGGCACACCCAACACAATAACTGTCGAGTGATCAATGTGCCTTTACCTGAAGCTTTTAATACTAAAATTAAAGCAGACTTTAAAGGTAACTTTGATTTGAAAGCGCTCGCAGCTGGAATCGAAGAGGTTGGAGCTAAAAACGTGCCTTATATTGTGAGCACGATTACTTGCAATTCTGCAGGTGGCCAGCCAGTCTCTATTGGAAATCTTAAGGCTGTTTATGAATTAGCGAAATCTTATGATATCCCTGTTGTTATGGATTGCGCCCGCTTTGCTGAGAATGCTTATTTTATTAAGCAGCGTGAAGTAGGCTATTCAGAGTGGAGTATTCAAGAGATCACTAGAGAAGTGTTTAAATATGCCGATATTTTTGCTATGTCAGCAAAAAAAGATGCAATGGTTCCTATTGGGGGGCTACTCGCTTTCAAAGACGATAGCTTCTTAGATGTGCAGTTGGAATGCAAAACGTTATGTGTGTTATTGGAGGGCTTTCCAACATATGGAGGCCTCGAAGGTGGGGCGATGGAACGTTTGGCTGTTGGGCTTTATGATGGAATGGAAGAAGACTGGTTAGCGTCACGCTTGCAGCAAGTCGAATATTTAGTTAATGGCTTAGAAGCGTTAGGGGTTCGTTGCCAGCAAGCGGGTGGGCATGCTGCCTTTGTTGATGCTGGTGCATTATTACCTAATATTTTACCAGAACAGTTTCCGGGACATGCTTTGTCTTGTGAGCTTTATAAGGTGGCAGGAATTCGAGGTGCAGAAATCGGTTCTTTATTACTAGGGTGTGATCCTGAAACAGGAAAGCAGCTTCCTTGCCCAGCTGAATTGTTTCGTTTAGCTATTCCCAGAGCAACCTATACACAGGCCCACCTTGATTACATTATTGCCGCTTTTAAAGAAGTAAAGAAACGTGCTTCATCGATTGCAGGTTTAAAGTTTACTTATGAGCCTAAGGTATTGAGACACTTTAACGCTACATTTGAACCTGCACTTTAAGTCGTGCCCCTTTGCATACAGCAAAGGGGCTGTTTCTCTTTTTCTGAAAAATTAAAGAGTAATGAGGGTTATGGGTTAGTGTGATAGCTTTCTAGGGGCTGATAAACTAAGTTGTTTTGAGAGGCTAAGATGATGAATTTAAGTTCATCTTTTTTAGCTAGGCAGATTTGGCTCGATTGCTTATTGACGTTGACGTTGACGATGTCAAATGTGTGCCAAAAGTAGAAATAGCTGATTATTAGTACAGAGAGGGTAGTAGAAGATAAGACCACAAGAGCCCATTGATAGAGTCTTAGGTAGTTATTGGATGTTCTTTTGAAATGGTTAGAATGAAGTGATTTTATCGGTTTGGGTGGGTCTAGAGAAGTTTCAAACTCAGGGATATGGAGCTTGTAACCTTTTCTTGGAACATTAACGATCTTTATACTATCAAGTTCTAATACTTTTCTGAGGTTGGTAATAGCGACTGGCAAAGAGTTAGGGCCGATGATATCCGGGTTACCCCATGCAGCAATGACTAACTCTTCTTTAGTCGAGATAGATTCTTCTTTTTGGATCAGAGTTTCTAATATGCAGCTTTCAGGCAGGGTGATTGAAAATGATTTTTGATTACTGAGAATGAGTTGAGCCCCCGATTCGTCTCTTTGCAATACGCAATTACCTATAGGTAGTTTTACGTTGTCCAATTGTGCTCTTAACATAGCATTTCTCCATATTCTTAGGGGGGGTTATTAGGTTATATCTAGACTTAATATAATGGTTCATATTTTGAATTGAAGTGTGAGTTTTTTAAAAAATGAAATTGTGCCACCAATTTCATATTAAGCTAAAGGTGAGATCTTTACCTCTTTTTTCTTCTAAGTAGATTTGCATCCAACGCCAGTCTTTATCCTTACAGGCTTTAAAGGTGCAATGAACATTTTTGCCCTCAACGATATCATTGTCGCAGAAGTCGATAAATGATTGGAAAGAACGGCATATAAGTGTCTCCATACCCCAAAACTCCTTTTGAGAATGTATTCATATCGTACCCTTTCAATTTATAGTTATACATTCTGAATTTTTAATAAAAAATGATTATTAATAAACGTGTTTAACCATTAGTTTTTACTGATTTATATTATTTATAGATAAACCAGTATAATAACATTAACTTATACGTTATTAGCTGGGTGAGTATATGAAATTATAAATTCTTTATTTATATAGGATAGAATCCTTCAAAAGAGCAGTCCTTATGAGGTCATGGTTTTTTTAGTGTAGTAGGAAATAAAAGGAGGGTGAGAATACTAGAAAATAATCAGTTGTTGATGTTTGTTACGGTGGTTTTTCTTTACGCCTTCCAGCTATGCTTTATAGTGTCGCTCAGACGGTTTTGCTACGGTTTTTAGTCACTTCCCTCGTAAAATCTTTTGGGATAGCGTGTTTGTCGATGTTCTCAACCCGAAAGTAGCATTATTTTGCTTTTCTTCCCCAGTTTGTAGCGCAAGAATCGGAAATATAGATTGTTTTAGGGTGGGATTAACTCAAGGTCTTTGAGTTCATTTATTAGCCATAAATTAATGGTTTTTTTGTCAGGTTTTAACCACCATTTAAACGTTGGCTCACCTCGAGTCAAGCACTCTGCACTTAGCCAATTTTTTTGGATATAGAGGATGAAGTCATGCTAAGTCTAATAATGAAGTTCCCCAAACCTATTTTGTTATTAATGGCTTAGTCGTGTTACTTGTAGTCATCCTATTTTTTTGTAGGATTCTAGTGATTATAGAGAAGGAGAAAGGCTCCGAGGAAATAGAGCCTTTTTTGAGAGGGTTACTGATGTTTACCTAGTATTGATTGGATAGCTTCATCAAGTTCAGCTTGAACATCCTTGGATAATCGCCCAAATTCATACGAGAAGTTACGGCCTTTCACTCTTTTACGTGCGAACATACCTTTGCTGTCGAATTCAGCTAACAAAGTCACGGTAGCTTTGTCTGATTGTTGTTTGGTTTCAACAATCTTTAACTCAGTTTTAATGCAAGTAATCAGCTCGTCTTTGGCGTCTTCTTGGCTCTGCTCAGGCTGAGCATTGACAGCTTTACTGGTTATTTTTTTTATGAAATTACTCAAAGCTTTATTATCATTGGTAAAGGCTTTCATCACTTTAGCTAGCAGTGAATAATCAGTATGAGACAAGTCGTTAACGACAGGGAATAGTGCAATCAATTTACTGTCAATACTGGCTGCTTTTAGCGCTCGACCTACTGCTTGGCGGCTTATATTTAAGATTTTTGCCGTATCCTCTTGAGTGAGTTCGCCGTTCTTCATGAGAGTTTGACACTGTAATCCAATTTCGCGCTGGTTGTGCTCTTTTGCGGTTTGCAACTGTTTTGCTAGTGCTTTGGCATCGGCAGTAGACAGTTCGTCTTGGGTGACGAGAATTCGAAATGTTTTTACGCGGCCTTCTTGAAATAAGAACCAAGCACGGCGGCGAGAGCCATCAAGCACATCGATACGACCATCTATTTCGCGACCAACAGCAGGGTAAAACTGTTGAAACTCTAACGAGTTTAAATCTTCCAATGACTCTTTGGTTAGCAAAGATTGGTCACGGCCATTAACATCAAAAGTCACAAAAGAGTTCTGCTTAACCTGATCGTGTGACAATGTCACTTCGTTAAAGGTCGCTGTTGAACCAGAAGCTAGTTGCCAAACCATTTTTTGGCCAACGGACTCTAATCCGAATGTCGCTCTAAGGTAATCTTCAGCGTTTTGTCCACTTTTTTCTAGCTCAGTGCTGAGTTGATTTGTGAGTGTGTCTAAATTAGCTTTGGCCGCGGACTGTTGTGCTTGCGCTGAACCAGGAGCATTGCCTAGAGGGCTACCGCCACGTTTTTTCGCCATTATTTGTTCTCCTGTTCACGCCAAACGTTGAGAAGATCGCGCAAGATCTGGCTTGTCACTTCATAGCTGTTTTGTTGCGCGCTTTGGAAGGTTGCTTTGCTTTTCGGGTATTCACTTTTGGACAGGTCAAACACGGTCGAGAGTAGGGAAGATGACTGGCGGACAGCTTCGCTGTGCTTAAACTCTTTAGAGTACAAGTAAGGAGAGAACTGATCGTACAGGTTATTCATTAATTCGGTCGTGGTTGAGCTATCACGATGGTTAGTAAGTAGTATTTTCATGAAGTCGTAGCCTTCATGGTTTGCGTTCTCTAACAGCGCCCACACTTGTGGAATGTAACTGAAGTAAGAGCAGGTAGCATCAATGTCATTCTCTGTAATCGACAAAGGGAACACTACATTCGTTGCGGCAAAATACGCGTTAAAGGTCGCATAGCCGAGCGAAGGTGGGGTATCGATAATGATGATATCGAACTCGTCTTTAACGTTATCTATGATGTCTTTTAGTAGTGAATAAGGTGAAGCTAAGGTTTGGCCGAACACTTGCTCATGAAACCAACCTTCCATCGCCCGATCACTTTGTGCTGCAGGTAAAATGCGTAAGTTTGGGATAGTCGTTTCAAGAAAGGCTTCAGAGATAACTTGTTCAACGGTTTCACCTTCATCAAGATCGAAGGTTTTCATCATCAGATCACCAACAGACAAGTTACCTTCTTGCTCGGCTTCGGGGGCGTAATACATTGAAAGTGTGGCTTGGCCATCCATATCTATTAAACCAATACGGTACTCTTGGTGAAACTCGGTCGCTAAACCTGATGCGATAGTTGCGGCAGAAACGGTTTTGCCAACCCCGCCTTTTTGGTTCTGGATAACCATCACTTGCGTTTTTTGCTGCTCACTGCGTATAAACTTATCGTCTTTACGTAGATTATTTGGCAGTAGGTTACGTACCTTGTACATTTCCGCGATATCGATCGACCATTGGGAGTCTTCATGACGACGAGGATCTATCTCAGCGGCAGTAACGTACCGATCAAGCGTTTTTGCATCAATGCCAAGGTAGGTTGATGCCTCTGCTCGGGTGAAGTTACGCAACTCTTTGCGGTGATTAGCCAGTAAACGTTGATTGCGACGTTGAATATAAGCGTCTGCACCGGTTTTAAGCGCTTGAAACGTGGTTGTAGTGTGTTGGTTTTCCATTTCTGCCTCCATATAGGAATGAGAAATAGTATATACCTCATTTTTTGATGTTGGTATCTAAAATTGAGGGATTTTTTATTTTAACAAATATTATGACAAATCAATAAAGCAGAACACTTAAATTATTTATTAATTACAAGTATTCATTTTCCAAATCCGTATTAATAATCAACTGAATAACAATAAAGTTGAGCTGAGTCGTACAACCCCATGACAACAACAGGAAGTTATTGATATGAGAGAAAAAGTCCCATTTACGGAGAAAGCCAAGCGTTTTTGGTTAACGCTTGTCGGTGCTGGCGTTTTTATCACACCAACGTGGACGAGTGCTGCTGAAGAGAAGGCTCTAAAGGGTGCGGTGGATTACTATGTGTTTGGTTTAACGTCGAGTGAAAACTTGTCGGATCAGGAGAGCAGCGCAGCGGCTGGCATAGCACGCATTACATTAAATTGGCTTGCATATCAAAAAGAGAGTGATACTGGAGCTTTGCAGCTGAGGGTCGATCATAAGCACGGTTATACAGATAGTACGCCCTCTGAGTTTGTCATGGATAATGTCGGAGGGTTTGGTTTAATCCAACCCGCTTTTAGTGATATAGGTTTAAGGTTAACGAATCTTTATTGGACACAAACCTTTAATAAACAATCTACCGATATGATGGTTGGTTTTTTAGATACGACTGATTATGTTGATACTTATCAGTTGGGTAACCCTTACTATGGTTTTTCTAACTTACAGTTTAGTACCGGTTCCGGTTCCATCCCAATCCCAGATGAATCAACATTCGGCGGCGTTCTACGCCATATGATGTCGGAAAATTATTATTTTTATGCAAGTTTCTCTGATGCAAAAGCTGATTCGACTAAGCCTTTCGATGGTGTTGAACAGTTCATTAATGATAATCAATACTTTAAGTCCCTAGAAATAGGTTGGGTGGAGTCGAAAGACGATTTTTATTTGAAGAATTCACACCTAACCGTTTGGCACAGCGATGGGCGAAAAGAGCAAGCTAGCGAAAACTATGGCGCAAATTGGTCGTCCATATATAAAACGGGCTCATGGATACCATTTTTCAGAGCCGGTGTCGCGCAAGGACCTGAGGCTCTAT
Source organism: Vibrio sp. 99K-1 (assembly GCF_013114585.1). Lineage (NCBI taxonomy): Bacteria > Pseudomonadati > Pseudomonadota > Gammaproteobacteria > Vibrionales > Vibrionaceae > Vibrio > Vibrio sp. 99K-1. The sequence continues at coordinate 33,012 of NZ_VTXF01000030.1, forward strand.
ACAAATCTTCTGTCGTGTTGGGCTCCGGATATAGTGGGGTAGGGCCTGGTCTGCTTGGTGTTGCTGTTGGTTGGGCTAAACCGAATAGCCCTAGGGTAGTGGACGAATCTTATAACTCAGAAATTTATTACCGAATCAATTGGGGGCCGATTTCCCTAACCCCTAATGTGCAATATCTTTATTCTTTACCGAATAACTCAAAAGCTGATGACAGCTGGGTTGTTGGTTTAAGAGGTAATATTCACTTCAGTTTTTAATGTAAGCCAAGCCGTTCTTACCTAAATCACAACGGGAGAGCGGCTCTTTACGATGAGGCTTCAAATCTGTACCTAGAAATTAAATTAATTACCAATAATTAATTTATAAAAGACACGGGATTTATATATTTTTATTTGAATATTAATAAATTGGCGGACCTATGATTACCAAGGGTAGAAGAAAAGGTTCCTTCTCTCGAGACAAGATTCAGCTGGATTACAATGTGCTCGAAGGAGCGCGCCAAAGAATATTGTACCTTCTCGATAACTTTAGCCACTTTTATGTCTCGTTTTCCGGTGGGAAAGATTCTGGTGTTCTTTTGAATTTAACTATCCAAGAATCAAAAAAACGTGGTCGATTACCTGTTGATGTACTCATTGTCGATTTCGAAGCCCAATACCATGAAACTCATGCTTTTATTGAGCGTATGGTACTTCGTGGTGAAGTAAATCCATACTGGGTTTGTTTACCGCTGAGCTTAAGAAATTCAATTTCACAATTTCAGCCTAAATGGCTTTGTTGGGATCCTGATAAGGAAGCGCAATGGGTCAGAGAGATACCACAACATGAAGGCGTGATTTCCGATCTGGAGTATTTCCCGTTTTTTAAAAAAGGTATGGAGTTTGAGGATTTCGTCTTTAAATTTGCTCGTTGGTACCAACAAAAGAAAGACTCGCCAATTGCTGTGCTCATTGGTATACGAGCGGATGAGTCTTTACATCGTTTTAAAACCATTAAAAATCGCGCCAAAAAGAAATTAGATGATAAATATTGGACGACTCAAATGCAGAGCGATGTCTACATGGCTTACCCTCTTTATGATTGGAGAACTCCAGATATTTGGATCGCTAACTCGCGCTTCAATTGGGATTACAACTGTATTTACGACTTAATGCATAAGGCTGGCGTTCCTCTTTCACAGCAACGGCTTTGCCAACCTTTTGGGGATGAGCAAAGAAAAGGGCTTTGGTTATATCAAATTTTGGAGCCTCATACCTGGCAAAAATTAGTAGCCAGAGTTGAAGGCTGTAACTTTGGCGCTCGGTATTCAAAAAATCAGGGCCGTATCCTTGGTTATTATCGCTTTGAATTACCACCGGGGCTTAGCTACCGGCAATACAGTAAATACCTTCTAAAAACTATGCCGCCACATGTTGAACAACACTATCGTGATCGAATTTTTAAATTCTTACAATGGTGGCGTAAAAACGGTCCTCAAAAAGGAGTGACCTGCATCCCCGATTACGCAGAGAGTAAATTGGAATCTAGGAAGCAAGTTCCTAGTTGGAGAAGAATTTGTAAAGTACTGATTAAAAATGATTATTGGTGCCGAGGACTCTCTTTTGGGTACAACAAGTCCTTAGCAAAGCAATACCATGCCCTCTATGGAGAAGAGAGTAATACTAATGAAAAGTGAGCCTATTCTAGCTTATCAGCATCGTCCCAAGAAGCCTTTGAAATCTATCAATCACTCGAACAAACAAGTAATTGATAAGGTAGCAATTTACAATAAAGCCGCCAAAGTACTCATCGAGCTTATTCCTGATTTACCGCCGGCTTGTCATGTTGAAATGCTTCCACTTGATGAAATAGAAGCTAACCAATACAACCCGAATAAAATGGCGCCTCCAGAAAGTAACCTCCTAAAAACGTCGATGGAGAAAAATGGCGTAACTATGCCTATTTTGGTCAATCGTTTAAAGAATGCAGCGAAAAAATACGTCGTTATCGATGGCTTCCATCGTTATCAATTACTGTTAAATAACCCAGAGTTACAAGCCTTAAAAGGTTATATCCCCGCAGTGGTACTTAATTTACCTGAAGAAAAGTGTATGTCGGCATCTGTTCGTCATAACCTTGCGCGAGGCTCCCATCAAGTAGAGCTCACTGCAGACCTTATCATTCAGCTTAAAGAAATGGGTTGGACGAATAACAAAATTTGTTACGAACTAGGGATGGACCAAGATGAGGTTTTACGATTGCAGCAGGTCACAGGCCTTGCAGCAGCCTTTAAAGATCAGGATTTCTCCCGCTCATGGGAATAATCCTTTAGTAAGATGAAAACCAAGACGAAATTTATTCTGTTTAAGTCTGATTATGTGCCTAATTTAGTCTGTAATTATTATTTTTTTCTAAGATTTAAGCGCTAGAGTCCAGATTCTAGCGCTTTTTTATAGTCATCCCTCAGAAGAAGAAATTAGATAGAACGGATGGGGTGGTGATCATACATAAAAGCAATGTCGGACTAATGAAAGGTAACCACTTATGGATAGTACAAAACAGGTTATGGACAGTGCAAAACCAGCAATAACAACCAAGCCGCCCTCACTTATTGGAGGTGCTTGCATCGTCGCATGTATTTGCGTTGGTGCTGGTATGCTTGGGCTCCCAGCTGCTGGGGCTGGAGTTTGGACCATCGGGGCTTTAATGGCTTTGGTTTTCACCATGATTATCATGACAACCAGTGGTTGTTTATTGCTCGAAGTTTTAAAAGATTACCCTTACCGGTCATCTTTCTCTTCCATAACGAAAGATTTGTTAGGTAAAGAGGTTAATTTCTTTAATAACCTAATGATTTACTTTGTTGGGGGGATCTTGCTGTATGCCTATATCACCTCTTCAGGGCTAATTTTGAATGAATATTTTGGTATTGCCCCCCAACTAGCCTCCATCCTTTTCGTTTTTATCTTTTCCGGGCTAGTTTGGCATTCAACAAAAATGGTCGACCGTATTTCGATTGTGCTAATGCTTTTTATGATCTTTAGCTTTAGCTTTGGCACCGTAGGCCTTTGGTTTAATGTTAATCTCAGTACTTTGCTTGATACTGCTCATTTGAAATTTGAGTATGCGCAATACGTTTGGGTCTTTTTCCCCATTGCCTTGACTGCGTTTGGGTACCACCATTGCGTCTCAACATTAAGAGATTACTACCGTGAGGAAAGGCTCGCACAAAAAGCCATCATGGGTGGAACGTTCATCGCTCTTTTTACTTACACCGTTTGGTTAATGAGTATTTATGGGAACTTACCAAGAGTAAGTTTCGGACCTATCATTGCCGAAGGTGGCAATATAGATACCTTACTCATTAGCTTAAAAGCAGTATTAGCAGAAGAGACGTTATCAAATGTCATTAGCGCTTTTTCCGCGGCCGCTATTTTGTCGAGTTTTATAGGAGTTGGCTTGGGGGTATTCGATTTTTTAGCTGATTTATTCCAATTTGATGCCACTTCGAAAGGCAGAACCAAAACTTGGGCGGTCACATTTATTCCGCCGTTGATTTTCTCTCTTCTCTTTCCTTTCGGTTTTCTTGCTGCAATTGGTTATGCGGCATCGGCCGCTGCAATTTGGGCATGTATAGTACCGGCCTTGTTAGCAAGGAAATCGAGGCTGCAAGTAACCTCTCACAATTTTGAGGAGAATGAAGAAGGTCATAAAAAATCAAAGCCTTACCAAGTACCGGGAGGAGAGTTGGTGTTGGTTGGTGTATTTATTTACGGTGTGGGCATCATTGTGATCAATATATTAGTTATGTTCGAAGCACTGCCCGTTTTTGAGGGAGTTTAACCTTAATTACTTAAGTGGCACACCGTGTCACTTAAGTACCCGCATTAAAACTGGTTTTGTTGCGTCATTCATTGAAACTAAATTCAGAACCTACGATCTGCTCAGCTACATTCACTCTCTCTCGTAGCCTTATTCCTAAAATTCTTCAAAAAACAACTAATTGGGATCAATATAACTAATCACTCATTAACCGTGGTTCTCTGACCTTTTAGATTGATGAAGATGCAGTATGGCTGGGCGCAAAGCAAGTTGTAACATATATCCGAACGCTTTCTAGGTCATCTGTGCGACCTGCGCCATGATGTATTCCGCTCCTTAGTGTCTATTCAAAGCCACGGTTTCAATGAACTTGTTACGTAATAAGATTGTCGTAAGGGTAGTTCATCGTTTTTCATCAGCTATTGTACTCAGTTGCGTATTCAATAAGTACCTTTTCAATTACATAGGCTTGAAAGGCGATTAACGTCGTATTCACAATCAGTGACTAAAACATGCCGAAAACTGCTGACCATTCTGAAATTTTTTCACCAGAACTAATTTCACTAACAATCGAAGCAGTTAAGATCGGGTCAAAGCTGGGGATATTCTTAATCGCCTTGTCACTCGGACTCTGTTGGCTCAGGTGTAGTGATGCACTGAATTTTGCCGCTAATGTTGATAAAGTCACAGTATAAGGTTTGCAGTAAGTTTCTCATTACGTGGGATAACTCAGTTAAATCAACCACCACGAAGGTTTATCTATTTGGGCTTGTTTTATATACAAGGAGCCATTAATTATTAAAGTGAGCTATTGTTTCTTCAAAGAAAGGTATATACATGCGAATACAATAGTGATGCTGCCTAATGCCGTCATCCAGCCTGGAATCTCATGCCAAAAAATAACCCCCCAAAGTAAGTTGAAGACCAGACCGATATAGCGGGTGACTGCAACCACTCCAGCATTTTCATGACTGAATGCTTTTGTTAAAAAAACTTGCCCAATCAGTGATACAACACCAATGGCAATCAGATAAATCCAGGTAAGGCCCTGTGGTATCACAAACTCATCTTTCATTAAGTAACCTGATACCAGCATAGCAGTGAAAAGAAAGTAGAAAACAATCTCGTAAATATGGTGGGTCTTGCTTAGGTGGCGAATAGTAATAGAGGCTGCCGCTGCGAAAAAAGCACTTGCTATCCCTGCTAGTGCGTAGAGGTTAAACGTGTCAAAGTTAAAAGGATTAACAATTAAAGCGACTCCGACTAAAACGAGAGGCAAAAGGAGCGCCGCTTTTCTAGGCAGCTTTTCGCCTAGAATCAGGCTGGAAAGCAATATAACGAAGAACGGGGACAGGTAAGCCAAAATGATGGCATCCGTTAGAGGCATGTGGGCAATGGTGTATACAAAAGCCAGCAGATAAAACGCCCCAAACAGACCTCGGAGCAGAAGCAATGGAATACCCGTGGTAGAAAACCTGATATTTGTTTGCCACATTAACCACGAAATCAGAACCGTTCCTATGGCGCTTCGAAAGAAGACAATTTCAGAGCTAGGAATCGTTAAGCTGGCCGCTTTAATAAGTGCGTTCATAACACTAAAAATAAAAGCAGAAAATATAGCTAACGTTACACCGTTACTCATGAGTCTCTCTCTAAAGCTCGTTTGCTCGGCGTACCCACTCGAGGTATTTTTGCGCTTGAGTGTGACATTCTTCAATCAAGAGGTTAGGGAGTTGAGACTCTCTTAACCAAGATTCGAACATGCCTAATACACGGTTGATGCTCGGTAATGCAATCCCATGTTCTATACCCAATACTTGAAGCCAGTAAAGAGTCTGTATATCTTCTCTGGGTATTCGAGGTAAATACAATTCGCCTTCCTCTACCTTGCCTTTGGTGTAGGGCACGGCAGAGAAGTCGAAGTAGCATCCATTGGTATCCGGTTTAGAAAAAGGATCTATCAGAATCGCACTATATCGTACGTAAACTAAATATTCCTGCTCTATTGGTGTGAGCGACATGAATTGTTTAATTTGACTACGATGGATGGTTTCTGGATGCACAGGGTAGTTGTCATCATTGAGAAATTGTAACAAATTAAATGGTGTTCCGTTAAAGTGCAGCATCAATCTTGATATATCGCGCCATAGTTCAACCAAAGTGTGAATGGTTTCGGTTGTGATCGGCCCCTCAGGGAAAAGTTTGTACATGTACTTAACTTCTCTCGTCTCACTTAAGATATGATTGAGCGAGAATGGTGTAATGAAAAATGCGGGGTGAACGAAAGAGGTAATGTTTCGTCCCTCGACGCTAAATCCATTTTCCAACTCGACAACTGCGACACTGACATCTGCTAAAGTTTGAGCCAACAGATTCAGGACTGCACATTCAGCTTGACTGGAGTATGCATAAATACGTTTTTTTACTGCTTTTGTAATGACACGAACCCCAGCTTGTCCAGTTATGAATTTAGTGGCTGCAAAGTAATTGGAAAACACTAGCACATTAGGGGCTAAACTCAGCTCTGCAAAAATACCTTTTACAAGCTGGTGCCCTCCAAATAAGGATGAAATGAGAACCACTATTTTTATAGTGCTTAAACAAGATTTGGGTAAAGCTACCAGAACATCTGCATAAGCATGAGATGGTGTAACTATAACTAATGTATCCCATTCTCCACCTACTGCTCGTAAATCTTCAAAAATAGCATCAAATATCACTTGTCCAGCCAGTGGCTCCAAAGAGGGTTTTGCAGCAATAACATGTGCAATACTTTCGTTGTGTAAACTTTCGAACATGGCTTTCCAGCGCTCGGATGAGCGGTTTACTAACCCTAATTGTTCGCACTGGTTTTTAATGATTTTTGCTGTCTGAAATGCGGCTGGACCTGTGCCTACGATTAATACTTTTCCTAATGAAGCCGTCATTCTGCTCGCTCCATCAAAACGGTATCATATATAGCTGTATCGTTTGGGATCAGTTTTGTTCCCCATCCTTCAATGAGGTTAGGGTTAAAAGGGTAATTGAATGCGGATTTCAAACCGTTGCCAAACCGGACTAAGATACGGTGAGAGCGGTTAAGGTGGGGTTGAAGTTGCTTAAGTAGTTCCCATTTGTGTTCTACTAAAGATGCGATTACGACATGGGTTGGTCGAAAAGAGACGAACTCAGTAATTAGATCTTTGCAGCTAAAAGTGGTCGACAAGTGAGATAAGTCTAGTTGATTCGCCATCGTCACTGCTTGCTCATCAATATCGAGGCCATGAACTACAGCACCGGTAAACTGAGATATAGTGAATGCAGAAATCGGATACGAACCAGAGCCGATAAACAGCACTCGTGAGTTGTTTCCAATCCCTGCGTTCTTTAGTTCAATTTTGGTGTTTTCAGACAGTTGGTATAAATATTCACTGAGATTGAGCTGATGCTCTCTGGCACATTGGGATTGATGCTTCTCCAACATACACAAGGCTTTTATGGTAGTTTCACGAAGTTGTTTAATTCGACGGTCATGCTCAGGGGTAACCTCCAACTCTTTGCTAATGGCCTGAGGGTTTTCTTGCAAAATCCAAGAAGATAATTCATCCAGCTTCTCCTGCAAAAGGGCAAAACACTCACAATTTTCAAGACTGTAGTGCGTCAGAGCTTGGATCTGAGATTCAAATGTAGATATAGCGATTAATAATTGATAATGCCTGTTATTCATTGTCATAATAAATTCCAATTACGCTTTTAATCAGTGTCAAGGATCCGAATTGGGGTGACGTGAGTATGCCCATGTACGCAACAACCTACGTTCACCTGAACCTGATATATCTGGCTGAGCCTTTCAGAATCGAGCACGTCTTGTGGTTTACCACTGTGTTGTACGATGCCATCACTAAGCAAAAGAAGGTGGTCGCAGTACCGAGCTGCAAGAGAGAGATCATGCAGTACTGCAATGGTGATGATACCTCTTGCTCGTGTATATTGACGAACAAGGTCTAAAATTTGAACTTGATGCCTAAGATCTAGGGCACTTGTTGGTTCATCTAAAAGCAAGACGTCGGGCTCAGCAACCAGCGCTTGTGCCAAGGAAACTAGCTGTTGCTGACCGCCACTGAGTTGAGAAAACTGTCTTGGAGCGAGATTTATCAGACCTAAATAGATAAGGATGGATTCTGCTTTTTGTTCTTGTTCAAATGTGACATTCCAGCCCAGCTGATGCACAAAGCCAAGCAACACAAACTCAAAAACAGTTAATTGACAGGATGATTTGTTGAGCTGACACAGGTACGAGAAGGCGCTAGGTGCTAACTTTTTTCCGTCCCCTCCACTGGAATTAACCTTCCCATCAGAAGGAATAATGCCCATGATGGCCTTGAGTAAGGTCGTCTTTCCTGCACCATTTGGGCCTAAAATAGCAGAAAATTCTCCGCCCCAAAAGTGCGCTTCTACCTTCTCCAAAACGAGTTTTCTTCCTACGGTGACGGCGAGATTTTCTATTGAAAGTGACTTCATTAGATAAACCTCCTGCTTATTAGAAAATAAAGAAGTATCGGGACGCCTATCAACGATGTGACGATACCAATTGGAATGATAGTGCCTGGTACGAGCAACTTAGCAACAAGGGACGAGGTACATAAAAGCAACGCGCCCATCAATGCGGCCAAAGGTAAGTAGAAACGCTGATCTTCGCCGACTAATATTCTTGCGAGGTGAGGGGCTACTAAGCCAATGAAACCAATGGTTCCGACAAACGACACTGCGCCCGCAGTTAATAAGGAGCAAAGCAGAAACATCTGTAGCCTTAACTTGCTTGCCTTAATCCCCAAAGCCAGTGCGCGATCTTCGCCCGAAGTGAGGGCGGTAAGTGCCCACACTTTCGACAGCGCAAAGAATAAACTGAACATGAAAACGACTCCTGAAACAAAGAAGGACAACCAACTCGCTTTCAACAAACTGCCAAATAACCAAAAAACAATTTGTTGTAGCACCTCTGGTGACGCTAAATATTGGGTTAATGACTGGAGAGCTTGGAAAAAGAACAGAACGACAATACCCGATAAAATGAGTACTTTGGCGTCCATATTTCGACTCTTACCAATAAGGTAGATCGCTAGGCTCGCTAATCCAGACGTCAAAAACGCGGCAAACGGCACGCCTAACCAATGCAAACCAAACACTGAAAAACCGGTTAATAAAGCCATGGCAGCACCGAATCCAGCAGCGGCGGAGATGCCAAGGGTATAGGGGCTTGCTAGGGGGTTGGCTAGCAGGGTTTGCATCAGGCCGCCAGCGAGGCCGAGTGAGGCACCAACCATGATACAGGTGAGAGTGATGGGGAGCCGAAGTTGCCAGACGATGAGTGTTGATAAGTTGTCACCAGAGGGGCCACCAAGGAGAGCTTCAAGAATTTGCTTAACACCGAGCCACGATGATCCAGTACCAATATCAAACAAAGCGGAAAGGCTCATCGCCAGAAAGGTGACCAGCAAAATCTTACTCCGCTGCTTCTGCATTCGTTGATAAATACCGCCGCTGGAATTAAGGTTAGACGTCATTTTAATGCTTTTATTCATGGTTTACTTCCACCTGAATCATGAAAGTGCCTTTGAGCGCTTGCGGCATGTAGTTCTTAAAAAAATTTTGGTGTAATGTCTTAGGTTCAATGTCTTTAAATGCTTCTGGGTAAATCGACTTCGCTAGGTATAATAAGAAGACGTGATCGTAAATAGTACGAGTTCCTGAGTGGTACATACCGTAAACGTCACCATTTTGAACCGCAGTGAGTTGTTTCCATCCAGGACGGTTTAGGTATGGGCGGTATCTAGCCTGCACTTCTTCCATTGTGCTGTCGAAGCCAAGCAGTGCGCTGTCGCTATGCTTAGCCCAGTGGGCTCCGGATATAAAGATTACCTCTGGATCTTGACTCAAAACATATTCGGGCGTTAGCTGAGCAGAACCTTCAAACATCCCACTGGCGATATTATCGGCACCCGCCATGTTCAAAAGGTTGCCCCACATTGTCGTTGAGTAAGATTTACCGTATTCACTCGGCCCACCTGTACCCGCTTCAACATACACACTGCGTACTTTTTTGTTTTCCAGATGTTTCATAACACGTTGTTTTACCAGGTTAATGGCGCTTTCGTATTCTGTTGCGATAGTCTCTGCGCGTTCTTCTGCACCCATTACTTGACCTATAATACGTGCACTAGCAACGTGGTTTTCAAGCGTTTGAGCATTGAAGTCTACAACCACAACTTTGATGCCACTCTTTTCAAGGATTTCAACTTTTTCATCAAGAGCCTCATATTGCCATGCTGCAATAAGCGCAACATCTGGCTTAGTTAATAAGAGTTTCTCGAAATCAAAAGTACCAGTGTAAAGAGAGCCTGAATCGATAATCGTTTCTAACTCTGGAATGATTTTTTTATATGTTGCCCATTGAGATTGACGGTAATCTTTCCAAGAATTTTTTGGGAAAATAGCCACTTTTTTGTACGCATCTGGTCCCACGATGGCCAGATAGTCTTCAAAATAAAACCCTAGGAAAATATTGCTTGCTGGTTTTTCCAAATCTATCTCCCTTCCGAGTACGTCCTTGACGTGAATCGAAGCAAAAGCCTTGGTAATACAGCTCAAAGCCAAAATTGCAATGCTGAGGTATTTCAAGTAATAACTACAACTATATTTCATTGAGATTATCTCTAACTATTAACATATAGCTCACATTAATTGTTATGTTATAACGTTTAAATTAATTATTAATAATTAATCCCAATGAAGTCGGAGAGGCAAAGCTTAAGAGTGAATGGCCATTTTCTTTGTAAGAGAGTAGGACTGTGCCTTAGTATATAAGGCGTCATTAACTATAAGATTATTTTGAAAAATTGTTTTAGTAAAAACTAGCAATAATAAGAGTAGTCGAGGAAAAATTTTTTACCTTGTTGTTAGAGAGTGATAAAGAGTTGTACGATTTAATTAATTACCTTAAATAAATCGTACACTAGAGCCGATGATTATATGTTGTATCCTTTAGAATAATTATAAATGACGAGATATTATGGAACCGTCTGAGAGGCTTCGGTAAAAGCGACTTGTTTTTCAGAAGATGTTAAGATTAATTCTAGTTCATCTTTTTTAGTTAAACATACTTGACTAGATTGATTATTGACATTGACATTGACAATCTCAAATTCATGCCAGAAAGAGAAATAACTACCTATTATTATTGTAATTAAGATCGTTGAAGAAATACCCCAAAATGCGTATCTAGGGTAGTGATTTAATTTTATCTGTTTAGGGAAGTCTAGCGAAGATTCAGATTCAGGGATATTAAGTTTGTAACCTTTTCTTGGAATATTAACGATTTTGATATTATCAATTTTTAAGACTTTTCTTAGATTAGTAATCGCAACTGGTAAAGAGTTTGAACCAATGATATCCGGGCTCCCCCAAGCGGCAATGACCAACTCTTCTTTGGTTGATATGAGCTTATCATTCTTAATGAGAGTCTCAAGTATACAACTCTCAGGTGCTGTGATAGAAAATGATTTTTTATTACTAAGAATCAATTCTGCGCCTGATTCATTACGTTGTAGTAAACAGTTTCCAATAGAGGTGTTTAAGTTTTCAAGTTTTGGTCGTAGCATAACTTTACCATCTAATATTACATCATCATTGAAATTCGAAGTTAGTTCCCCGTCTTTTTATGATGATTTCAAGTTATCAATAAGGAGATAAATTTAGATTATGATTTATTTGGCATAAGTGTAGGCTAAATAACCATAGATTCTAATGCTAAATAATTATACCCCAATTAGCTATTAGAGGTTTCTGAGTTGTTTTTTATTGATGGGTCAAGGGTATACCAAGACATTCTCGGGAAGAGAAAGAAGGAAAAAGGGCTAGGTTTCATCATTTTTATCTCCTTTCTTAAAGTGACAATAACATTAAAATTAATACATATATAGAAACTAATCAAGAGACATCATTCTATTTTTAAGAAATAAATATAGAGTAATTGCTTTGTTTATAAGCACGATTTAATAAGGTTTTTATAAAAATCAGTGGAGAATGTTTGTTTTGTCACGAGGTAGGCCAAACCCCTCGGCTGTCTTGATTACGGGCCAAAAATCCACTCTCGTTATGTAGCGAGGAAGAGGTGAGACAATAATCACTTTCTTGCCAACTAGAATGAGTCATACCCTGATGACCCAAAAAATGATAAAAGCATTTCCCCATCGAATGAAACAGTGCTCGATTGGACTGATTAATCAGCCTTAGCAAGGGTTGTGCTAGTTTGAGGGGAACCATAGGAGTACCAAGCTATTGTTATCCCCCAGATAGACAAAACCCCGCCTAAAAGTGCACGGACTCATACCATGGTCATACTTTTAATGCTTTAACAGATAAGCCTAGTGATGTCTTTGGTGACGCTGCTTTAGCACCTAGTTCGGTCGATACATTTAAATTGTCGAGCAGTACATTTAGAAAGTCCTGATTATAAAAATTTCACTTCAGTTCTCTCTGCAGAAGCTATGAGGAAGTGCTGTTTTCATGGAAATCTTTATATTCTAAATCTTTTTTGCTGATTTCCCATGTTTTATAGGTTGGGTTATCGCTTACTACCTCGCTCCCTTCCGGTAAGAATTGCAGCCGCTTGACCAACAATGCGCCTTCAAATCGAAATAGTCCGTCTCTCACTGAATACCGCTCAGAATGATAGATACCGCCTTATTTGGCGATATCTGGGTCGATATTAGGAATTCAATGATTTGAAGACGCTTACGAGAAAACTAATATTTATGATAAAGAGACATAATTATGTATAAATTATGTCTCTTTATTTGTTCGATATCCTAATTTCATTATCAATAAAGTTATGTTAGTCGCCCTACGGGGAAACTGGAGGGGCATATGGTTATTGAACGCAGATTTCTCTTAGGAACAAAGACGTTTCTTGGGCTGCTGGGGATATTTTTTGGGGTATTCAGCACTATTTCTTCAGCGTTTCAGCCTACGAACGAAAGGTTCTCTCACTATGAATTTGGCAGAACTGATGCCAAATACGCTGTCAATATTGAGATGAGTAAGCTCAATGAGTTGTCAATTCGTCACGGTGCAGCGATTGACGGATTTGTTTATACCTATGACTCTGAAGAAACAATCTATCGGATCGGTGGCGAGGGCGGCATCATTTCGTCTTTAGACACCGTTGGTTTAAATAAGATGGTCATATATAGCGGCAACTTTTATTGGGGAAGTGCTGAAAAGCCATCGATAGTAAAAATCGAATTTCACTATAACAACGGAGATAACATATCCTTTGGCAGATCTGATTCTGCGTCCAACATTGTCAAAAGTGAACACGAGATTCAACCGGATTTAATTAGTATATCACTCTGGTCTGATGGCTGGCTTCTTGAAGGTATTAGATTCAATTACCCTCGGTTAGAAAGCGCTTCACCAAGTGGCGAATTTTCTGAAAATCTCCCTCAGTTAGATATCAAAAGAGCAGTCCTTCAGAATGGCAATGGTTTTCTCTATACTGTGATGCCGACCTCAAAACGGATTGGTTTATTGACCTACGACGGGACAACAACCATTGATGTGTCAACTCTCGATCTTGATTACGATCAGCTGACCATTCTTGAATGTGGGAGTCGAGACGATTTTGTTCCCCGAGCGGCGGTGCGCAACTATGAGAATGTTTTTGGTGTAACTGGCTATGAAAATATCGACTCCTCTTGCCATCTGGCCAAAAACAAGGAGGTGAAGTGGTTTGACGGTGGGTCATTCGGGTTCGATTCGTGGTATTCGGACAATCTGAAAGGGGACGCCCAATGTTATTCTCTCGATGGGCAACGTTGTTTAACCCGGCTCGATTACACCCAACAGCATGAGATTACTAATCCTTTCATCTTGCAAGACATGGGAACTAATGCCAATCAAGTTGCGGGATATCTTAGCAACACCAACCAGTTAATTCTTAAATTCGATGGAAATCCTCAAGAGACAGGAACCTTCGCGAGCCTAGTGCTGCCCGAAGCCTTGGAACAGACTATGGTCTATTCCTTATCAAACAAATCACATGCTCATATACAGGCTTTAGCATCTAACGGGGAAGCGCAGTTCATCCCACCAGGGGCAAGTGTGGGTGATACCTACACACATCGTTCACCTATCGAGCAAACTAAACGTGTCATTGTGGATGTGGTCAATACAGATTCACAAGTGACGGTCTATTTACCCAACGGGCAAGCCCATCAGCTTTCGACTGGCGAGAGAAAAACCTGGACCTACCTTGGGGGAGAGTGGTTTGAGGAAGGCCGCAATCTCAATGACTATCCGGACATTATCCGTCGTGCACGTCCTGTGACTTGCGGTCAGGCCTTAGCGCAAACCACGGGCCATAATAGCTCCGAGATGCCTGGACACTGGTGTGCCAAAGTGGCCTCAGTAGAAAAAACGTTCAGTCACCAAACCGTGCAAGCCAATATTGATGCCACAATGATTAATATGGAGACTCTTTTCTCTCAGATGAAAATCTATGAAATGAAAAAAGTTAACGACGATTTTAGACCTCGCATCTTGTCATTACAAAATCGTGTTAAAAAGAAACGAAGCAGCAAGAATAGCGATTGCAAGTTGGCGTGGATTTTGCCGATGGCGATAGTCTGCCTCGTCTCTCACGAGCAGCTTAAGGATTTACGAGAGGCGCTCGACGATCTCAAGAAGGAGTATGACGCGGAGCTGAAATCAACCAGGGACAACATTCAACTGGCCCGTGAGAGTCGTTGGCATAAACTGCATGAAACTTGGGCTGAAAATGATCCGACCCATTTTTCCGGGCTACTCAAGGAAGAAAGTCAGACCTTAGACGCCCTTAAAAATCTCAAAGCGGGTTACGAGAAAAGTGCGCAACAAGCCAAAGCTGATTACCAGACGGCGATGCAGAAGTATCTCACGGACGCTAGCCCGGAGCATATTCTCTTAGAGACGGTTGAACATCTTCCGCTGGTTGGTCCGGAAATCAAACATATCGTAGATTATGCTCGGCACCCTACCGGTAAAAATCTCAGACGGATGTTATTGGGCTTAGCTGGACCGGTGGGAGAAGCCGTCGAGGGTGTGGTCGAGCTCGTTACTGAACCAGGGGCGTTAAACCAGAAAGAAATAAAGTTTTTGACCGATGTTCTGACTGATTTGAGCAACGATTCGACGATTGGTCAAGGCTTACAAGATGTCGTCTCCGATGCAATTAATGATTTAGGCGATGAGGTGATTGAGAGCATTCGTCAAGCAGGTCTATGGCGAGATAACCCAGGAGAAAGGAATCTTATCCAGTCTGACTATCAAAATCTTGTTGATTGGCGTTCCCAAGCCGAACGTATCGACTATGACTTCTGGCAGGGCGCCAGTGAGCAGGAAATTAATGTCCAGCAAAATTTTACTCCTGAGAACCGTAACTTCACCTCGTTCTTAGCCACCCCGTCGCGCTTTGACCACGGCTCTCTGACTGAGATTAAGTATGCAAGTGGAGGCCGTCTCTTCGCCACAAAATTAGCGACTATTTTTAATCACTCCTTTGGAAAAGGATACGAAGAAGTGGCTAAATCCAATCCGCTTTATGCGTCATGGACACGCGATCAGGTTACCAATGAACTGTATAAAGTCATTGCCGACCCTGCGTACCATCAACAGCGTCAACCTTATTGGGTCGACTCTGCAGCCATTGGGAAGCGTCCTGCGGGTCTGGTATTTACCAAGCAACACGCGATGATCGTTATAAACTCAGATCTAGTGTCACGTGATAGTGAAGATTTTTATAAATTCTATTTTGAAGAATTAGGTCATCTAGTTAATTGGTGGCGATGTAAAATTTTTGATGTCAATGTCAGTCAATGCGATTCAATGGGAGATGCTGGTGCCCGTTTCAGGGATGCGGTTCTAATTGACCCAGCGCTCCATACAGTTTCGCTACCCTCTTTACTGGCCGAGTTACCTCAGCATCCGAATGTCGATAAACAGACAATGCAATTTGCTGACAATAGCTTTGCGACGCTGGAGGGCTGGCCGGACTACTACACCGTCAATGATCACATTGGTGGTGGTGGCAAATTTTCCTGGCTATTGCGCTTAGGGCTGGATGTGACGAGTAATGAGCTCAGGGGGTTGGGTGATGTGTTTGAGCTGGAAGTGGTTATCAATGCCCCAAGCCCAGCGCTGAAAGGTAATCCGTGGAAAAAATCGGCTAACGGCTACTGTCAAACCGATACAGACACGGACTGTAATATGCCGACGATGTGGATGTCGATTGCTTTCAGAGATGCAATAAAGGTGGTCAGCGGGAGTATGCCACAGTTTAAAGACGCGAAGGCATCACAAGCTGGCTTTGATCTTCTGCCAATGCTGGTGAGAAAGCATGGTGGTAAGCTGCCATTTCAGCTCACGTCGGTCAACAGTACCGACTGGCGCTACATGGGCTCACACGATATCTATTACAAAAAATTTACTGGCAGCTTGGTAGCAAGACTGAATTTGTGGAAAACGCAAAAATTGATGAGAGGTAAGACGGCGGGCACTACTTTCAAACCGGAGATATCATTAAAAGCGGCCCCCGCCTCTGGGAGTTATGTGGTTGAAATTGCGACCAAGGATAAGGACGATTTTGCGGCTTGGTTGGCCGGTGATATCGTATCTGCAGTGGCAGGATGCGCTGTAGGTTTTGCGGTGGGAGTGATAGCCGAAACAGACCCAGTGGCGCTGTGTCATGTTATGTCTGATATCACCGAAGCGGTAGAGACGGCTTTTCAGGGATTGGACAAGCGCCCGACCATGTTCTTCGAAGCCGACGGCAATATCAACTTACCGGTATCGCTCGAATATCGATACGCGACAAGCGGTGATAAGATCCGCAGGAGAACCGCGACAGAGGCTCCTTCAGGGCGAGTCCAATACAGCGAAGATGGGCGAGCCCACTACTTGGTGGGAGAGGCACCCGGTTCTATTCCAGAGGAAGACATCAGTCACAATCGGGTCAGTATTACCACCAATCCACAGGCTTCTTCTTTTCGAACCAAAGCAGGGAAAGCTTTCTCTAAACTGGGAGCCAAGTCGATTAACCCAGTTGGGGTTTTTCGATTTAGGGTTGGCTTTGATTATGCTGAAAAGGTGATACAGAAAGGAGCGTACGCTTTGCCGTCTGCCGTGATAGAAGACTGAGAGCGATAAAAGTTATTACGTCTGACGTATACCAAGGTCGTCCAACTCTAGAGGGAAATGGGGGAGAGTTTCATGAGCAACAACTCGTTTGAGCAATGTTTATGTTTGCTGTTTGGTTGATGTAAATGCAAGGCAGACTATCGATAAAATGAGTGCACTCGCACTGATTATAAATAGGACGTTATAGCTGGTGAGTTGTGGGGCGTAATGAGCCATCACAACGGCACCTACGCCTTGCGATATAGCAAAAGCCATTGTCATTGCCCCCCAAGATTTAGTATGGAGCTTTGTCCCAACAATTTCTAAGGTGTAAGTTGAGACGAGTGTTACGGTGCCAGGGGTAAACAGACCAACGAGTATAGATGAAGCAAAAAGTGCAATCTTATTTGTACTTAACAAGGGGAGTGCTACCCCTATCGCTTTACACGAAAATGCAACCAATAGTGCTTTTTTAAGTCCGAACTTATCACCTAATGTACCGGTAATTATTGGTCCAATACCAGCACCGATGCCAAAAATTGCCCAGTAAAAGCCACCACTCGTCAAACTCATTCCTAGCTCTCGAACAATATAGTCGACCCAAAAGAGAGAATGAGGTAAATAACCAATGGCGTTAAAGGCATAAGCTAAAAGTACGCAGCTAATACTGATACGCTCATACTTAGATAAGGCATTAAACGTTGAGGGGCTTTTAGCGCAGTGATTTGGTTTAACCTCGAGAGACCATGTGTTCCATGTTAAGACAGTGGCGAGGAAAGCGATCGTTCCCATACCTAACCAGGCGCTTTCGACACTTTGAGAGATAAGTAGAGGTATGAACGTTCCTGAAATCATCGCACCAAGACCAATCCCTGAAAATACTATGCCACTGATTCTTGCTTTCATCTCTTGGGGGTGAAGGCTAACAATCATTGGTGGGACTAGCACCATAAGAACGGATCCCGATACTCCAGCGATGGTTCTCAATGTCAAAAACCATTCAAAGGGAGCAGATTTCAAAGTACAACCAAGGTAGCTAAAGCTACTTAATAACAGAGAGGCACGTATGAGTGTGCCTATTGAATAATATTTCTGTAAAAAACTTGAAGCAGGAGCTCCTAAGATATAACCAATGAGTGTTGCAGCGCCAAGAATGGAGGTATCTTCGCTTGAGAACCAATTGCTCTGAATGAGCACAGGCATTAAGGCTATGTAGGCAAAGCGGCCAATGCCATTTCCGACTAATATTGCAACTAGCCCTGCGAAAGAGGTGCGGTTTAATAGTTTAACTTGTGACATCTTGTTCATCTTAAGCCTAGGCCTAAGACAACTGTTTAAAGAGAGCCCGGACCGACCTACCTGCGTCGACAATCGCCGTAGAGTTAACTCCAGGTCTAGGTATGATAAAGGTGTAAAATTTATTGCCTTCTGTCGGAATGCCTAGCGCCCAAATGTTATTTTGCTCGATTCCGTTTGCATCGAGCACATTCATGTTTGGTGTTACATCAATACCACCGGGATGATAATTTCCATTGAAGTAAAGCCTTGTATATTGTTTAGCTAAAAGGTTTTTCCAGAGCTCAGTCCCATCGTCTCCCGGGCTGTGTATAGGGATCTTTGCATGAATTTTTATGTTGGCTTGTTCTTGTAGTTCAGGCCACACCGTTGATTTGAGAGTGATCAAGTTTGTATTCGAACAATGCCTTACGTCTGGCGAAGGGCCAAGATTTAACTTGAGTACACCACTTTTAAGCAAAGCGACCATCTCTTCTATTCTTTCTTTTGGTGGACCTACGGCGAGCCGGTTCATCAAAGGAATAAACACAGAATCAACCCAACGATGTGATTCTTCCGTCAGGCCTTTAAAGTCGATAACACTTCGAATGAGATCTCTTAAGTCACGTAATACGTCGCTAGCCGATTTTATTGGGCTACTGAGGTTCCCTTTTTTAGCTTCTTTAATATCGGCTTCAAGGAAACCTATCAGCCAAGCAATATAGACGTCTGGAGAGGCAAGCGCGTAGCTTGGGATTGGTGCGGCAAGTTTCTCCCAACTAAACCTATCTTCAATCGAAATGGTTTTAGCAACGAGCACTTTCTGTTCATTCAGTCGTGAGTATAGAAACTGGTTACAGAATTTTTGGGCCGCAATAAGCCCTTTCTTTTGGCTTAGGTAGCTTTCGTAGTACGCATACTCCATGTCTTTTATAAGCAAAGGCAGTATGTCTTTTATAAAACTGACGTCCCCTCGCTCTCTAAAGTTGGCGACCTTCTCAGGAGTTAGAAACTTAGCATGGTACTGCTTAGATGTTCCTTTTTGGTTTTCCGCTCTTCCGGACAAAGGCAGACCAGAGCGTGAATAGGCGATGATTTTGGGCTCATTTCCAGAAGGTAAATATTGAAGGCAACCTTTTTGAGGGCGGATGAATTCTCCGCCACGCCCAATCGACAACTCTGCCAGAATGTCACAAGCCGTTAATCCGAGCCCTTGGAGAGCGACCGTTTGATTTGAAGTGATATTTTTTAGTTTTTCTTTTAATGGGTATGGATTAAAAATTTCTTGGGCAGTATCAGGGTTTATATATTTGGCTTTCGTGTGCCCTGTAGTTAAGTAGAGATATTCAACATTGGTGATAATGCTTCGGTCATCAAGTAAATTCCAAGAATGATCATCTAACTTAGTGATATCAATAACTTCAGAAGGTACATAGTCGATCGTGATATGTGAAAAGGACATATCAACAAGGTAGTGAAATACCCAATTCAGATACTCACCAAAAAGAGCACGAGAATAGTATTCGTTCGGCAATATTGTTTTAGGACTTAGCTCATCTTTGGGTCTTTCGCACAACCATTGATAAAAATTAGGCCCTGAAATTATATTTTTAGCTTCACTCACACTCTCATCAGCGAACATAGTGATTTGAGAGCTGACTGTATTTACGAGTAAATGATTCGGTTGTTTGACATTATGACATCCAGAGCCTGGAAGGTTTGGGTCAAATACTTTTATATCTAATGGTTGATGGGGGCGATCTATTGAGAGGGCTATTATACGCTCTAAAACGCTTAGTCCTCGAGGGCCAATACCAATGATGCCAATCGTACTATTTTTCATAAGGAGCCTTGTTGATTAAAGATGTCACGGTGAGCCTGATTTAAACCTCGGATAATTTCGAGCAAATGGCCCATTTTCATCAGCGTCGGGGTCATATTCTAACCCATCAAATCTTTAGGCTAACAGCGTAAGAATAGAAACACATCGAAGTAATAATAATTTATGCCCCTTGCTCTTGAGTTTCTCTCAAAATTATTCGGTCGGTAGTGATCAATTCAACGAAGTTGCACTTAATCTGAACAAAAATTTAGACATAAAACCTCTCGGAGGCTTCTTTCGTTATTAATACCTTCGAGGCTCCTAACTGACATATCCTAACTGACATAAATGGCATGGTACCGATGAGGAGGTTGAATGGCTTAGATATGAAGGGGATTTTTTGGAACAAAATAAGTGCACCAAACTTTATGACTAGGGTTTTGGTGAGTCACACTTGGAGTTTTGTAAATAAGTGTGAGTTACGACACCAAAGTTAAAATACCAAAGGTGGCGAGTAAACCAGGGGAAGCAACTCTTGGTTAAGGCTTCATGAACACACGAATTATGGTGTTGCTGTTGAACAGGTCGATGAGCTTTATATAAAACCAATGAGTGCAAAGGAATGGGGAAGTGGTCATATTGATTGGCTTGGCTATATGAATTGACCCCAAAGGCTCGCATGCGTTTACAGAGTTCAGGTTACTTGGGCTAACCTAGGAGAATAGCGTTAATATTAACCGAGGTTCTTTAATGAAACTAAGCCAATGTCACCTTTCATAATTGCTTCGTAAATGTTTATAAACATTGGAGCAGAGAGGAATAGAATGAAGGATTATCATGCGAATGATATGACTAAGCATAATTAGTGCAGGCTCTAGCCCAAGATAAATAGCAGCAACAGTCATAGACTCAACACTGCCTGGAACCCATGACATCAAGAGTACTAGGAACTCCTTATCAATTAGCTTACTGAATATATAGGCAAAACTAACCGTTACTGTAAGACTTAACGTTGTAGCAATGATCCCTGCTCGCGCATAAGAGAAGACATCTGCACCGGTTATATCTTTTAGACGGATCCCTATCAATGCCCCTAGAGCGGATGTCGCAATAAATACAAGTTCTGTCGGAACAAGAAAATTGTATGACGGTAACCCTGCGCTTACAAACATAGTTGCTAACATTCCAGTTACCATATACGGTGCAGGAGTCCCAATTTTATCGAAAAGTAAACCTGAAAAGTAGGCGAGGAAAAGTGGGAGAAGTATACAAAGATTGTCTAATGAAATAGCAGGTCCAGGAACTGGTGATTTGTCCGTTGAGACAAGAAGAGCGGAAGCAATGATTAAGAATATGAGTCGAACTGTGTGAGTGAAAACTACTTTACTAGAAGGCGAATTGTGCTTTTCATTAATGACAAGAACCGCGGCCATTGCTCCCGGAACCGACCCAAGTAGGCTTTCATATTTTGACCATTTCTCTCGCTTATAAAGCCAGATATAGGAGGTGAGAACTTGTGCTGACATACAAAGGACGAGTCCTAAAAAAAGTAATATCGGATAACCCTTGGAAAGAGTTTGTACAGGGACGATTGAGCCCACTGTGGTCCCAAGGATTAACTGGACACCAGTCAATGTGCTTTCGGGAAGAGTTAGAGTAAACCCTGCTTTTGACGTTAATAAAAGAGCAATTAGAGCACCGAACATTGCACCTAGTGGTATCCCGAAATATGTAAATAATAGCGAGCCAACCAAAGCTATGAATGAGGCTAGATACATGTTTTGGTTTCCCTCTTGTTCAGCTTGAAAGATGGTAATAAAGCGGAAATTTGGTTATTAATCACATCTATGTTATTGACCATTGTCTAATAGCTGAGCAAAGTTACCGGAAAGGTAAGATGCCTCCTTGCCTGGGGTAGGAACCTGATGATGGAGCCAGTTCTGCCGCTTGCAGAACTGGAGCTATGATAATAGACAGCTCTACAATCCTGAAGGCTTATTTGCTTGGAATTAATTTTGTGCTAGCAGTCTAATTGCATCTAAAAATTAGTGCGTATGTAGTCAACCAAACTTTGCGACATAACCAGTAAGCAAGAGGACGAAGATACATTAATTATGTTAGCGGTACTTATCATATACCCCAATATCTTTTTTTAAATGGTCAGAAAGGTATCTCACATCGAGAGATGCATTTTTATTTTTTCTACTTTTTAACTTAATCCGAAGATAGCGTAATAGAGTCTCTAAACCTCGTTTTTTTTGAATTGTTTTTTCTAGTTTTTTATTTATCATAGCAACGTACTCTTTTTTATAAGAAAAACCATGATTTCAACGGCTAAAGTTAATTGAATGGAAATGTATTTAAATCTAGTAAATTGTTCTCCTTAGAAAGGGGATTTTAGTTAAATTTTAAATCATTATATAATAACGAATATAAAGGCTATTTGGTAATAATTTAAATTTAATTTATTTTCATTAAGGGTTTATGATGGGATTTAGAGTTAGATACTGTCTGCGAAATGCCCCCAGTCTCTAAATGATATTTATTTTATGGGATTGCTTGATGTAATGGTGCGTTCTAGAATCTTGTCAGTACTTGGAGTATTAATGTAGATACAGCGTGTGGTCAAATTTACACCACAACCCCTTCCAATAGAGGGGTAGGTTTTATCTAATGGTTATCTGTAAGAATATAAAATGTTATTGAATCATCAGCGAAAAATAGATAAGTGCGATGTAATAGGGTGGAGGCTATTTATAGTGTAAATTTTTAATCGTTAATCTTGATGTTTGAGGTGATTTTTTAGAAAAGAATGCCCTCCAGACGACATTCTTAGTCTATTTTTTTGTTAATCAATGGATAATCAGTTAGCGGGACTGGTAAAATAATAAGTTTCCTGATGGATCGATAATCTCGAAGTCATATTGAATAGGTTGTTCCAGTTCGGCCATTAGATTATCACTGATACCAAAGCCATTTCGATAAGCTGAGCCTATCACATTGATTACATTTAATTTAGTATCTACTGGTAAAATATTCCCCCCTGATTTCGAGAAAATATTACCATACATTGTAGACATGTATTGATAAGACCTTAAAAAAGAGGTGGTTCGATTGAATTTAATTTCATAGTCTGTCCCGTCTTTTCTTTTAAATGCCAAGCGACCAGTTGAGCCTACGGGTATTGACGTATCTAAGTGTGGACCTTGAATGACACGTATTTTCATCGTGTCGACGACGTTAAAAAGGACGCTTGCAAACTCTTGCCTGTATGTATTATCTAACAAATCAAATCGATATTGACCCTCCGACCCATTACTGTTTATGTACAACCGATTACCGCTTAATATGATGGCATCATTCTCAGTGTTTCTATCGGCCTTAAGGCGAATGTGAGAAGTAATATCTGTATTTTCACCTTCTTCATTTATAGCACTTACCATTATTGGACTCCCCAATTTTAGGTAAGGTATATCTTCGAAAGATAGCTGTTGACCATTTAATTCAATATTTTTGGCAAGAGTCATTGAATGATGATTTTGATTATATATGTGAGTATCTGATGTTTTGATGTTGTTGTAATCAATCTCAAGATCATAGGTGATTAGTTCCTCTGCTTGAAATTCGAGAGTTAGGAGAGATGGTTGGAAGTTTCCTAAAAACGTTAGGTTCCCCCATGAATCTACTATTAGGTCTTCAGAACCTGAAACTGTGTACGGTCCTATAAGCCAATTTTTGCTATAATGATTGAAAATGTCGTTCAGAAATGGAGAGACATTAACCTGAACTGGTTGTTGGTTAAACTTATCATACGATATCCTATAAACACCATTTGTTTCGATGTGCTTTAATGAAGGTGCGCCATAGCGGTTTATTATCTCATTGCTCCCCATACTGCTTATCGCCACAAAATCTATAGCTTGGATTGGGTTGATATAATCTCTTTCACGGCAGTCAAACGTGAACAATGATTCATGCGTTTGGTTTCCTGGCACTCCATAAATTTTGTCATCAAAAAGAACCATTGCCCGTGGTTCAGAGAAACTCAAATTACAGGTTGACCAGGCTTTTTTTCCTTTACTTCCGGGGACTTTTTCACCGTTGGAGTTAATGAATTCAACTTCTAGGTTACGGTTAGTGACATTAACGTCATTCAATAATAAACGGACGGGCAAGCCTTTATCCCTTCTCGTGTAGAGGCTATCTGCTACATTAAGGTTTAAACGTAGATCTGTGTTATCTACCTTCACTTTGTAATAATCGGGCTGATGGGGTAGGTACGAAGAAAGCTTACTCCCGTTAATCGAGAGAGAGACTAAGGCGTTTTCAGACATAATAAGAAAACCGTCTTCAATCCTCCCAGCCCCGTCAGGGCTTACCTCGATTTCGACTAAGGATGTGACATCTACTCCGTTGCTTGTGATAAGTAGACGATATGGAACATCGATATGTGCTTGTAATACTTCTGGTAAAGATGGCAGGTTGACAGTGGTTTCGAACATTGTCACAAAATCGCCCAACGTTACAATTTCATAATTTAAACTCGCCGCCTCGACTATATTGGGGTGTTTAACTAAGATCTCATGACGTCCTATGTTCCTTGGATTTGACAGAAAATCGTGGAGTTCTGCCAGAGATAGTTTTTGTCCTTCAATTACATAAGTTAACAACTCCGCTCTAACAGGGTGAACCTTCCCGTCCGCGTTAATATACGAAACCAAAGGGGCGACTTCTGCCCCGACAGGCAAGAAACGCTTTTGAGGATCAGTAATTAGCTTGCTTCCACTTAACTGTTTTTGTTGTATTTTAAAATATTTCGCGTATTCCCGACCGTTCACTTGGATTTGTATTAAAAGTTCCTCTTCTTTGTCTTGAAGATTTTCCTCGGTAGGAGTAAGGAAGATATTACCGAGGGCATCTTGTTGGACGAGCTTCCCCATCGGAGTCTTTAATTTCACATCGTTTTGCTTTAATGGGAAGCGGCTAGACATTCCTAAGGCGTAGTGATGACCTACGGTAAGGGGTACATCTTCAGTCAGCACAAGTCCCGAGTATAAATCGATGAAAGCTATGTTTAAAAATTTTGTCCCTAAGTCATTTGAATCAATTTTTAAGTGATATAAATCACCATTCCGTTTATTTTTTAGCTGCGCTTGACCATTTTTGAGCGCTACGATCTTTTTATCCTTGGTCAGTTTTACGAACTCTTTCCCTGACATGACCTCAAACTCTGGGTTCATTGCAGCAGGTATTTGAGGTTCGCTCTCCACGATTTCTGAGAAACCAACCATTTCATTTGGTGAGAGGAGTAATTCACCGGCAAATATCTTCTGCACCTCAGATATCTTCTGCACCTCAGAGCCCGCTTTTTCTTTACAACCAAGAAGAAGCAGAAGTGAAAGACTAACAAGGGGTAATCTAATTTTCATTACGTCAACCTAAATAATAAATAAAATACTTAATTTTAATTGGTCGCCCTTTAAAAAAGTTAGCGAGATATAATAGCTAAGAAAACCCTAGCTCTCCTCGATAATAATTTTATTTGAAGGGGACTTCGTTTTTAATGTTATATAATTATATAAAAATTAAATAGAGTAGGTAAAAGGTGGGGAATGTGAAATTTATTGGTAATTAATTTTCATCTTGGTGGTTTTATATTAAATACAGTACGTTAATGGCCTTGCTTTGAGTGGTGAGTGACACTTTAATTAAATAATATAATTTTATAATTAATATATTATTTAAATATAAAATAAAATCCAGCGTAAACCGAAGAGGTTCATAAAGATGCGGATCGTCTATCTGAACCTGAACTTCCCTACCGAACAATAGCTCAGTCGGCAAAGAGTTGGGTGTCAGTGACCAAAAAATAACGAACTGGAAGCGTTAATCTAACGGTTTGTCTGTTATCAACAATGGTTTATCAATGGCAGTATTTCGTTATCAGAGTCATATTTTCGGGGTAGGGTGTTAATTATTTGGTTTCATGCTCGCTTTTTTATCAATAGCCTTACCTCTGATATGAAGAAAGCTTAATGGTTAGATTGAAGGAAGGTAAGTCCTTGTTCTTGGGTATCTAAACCTAGCGATTCCCCGTACTTTTGGTTTTTAATAATTGAGCAAAGTCGCTTGGTAGTCACGATACGACAGAATCGCTTGGATCTGCCCATTAAGTGTTTGATTATAGATATTTGCACTTGTACAAATTTTTCCCCATTTATCTTAAGGTAGAGCAACTCACGCTCTGTAAACACCGTATGTCGCAATTATAAGAACTATAGATAAAGCAGCTTTATCATGGAACTTACAATAACATCAGAAGGAAAGCGTCATGAATGGTAAGAACATAAGAATAGTTATGAGATGGGTACACATAGCGTTAGCGCTATTTGTTGGTGCGGCCTTCTATTCACCCTTAGGAAGCTATGAAGCATATATTACAGCTACGCTATGGTGTCTAATACCAGCACTTGCTTTAACAGGTATTGGTATGTGGAAACAGTCGTCAGTTATGAAAGTTTTAAAGCCGATAAGCAAGAAAGCGCACCAGTAAGGTTAAATGATTACGCGATAGCAGAGCGCGGAATCAATGTTGACCACTCAACCTTGAACCGTTGGGTCATTAAATATGCCCCCTTGTTTGAGTACCAGGCTCGTAAAATAAAGAAGCCTGTCGCTTCTTCGTGGCGAATGGACGAGACGTACATTAACGTCAAAGGTTAGTGGAAATATTACTCTCGAGCGGTTGATAAGTACGGCCATGTCATTGATTTTTTACTCTGTAATCGCCGTGATGAGAAAGCGGCTCGCGCCTTCTTTACCAAGGCTCGGCTATAATGGATTACCAGAAAAAGTGGTTATCGATAAGAGTGGTGCCAACGCGTTAGCGCTGCATAACATCAATGTTCAACTCTGGCTGACAGGGAAGATGCTTAACCTGATTGAAGTGCTTCAAGTTAAGTATCTGAACAACATTGTCGAGCAGATCCATCGGAAAGTGAAAGGTAAGATGCATCAGTGCCTGGGATGGAAATCAAATGAAGGTGCAACAGCCACACTCGCTGGTGTGGAGCTGTGGTCGATGATTAAAAATGGACAGCTCGACAACCCTGATGGTTATCGGCTCGATGGTAATGATTGGCGCGTGATGCGCACCACTTATCGTCAAGCCATACAATTGTTAAAAAAGCCCGATCATGGCGGGTATTTGTTGTCTCGTGAAGGGGGGGGAGCGGTGGGAACCCCCTCAAGCCCGAGTCAAATTATAAATTTGGAAGGTAGGAAGTCAGTATGAAGAGAGCTTTTGTTACTACAGTGTTGTTATTTCCACTTTATGTCTTTGCAGGAAATAACCATATTGAATCATTCAGTACGGCTAAAAAGCAGTTAGAACAGAGTGTTTATTTCGATCATCGAAAAACATTGTATTGTAATGCCAGCTTTGATGGTCAAAAATTCATCACTCCCCCTCCTGGTTTTAAGTCGGATAAATACGAGAAGCGAGCAAAAAAAGTGGAGTGGGAACATGTCGTCCCAGCCGAAAACTTTGGCCGAACATTTATTGAATGGCGTGAAGGGGATGAGTTATGCGTCAATAGCAAAGGGCAGGCTTATAAAGGACGACGCTGCGCGAACAAAGCGAATCAAGAATACAGACTGATGCAATCTGATTTGTATAATTTGTTTCCTGCAATTGGTTCGGTTAATGCGATGCGCAGCAATTACAATTTTACGATGCTACCGAACGAACAGTCTGACTTCGGATTGTGCGCGATGAAAATTAGTGAGCGTAAAGTTGAGCCGCCGATGAGCGCTCGTGGTCGTATTGCTCGAACGTACTTGTATATGGAAGAGACTTACGCTCGTTACAATATGAGTAAGCAGCAACGTCAGTTAATGATGGCATGGGATAAGCAATTTCCTGTGAGTACCTGGGAATGTAAACGAGCTGATCGTATCGAACTTATTCAAGGTAATGTGAATACTATCTTAAAAAAACGCTGCCATTAATCTTCACGACATGATGCCAAGGTTTAGTTGTCGAATCGTATCTAACGTTATCAAAAAATACCGAGTGGTAAGGAAAAGGAAGTGCGAAGTATTTTCTTTTTGTTACTGCTGTGCAGGTAGGGCGTAGCTCGTAGGACGGCATAGAGTCCTCACATTTAGAGCTTGGAAGCGTTAGCGAGTAGTCTTTGGTTATTGTTAGCGTGTAGCTGGCGCATAATTTACTGTTCATTAACATCAATCACTTTGCCCTGTTTTTAACCGAAAGTGTTTTTTGAGGGTAGAGAGTTTGAGCGTCGCTAAAGCTTATGGATTTAAAGTGGCTGTACTGAATATCTTTGATTAATTTAGTGTTCAAACTTTTATACCTTTATGGACGGTCACTTTGAATGAAGCGGAAACTCAAAAATTAATCATTGCAGCAATGAATAACCAAAAGTATGAAAAGAGGCTTAACTTGGTTGAAGAACACTTTGAAAAGCAAAATGTCGCTTAGCTAAGTGTCCAGTCTGACTGGAGCGATCATTAGGGGGAATGGTTAGGATTAAACAAATGTTTATGACTCTACGAGCCTCTGCAATATCTTCTCTAGCGCAGCTCAGAGCCCAATGATCTCTTGCTAATCTGACTAAGCCAAAGCTAACTGGTCAAAATCTATAGTTTTAACGGCCTTGAGGTTAGTAGTCTGCTTTGCTTTCCATAAATCATACTGGTGTTGCATCGCTAACCAACTCTCAGGAGTTCCGCCCAGTACAACCTGTAGCTTTAGTGCCATCTCAGGGCTAATAGAGCTTTGGCCTTTCACGATGCGGTTGAAAGTAGATGGGCTTACACCCAAGTTCTTGGCTACGGCTCTAGAACTAAGGTTAAACGGTTCAAGGTACACATCGTGGATTAGTTCGCCCGGATGTGGAGGGTTGTGCATAATCATTAGTGGTAGTCCCTATAGTCGAGTATAAAAGCGTTTCCATTTCTAAACTGAAACGTAACGCGCCAGTTGCCGTTAACATCAATAGCCCAAACATCATCTTTCTTTGGGTTTAGCTGATGTAGTCTCCAGCCACGTTTATTGATATCAGCGATAACAATTGCGGTATTGATTACAGCTAACTGTAACCTTAGCTTTTTGATATGTTTGGCTTTAGCGACCTCTTGCGCCATATAAGGCCTAACTAAAAGCAGTTAGGTGTTGAAAAACCCATCCTTCGATAATTAGTCTCAAGAACATCCGAGATCGTAAAAGCAGTAACCTTCTTTATTTCACCTCCGCCTTTCTTTAAATCTCGAATTATCTCCCTACCATTTTCAACACTCGCTCTTTTAACCGCTCCCGGTCTATTAAGCCTAGTGTTAACAATGTTATCGGGGTCTGACATCACTTGAGATATGCCCCTTTCTTCTAATGAAGTCCAATCCTTAACCTCACTAATCACTACATTTTCACCTTTATATGAAGTTGAAAAGTATAATTTATTAGAATCTATTACATCTGAGCCCAAGGTATCAGAGGCACTTTTTAAAAAACCGTCATTGAACTGCAATGCCTCTGTTACGCTACTTTTAGTACTTTCATTTGGAAATGGTATTTTACCTTCCTCAATATCAGCTAAAATATTTTTGTTCTTTTCAAGCATACTTTTTACATTCTCATATAGCTTTTTCCTAGCTTCTGAATGTTCCAAGGGTTTATCTAAAACTAACTTTTCAGTAGAGAAACCGACTTTTGAAAGCCTTGCCTCCCCATTTTGAATTATTATTTTCGGCCTGATCGAGTCTAATTCACTTGGATTTATTTTAGTTACATCAATTTCAAGACTCCCAGACATCGAGCTAAATGAAATTGAAGAGAGTAGCAATATCAAAAATGTATTTATAAGATATTTAATTTTATATTTTCTTCCCATCATGATTCACCTCTTCAAGGAGTAATTGGTCTATGGTAATCCGGGGAAAGGAGAAGCCAACCCATTGTAATTCCCCTCAATAACATCAGAAACTACAAAAGCGGATATTCACCGTTCGGATTATTGGACTTCAAATCTCTCGCCACACTTCTACCTGTTTAGCACTGCACCTTTAATAACCACATTAGTATTTACAATGTTGTCTGGATAACGTTACGCAAGAGAAATACGCTTGCTCTTAACCTTGGGTCGCTCGAACGTTAGACATCAAAATGGATTATCCTTTGATTTAATTAAACTAGTGCCTCTTCCTATAGTCTTGATTTTTAGTTAATCAACTCAAAAAATCATTTTTAAAACTTTATCTAAGATACTTTTTCCCTGCTCCCATCACAATATTCGACCTAATTGGCGTGATGCAGGCGCATGAGTGGTCCTGTTTGAGACACAGGAACCCATAAATTGATAGTGTCATCAAGGTACTTAATTATTTTATTATTATCTTCATCTAAAAAAGGAGTTGAGTTAAACGCTAGCCAATCAAAGTTTCCGCTTGAATATTTATGTACTTCTTGAGAAGAGTAGTTTACGAGTTTACTGTTTTTATTTAGTGCAACCAGGTCGTCACGTAAATCGCTCAAGATTACAGCAGCGGCTTCATTTTCCCAATCACTTAACTTTTGTAGTTTCTTCACGTAATTATCGATTAATGCGCCCACAACGTTAAAGTAATTATTTTGAATAGAGCTAGTCATTTGAGCATAATCAATGAATCGTAATGATGTCTCATAGTTATCACCACCTTGTAGGCTCATTAATGAAACAGCATCATTTAATGCAACATCTACCTTTTTCTTTAGGCTTCCATCAGCCACATGTTTATCGATTTTCTTAATAAGCGAATTTAATTTTTCTTGACTGATTGGCTTTAATGAAATTTCTGATTTATCTACTAATTTAGTATTAACCAGGTCTTTAGCTGCATGATAAGAACTCATAATTTTGTTTTTAAGGGTGGAATGTTCCTCTCCAATTTTCGAATATGCATCATTAATTAATTTTGTAAACTTGGTCTCATCAGTCACATCGACGCCTTGGCTAATTAGTGACTTTGTTATGGCAAAAACAAATGGAGCAACATCAATTTTGGATTTAATATCATTCATGACAGATCCTTGAATTATTGAGCTTTCAATTGGCATAAATATCGATATAAAAATAAGAAAACCTTCTTCGATTTTTACCTCTGAATAATCAAGGTTTTTCAAAAGATGATGCCCAAAATATAACCAAGAATAGTATTTTTTTAGAACATTATTATATGGAGCTATCATTGATTCCTGAAGACTATGGATAAATTTTGTATCTGTAAGCATATCTTTGAATTCAACAACAAGATGATCGCTATTGTCATATATTACATCTACTGTCCTCTCTAAAACTGGGAAAAATACATCATTCAACCAACGCATATTTGGTACTGCAACATTTTTTATCGATTTTGAAAATCGGATGCTGTTTGTGCCTTCATATGATGGATGGAAATTTGCATTATTTAATGGGACATATCCGAAACTGCTTATGTATTTCTTCCCTGTCAATGAGGTTGAATACCAGTATTTTAAATTTTCATTTAATCCGATTAGGTGGCTAATAGTTACTGGTAATTCATTGGAAACGAATTGAGTGGTTATTGGGGTGGATACTGTGTTATCTTTGAAATATTTATCTACTCTATTAGAGTAATTATCATTAATCAATCTATATGCTAATTTGTGGAAACTGTTTTTATATAATTCAACTGTTAATTCTCCAAAATGTTTATATTCATAATTATAAATCTCATCATTATCACCTCTGATTATTTTTTTAAGCTTTAGTAGTGATGCGTCTGTTTTATCAATTGCTTTTGAGTAAACACCCATCAAAGTGCGATCGGACTCTTCCATCTTGTTGATGACCCCAGCCATTTTTATATCACCATAAATTGCAATCCCTTCAGCGATGAGAACACCTATAACTGGGTTTATAGCTTCCGCAATTGACTCGGAGAAAATTGAGCCGATAACTTCCCCTGCAATTTCCGGGGCTATGTAGGGGCCCAAAAGAACGGCACCACCAGTGATTTCATCAGCATTTTTATTTTCTATGCCGTCAAGCAATTCTAATCCACCACTTACAACGGCAATAGCTCCACCAATTTTCTCTGCCAACTCCATTGCTCCGGTTTCAAATTCTGGTATAACCTCACCAATTTCTTCATTAGTAATCTTTTGGCCAATGGGAGTTTCTTTTTCTGATATCGGTGAGATGTCCTCTTGAAAATCATCAACCTCTTTTTCAAGAGTTGTAGTTTTACATGCTTCCCCCTCATCCAAACGAAAATTGAAAGAGTTAGCACTATTGGCAAATAATACCGCTCCGATTGATAGTCCAATAGTGCTTATTTTAAACTTCATTGTCCACTCCCCCCGTATAAAATATGAATTTTGATGGAATTAAAAAATTGGTAAAACTGACAATAGACTATTTCAATCAATCAATAAGAACATTTAAATAATTTATGTTTTATTTATATTGAAAAATTATCATCTTTACTAATTCAAGGGAAAATCATGAGCCACACCAATAGTTTTGAACTCTGAGTTAAGTGAGAAAGAGCTTGCGGGTGAAAATGCAGCTAGAACAGGGCTTTGTTGCGTAATTCAATGGAACTAAATCCAGAACCTACGCTCTGATCAGCTACGTTCACTCTTTCTCGTAGCTCTATGCTTAAACCTCGTTACAAAACAACCAACTGGAAGCAATACAACCAATCACTCATTAACCGTGGTCTCTGACCTTTTGGATTGATGAAGAGGCAATAAGCGGGTAGGCGGAAAGCAAACAAAATAAGCGCAGGAGGCCGCGTCGGTTCAGTGATTTAGCTATAACGACAGCACTTATGGTGAAACGAGTTTTTTCTATGCCACTGAGAGCGCTGCAAGGATTTATCGACTCGATATTTAGGTTAGCCCATGTACCGTTAAGTTGTCCGCATTACACCTGCATCAGTCGTAGAGCCAAGCAAGTTGAGGTCTCATTTAGGACTAAAACGAGAGGAGCGATACAGCACCTAGCCATTGATGCTACTGGTCTTAAGGTTTATGGCGAAGGTGAATGAAAAGTCAAAAAATACGGGACGGATGGCAAGCGTAGAGTCTGGCGAAAGCTGCATATTGCCGTCGATACAAGCACTCATCAGATCATTGCTGCCGAGCTAAGTTTATCAACGGTTACAGATGGAGAAGTACTCCCGAACTTACTGAACCAAACACGCCGAAGTATCCTTGAGGTGTCTGGTGATGGCGCTTACGACACGAGAGCGTGTCACGCTGCTATTAAGATTAAGGGAGCCGTTGCGCTTATTCCAAGCTTTTTTTAAACTGGCTTAATAAAAAGCAAGAGATCTCAAATATTTGTTTAATTGATTGATACTGTTGATTTTTCTTATTCTTTTTTCCATTGAACCTATCGAATCATCAATCATTTCAAGATACTTTTCCATTTTGGCTTGCGTCTTCTTCTTGCTTGGTGCTGAGAACTGTCTCCAGACTTGAGACTTAAATCCTTGTTGATTAAAGATGTTACGGTGAGCCTGATTTAAATCTCGGAGCTTCATTTCGAGCAAATGACCCATTCTCATAAGAGTTGCTTCATCAAGAAGGTAATCAGAGTCGGGGACATATTCTGTCAGCATTCGGACTAAGGTCATCACATCATTCTCTCGTTTGGCCACCGCCAGTTTCTGCATTAAACGATGTTTCTCTTCTTTCTTTAACGGGTCAGACTCTTTATCTGGATGGATAACACTCGCAATGCGTTTGTACATTTTGTTGAGTTGAGTACCTCGGAACATTTCTTTGATGTTAAGCGCGTCGTCGTCTTCACTCTCAAAATAATCGAATTCAAAATTGTCCCAATCGTCCTCATTTTGGGCCCGTGGTGAAAACGAGTCGTTATTATGTTCAACAAAAGAGGCCCATAAGGTACTGATAAAAGCTTCAATAGCGAATGGATCACCAGAAGCCAGGATTTCACGGATTTTTTTGTGGGGTAAATCAATATCAGCGCCGAACATCTCCTTCATGCCGTTTTCAAATTCTCGACAAGCTGCATTGAGCGCTTGCTGTTTCTCTTTCTGAAATACTTTATTATGATAGGTTTCATACTCTTCGCATAACGCCTCGACTTTGTCTCTATCATTGATAAAAGGGCGATCAAGCAAGTCCATTAACTCCTGTTCAATCGCTTGCATCAAGCGATTGCGGATATTGGTTTTGAGTTTTTTTGAGGTCAAAAATGACATCAAGTGCTTAACCCAGACACAGTGAAGATGGTCGAGCTTTTTATCATAGGGAGCCAGTTTATCTTTGTATTCAGAAAAAAGCTGATTGACCTTGAGCTCAGCCTTTTGATTACGCCGTTCATTTTTTTCTATCTTCCTCCAGAGCTTAGATAAATAATCCGACTGAGAATGTGGAACGTTGTTTGAGTGAAAAATAGGGAGTGTCATATCCATCCTTTTCTCTTCTAGTAACCCATAAGGTATTCAGGCTAACAGTGTAAGAATAGAAACGCATTGAACTAATAATAATTTATGTTCCCTGAGCTTGAATTACCCTCTGACGCAGATAAATCGAAACGCTAACCTTAACTTTCAGGGGCCTATTCATTTTGTAAAACAGTAAGCTTAATCTGCTGAATAAGAACCGTGACCATTTTATTAAATTAAGAAGGAAAGTCTCTCACAGCGCCATACTGCTCTTTTTATGCTGCCATATAGACAACATTAAAACCCCTAGCCCTACTAGGCCATACCATCCGGATGAAGGTGAACGTTAAGTGAGGAGATGATGAAAGGGGGCCACATGACTTAGCGTTAAATCGAAGAAGGTGCCTGTCGTATGACAAAAGAAAGTTTCCGCGTCGTTTTTAGCTTGTCCTTAATTATTTATTTTTTTATTCATTTAACTATTTATCTTCATACGTAGTGTTCATAAGCGCAGCCCCTTATTGATCACAATTTTAGCCGTTTTTTTTATCCTCCTTTTATTGCACTGCTTTTCTCATGAAAAACCGTGAATAGAAAAATTCTTTCCGAATAAGGTCAAGCGTGCAAGTTAACCCGAAACAACCCGGTGATTAAAACAAGAAAAATGAGATATAAAGCAGGGTAGGATAAGGTTCAGACGTGCTGATCCCTCCGCTTTCGCGGAGACAAAAATATCCCTTTAATTAGGGGCTAGGTCGGGTTGATACTCACTAAAGAAGGCTGAGGTTGATTGAGCGTACGTGTTTAATGTTGACGCATTGAAGATCTCTTGTATCCCTGATGCGATCTTACGGAAAGATAGCCACTGAAAGCTCAGTCCTTTCTTTGTCTGACGCTTCCGTGTCGCGAGGATCAATTCGCTGATGTTGGCGTAACGCACGACTTTTAAGTCATTAAAGAAGCGAGGGGTAAACTGTTTGTATGCAGGTGCGCTGCGTATCGTCCCTTCGTCTTGGTCGACACACACATTGATCCGCTCACTGTGAAAATAGCTGGCACGCTTTAGATACTTCACCGCTTTCGCAAAGGACTTCGGCGAAATAAACTCCCCAAAGCGCAACGCATAATCTTCTTGAAGTTGATCGTAGCTGATGGTTTTCAATCCCGCTTCAGTGGGCAAACCGATGCGCCCTCCAATGAGGTCTGTGTTCGGCAGAATGCACGCTAATACTTTCGCAATTAAGGTGCGACACTGCACATTATTCACCGCTTCACCGCCCCATGCATTGAGTGACGGGAAACGATTGGGGTTGGTAATAAATTCTTCACACCCTTTTAAGATCCGCGCGTATTCTGGCGGTAGGGTTTCTATCTTACCGCTTCGGAGCAACCGGCGAGACTTAAATCCGATCTCAAAAGGCGTCTTAGGGTTTCGTGCGTTCTCTTCTTCAACGACACGTTGATACAATTCGATCAAATCCAGTTTCCGAGCCTTACGCTTACGGCGATACTCCGCATCGTAACTCGATTTATCGAACGGGGGAGGGGAGGAGTCGTGTCCAGGCGTCTTCATAACATTCACCGTCCACGTTTAAAACACACAGCACTTCATCCCGAGGGATAAACAAGCGGTGTTATTGAGAATGTGTTGTTTGGGCTTTAGCCCACGCCAAGGCTGAGTCAAGGTCATATTTTGAGGTCCAATAGTTTTTTGGGGTGTTTGGATTGGTCGTCCAAACGGTGAAATTTCACGCTATCTCAACCGATAAAAGAAATCAAACGCTGGTTTTTTAGACACAAAAAAGCCGTCTACTATTGGGGAGACGGCTTTTTTGCGAGTGCTATATAGTCAGAGTACCACCTCTAACACACTCTAAATCCTAGAAAAAACACACAACATTGGGCACTACAGGTTAATGAGCAATGTTGTGTGTTTTAACCTTATAGACCTCAGGCAATTATAGCGTGTCGTCACCTGAGATTTCAATCTCGAAGTCTCAAAATGCTCTCTTGATGGTTAATTGTTAACATAATGTAAATAATGCGCAGGTATGAAAAATCCATAAATAACAAAAAGATAAAAATAACCTTAGAAAAATTTATAGCATATTGAGATGTGGAAATTAAAATAATTAATCTATTAATTATATAAAATTTAAACAAGCCCTACGTTAAATATCATTTAATTTCTATTAAAATCAATAGTTTGTTGTTATGCGTATTATTTACATTATGTTAAATTCAAGAAATGATAAGTCAGTCACAAACCCAACAAAATTAGACGCCAGTGAGCGATTACATGACTCATTGATGTTTCGGTCTGAACGAGAGCGTTTCGGTTTTTTCTATTTAGGAAGACTTTTGTATGAATTTTAAATCAGAATGTATGGTTGAGAACAAGGAAGTCGGTATCGCTTTTAATCTTTCATCAAAGGCGAATAAAACGTTAACGCTCTCGGCGAAAAGAGCAGAGCGGGCCAAAAAGCGCGAAGGGAAACTTCGATTAGAAGATCACCTCAAACGTTTTCCTAATTGGTCGCTGTAACGAATCAGATTGCCGTCTGGGATTATTACCTCAGATGGCCTCGAAGGTGGGCTGCCTTCACTATTGCAAAAAGCGCCGCAGAGGGGCGCAGGCCTGCGTAATATGCCTAACAAATTCAGGAGCCCTCTCTGGGGCGACGTCCAAGGCTGTTTTTCTACTCAATTAAGCATGCTGGTTGAGTGGTGAAATAGAGTTACTTGGGAATACCAGACACCACATCCTTTGGATGTGCGCCTTCTACTACAAGAATGCTCAAGCCAGTTTGTAGCACGGCTCTTGAAAGAGAGCCCATCGTTTTGTTTTTTTTAAAAGAACAAAACAATGCCCTAACAAGGAGTGTGGACGATGCAAATTATCTACGGATATTGTCGTGAAGATGAGGCCGCGAGTTTATTAGGCCACTTTGTTGAACAAGGGGATTTTGTCAGCGTCAAAGAACTGGGAACGGTTGGGCGTGAACACATGGCGTTTGCCGCTTTGTTGCCTTTTACTGGGCACCTTGCATTTCCTTTCTGTTGGAAGGGTGTTCATTTGGTCGCGGTTCAAAAACAAGCTCAGTCAGTTAATCGTCTCACTCTCCCAACTTCAAATAATGCTTGTAAAAAACGTTATCGGAAGCTTAAGAACACCATCATTAGCGCTCAAAATTGGAAGCAACATGTGAGCCGTAATCGTGGTTTGAAGTACGCGAAGTCTTCGATGTTTTCTTAAGGATGTGGGAGGGAGCCCCCTTTCCCTCCATCCTGACCATGTACTTGATAATTTTATCACTCAATAAGGATACTTATTATGAAAACACGCACCCAGCGCACCCTCCTTGTCGGGCTTGGCGTTGCTGTTTCGACACTTCTTATCACTCAGCCTGCTCTGGCTGCCGATATCTTCGCGTCAGGTAAGCAAGCCATGAAAGACACGGCGGGCAAAGGCTCTGCGGTTGAAACCGCCATGCTGGGGACTGGGCTTGCAGGGGCGGTCGTCACTGGACTGATGAGCCGTAACTGGTTTGCGGCCGTTGGCGGGTTCATTGGTGGCTCAGTCTTGTGGAATGTTGGAGCGCCACTCGTCGGCTTAGGTTAAGGAGTCACAATGGAAGACCCTCATCAGTTTTTCTCTATCCCAAAACACATGAACAAAGGTCGCCGCTGGCTCGGGTTCCCTGTTGATGAACTCGTGCCTGCCCTCTGCATTTTTGGCCTCTCATTCTGGCTTAAACACGAAATGATAGGGCTGACGTTATCGCTGGCTTGGTTTGGGGGGTTGCGTTACATCAAATCACAATACGGCGATAATATAGTTACCCTGTCACTTTATTGGTGGGGCGCTTCTTTTGTCAGCCCCGCCCTCTTTAAGCGTACCCCCTCAGCCTGTCGTCGCTATTGGATTTTCTAAGGAGACCCTTCATCATGGACCCGTTTGTTAAACGGGATAAGCTGGCCGTCAAAAGTCTCCTCAATCTTTTTTTGAGTGCAGGCTTTCTTTTCATGCTTATCACTAACCCTGTCTCTTATACACATCTG